>CAKZUV010000099.1 GCA_937921555.1 uncultured Saprospiraceae bacterium
AACTGCCCGTTATAAACTCAACTTACCATGTGCAAATTAATTTTTACCAACCTGCTGATTAGTCTTGGTCTTTGTCTGACCCTAAATATTGCTGCCCAGATTGAAACCGAGAATATTCTCTACGAACAAAATTTTGCGGAACCCGGATTTCCGTCCGGCTGGACGACCAACGATATTTCCGGGCAAAATGTCCTGTGGACCTGGTGTGCCAATCCGGCCACGGGCCAAACGGATGGTTGTCCCGCTATCTGGGCTGGTGGAAATAACAATCAACTGCCTTTTGCGGCAACCAGTGCTGAAAATGGCTTTCTGACGCTGGACTCTGATGCGTTTATCGGGATTGGTCAACCGCATATCAGTCAGCTGACTTCTCCTGCTTTTGATTTTAGCGGGGAAGATACGGTCTGGGTAAAATTTGAAACGCACCTGGGTGTTTTTAATCTTACTCCGAATGGTAACGCCATTTTGCGGGTCAGCAACAACGGAGGCATTTCGTGGCAGATTTTTAATTGCTTTCCAGAATTTCCGCTGATGGCAGGCAACGTGGATAATCGCTGGTCCCGGAATCCGGAAACGATTTATTTTAATGTTTCAGAAGTCGCAGCGTTTCAGTCTTCGGTTATTTTTCAGTGGCAGTGGAAAGGTCAGGAAGAATACCAGTGGAGTATTGATGACTTTCAGGTAAGTGGCAGTGATCCGCGCCCAGCGGTTGATCTGGTTTTGAGAGACAACAATTTTCTTGTTCCGGAAAATGCGATTATCCCTCGTTTTGAAATTACGCCTGTTTCTTTTGGTGTAAAAATAGTCAATCAAGGCAGCCAGTCCCAATTCGGAACTAATATATCCATCGCTGTTTTTAATGAGAACAATGAAATTGTTTATACCGATACCTTAATTCATGACCTGCTCGGCGTGGACGAAGAAAGTGATCTGCTCGTATTTGAAAATACCTTTACGCCGCCCGATAATCCCGGAAACTACGAGGGAGTTTATACCCTCCTGCCCGCAGATTCTGATGCCACCCCGGAGAATAACCAACAATCGTTTTCTTTTACCATATCTGAGGATATCCTTGCCAGGGAAAATCAGGTAACTCCCCGGCGAAGCACTGCCCCACTCGACAACGAATGGACTTCACTCGAACCTCACAGCTGGGCCTGGGGAAATTATTTTTTCATTAACAATGGTCTGGAAAAAACAGCCACTTCGGCCACGTTTAGTATTGCCAACGCGGAAATACTGGGTGGAAAAACCATCAACCTTACTTTGTTTGAATGGACAGATCTGGATGAAAATAATATGGCAGAAGCCAGCGAACGCAGCCTGGTGGCTTTCGGACAATACGACATTAACGGATCGGAACCCGGGGATGGATTTATTACCGTTCCGCTGGTGGCTTTTCCCGGAACGGCGGCTTTAAAAAACAACCAGGGATATTTATTGATGCTGGAATATTTTGCGGATGATCCGACGGATTTATTTATCAACTACAGCGATGAACGGGATTATGAAACGACACTCGATTATTTTGAAAGCACCGGAACGACTCGTTTTGCCTCTATGCTGGGTATCGGTAATCCAATTACGGAGGTCACCTATTCCAGCCTGGCTTTTGGGTTTGACCGGATTCCGATGGTTCGTCTGGGAACGGAAGAGACCGTGGGTGTGCGGGATATTTTACCCGAAAATTTTAGAATGGATATTTCCCCTAATCCAACCGCCGGAGATATTATTATTCATTTTGATTTTCCGGAAAACATCTCAAATGCGACGCTCCGGCTTTACAGTCAGTCAGGAAAATTATTATCCGCAGAAAACGGGATTACGATTCAACGGGCACGCAAAGTTATCTCCGGAAATAATTTAGTGCCGGGGATGTATTTTGTGGAATTACGAACGAACGTGGGGAGACGAACGGTGCGGGTGGTGAAGAGCAATGGTCGGTGAGGGGTTTATGGGTTTATGGGTTTATGGGTTTATTTGTTTGTTTAGATTCTTTGATAGTAATAGGGCAAAAAATCATGGAATCTCCCCTCGGTCCGGCGTAAAATTTTGTAATTTCTTACCGAATTTCTCTTTATATTACGCACGTTAATTTCAAAAAAATAGCTGATGTATTCAAGTCAAACACATCAGCTATTTTTAATAAAAACTCTGGACAAGCTTTTAATCAGCGCACTTCGCCTATCCTCTGAAATTATAAATCCATCCAAGCCGGAAAAATTCCCCCAACACAGTAGCATCATCGGCAAAGGGAAAAGCACTCACATTTGCATTGTTTGTATTATTATTGTTTTTCGTTTTAAATTGCTTACTGTAACCCAGTTCAATGGCCATACGATCATTCAATTGATAACCAACACCAAGATTCATCCGGAAATCATTGAAGCGTTCTGAAAAAGAATTTTTATTGGAGGCATCTGATAAAATTTCATTACCCGCGTTTGAAGAATTAGAAAAAGACGAAGCATCTTTTAATGCGTTGAGCCGGTACGCCCAACTCATTCCCATAGCCAGCCGCAACTTGCCCGTGGGCCGGTAAACGACTGACAGAGGAACCGTCAGATGATAATCAGGTGCTTCCGCGTTGACCGTGTTGGCTAGTACTCGTCGTTCTGCGTAAGATAATTCTGCGGCAGGCTCAATGGAAGACTGAAAGTCCCTCGCAAACGCTAATTCGTCCGAATCTTCATTTTCACTTAAAAAATCCAGTTGGGTTGCACGGAGGCCAAGTCCCGTTTCGACTGCCCATTTTGCACCCAGCCTTCTCTCCGCCCTGAAGGCTGTCTCCAGGCCGTTGCCTTTTTTACCGGCGATGACTACTCCGCCATAAACACCAGTTTTCCATTTTTTGCTCTTTGGAAGATCCAAATCATTATCAATGGTAAATCCGGATGGGCCAGCCGTCAGAGCAGCCATATCCGGAACAGGTAATGCGAATAATGGCGCAGAGGTCTGCGCTGTTTTTTCGGGGGTATGGACTGCCATCGCTAAGCGGGCCGAAGTCTTTAAGTCACCAGCGTTTTGAAATAATCCATTCTGATCCGCAGGAATTGTTGCGGGGATAGTATTGCTGGAATTTACCGGATGCGATGTACGAGTTTCCCGTAGCGTTGAGGTAGTTATTTTTTGGTTAGCAGTATTTTTATAATTATGAGCAATTGGATTGTTGTTTGTTAAAGCTGGATTTTCTTCATAATCAGAATAGGTAACAGCGGATTCGATTTGAAGGTCGGCATCCGGGTTCGTCGTCCTGGTATGATGTGGTAAATCCTCCGCCTGATTAACGGCCATTGGAGCGGAGTGATGTTTTTGCAGTCCCCACATTGCGCTGATGCCGCCCACAAATCCCATAACGACCAGAGCGGCAATAGACATCCATCCGATCCGTCGTTCTTTTTGTTCGACGGGCATTTCCCGATCCAGGATTTCCGCCATGTTTTCCCAGGCAGTCTCCATAAATTGAGGATCGTTTGCTTGATTGTTTCTTTGTTTACCCAGCATAACTTCGGTAATTGTTATTTTTTTTTAATAGCGTTTTGAGTTTCTCCCTGGCGGCGTTCAAGTGCCATTTGGAAGTACCAACGCTGATATTTTCTCTTTCGCCTATTTCGGCGTGTGACAGTCCTTCGATGGCATATAAGCGGAATACATTTTGAGTAGCCGGTGGCAGTAAATCCACCATTTTCATGATATCTTCTGCGTACATGTTGCTTAAAGGCTCATCGCGTACTTTTGCATCCCGTTCTTCAAAAACCAAAAATTGCAGATAGCGGGAATTTTTTTTGTAGTAATCGGACAGACAATGATATACTACCCTTCTAATCCATCCTTCCAGAGAACCGCTGAAAGTGAAGGTGTCCAGTTTTTTAAACACTTTTAAAAATCCAATATTGACAATCTCCATCGCAGTTTCCCGGTCGGAGGTATGCCGCATACACATACCGATCATGGTCGGAAAATGCTGTTTGTACAACATTTCCTGACATCGCCGATCGTTGCGAATACAACCTTCGACGAGTTCTTTTTCAGTATAGGATTTTCTTCCAAACATTTGTAACAGTCTTTACCTGTTTTGTTAAAGTTTCTTTCCGAAGGTAGTAAATCTTCGTTTGTTTTAGCTTTATAATTCCGCCGTTAAGCTCTATACCTTGATTTTTAAAAGTGAATTTGTTTAAAAATCCCATAAAAAAGGCACTGATATAAGGAAAGACGGCAGATTTTTAAGTTTGGTTGGGTATTCTGATAAAAAAAAGAAAAATTTATTTTAATGCCGGTTTTACGCCTGATAAGGAAGCGGTTCAGAGCAATTCCTGATCCAGACGATTCTGAAAAAGACTTTCCAGCGTTTCCAGTAACACTTCCAAGTGACCATCCCGGTTAACTTCCCGGTTAATTTTAAGGCGGTTATCGGTCAGGTGTTCTGGTTTTACGATTCGTTGGGCTTTTTTGTAGAATTTTTGCCGGTGAATTTCCGGGGGAATAATTATTTCCCGGGCCGCTAACTGTACCCAATAATTAAAACTAAGTTTATCATTCATTTCAAACTCCTGAAAACCTGGTTCATTTTCCAAAAACAGAATAGGGCAACCTCCTTTTAATTTAAAAATAACACCATATAAAACATCGCCTGCTTCCAGTGGTGGAATAGCCGGATATTTTTCTACCTCCAGATGATCGGAAATAATATATTCGTGAGCAGGTGCCATCGCTCCCGTTTTGGAGTCCTTCACCGGAATGACACGTTCGTACCAGGATTTCCGGTACCAGACACCCTGTACGGTATATTCATAATTTTTGGCGGCGAAGAGCGCTTTGTAGAAATCCAGAATGGGTATTAAGTTGAGACCAAATATTCCCAGCGCTGCCTTATTTCCGGCATCGTTGGACGTTAGAAATAAATCTAATTTAGAATACCAGAAATCTTTTTCCCAGGGTTTGAGATTTTCCCGGATATGCAACTGATTGGGTTCCATATCCATTTTGATCAACGCCAGGTCCAGTTCTATTTTTTCAATCCGGGCTTTTAATTGTAAAACAGTTTCTTTGATTTTATACAGTTCGGTGTACAAACGGGTACGGTCTTCATCTTTCCAGAAATTTTCTTTTAACCGTTTTTTCATTCCTTCAAACTGCTCAATCCGCGCCAGCAAATGTACGTAGGCCCGACCGCCCATCAACTGATATATTTTACGGCGCAGATCGCTGGCAAAGTCAGCATCGTTGATTTTGTTTAATTCTTCCATCCATAAATCGAGCGCCATTTCATCGCTTTCAATCTCGAAACTAATTTCCTTTCCGTCGTGAGCCGTTAACCGCGCGACGGTTTGATTTTCAAAATCAAGTACATTGATGCGTCTGCTCAAAGGAATGATTAACTGTTCCCGGATGGTCCGCTGCAAATACCGGGCACCGTAACGCCGGTCGTATCCAAGCACTCCCAAAAAATCAAACACGGAGTCATCTATATCTACCACTAGATTCCTGAATTTTATTCCTTCCCGCTCTTTTAATTTCGCAATCTCTCTTTTTACAATTTTTGCAATCGTTTGTTGAGACAAGGGACTGAAAGGCGTAATCCGGTCAATCCGGTTGTAGAGTTCCGGCCGAAATTCCTGCTGTACCGCAAATTCAAAATGCCGGGCGACCTCCTCATTGTCAATTGTGGATTTCCAGCTGATCCGATGGTCCTGCAGATTGTCCGCTCCGATATTAGAAGTCATAATAATAATGGTGCTACAAAAATTAACCATCTTTCCCTGACTGTCCGTCAGTCTTCCTTCGTCCAGAATTTGCAGTAACAAATCCTGGAATCCACGATGCGACTTTTCTATTTCATCAAACAATAAAACCGAAAATGGTTCCCGCCGGACCGCCGACGTTAACAATCCATCTGTAAAAAAAGAGGATCCCAGCAGTCGCGCTACCGCACCCGGATGCGTGTACTCGCTCATATCAAAACGAATCATCCGGTCTTCGTGACCAAACATAAATTTACTCAGCACTTTTGCCAGTTCAGTTTTTCCGACGCCCGTCGGTCCAACAAATAAATAAGAAGCGATGGGTTTGCCACTAAATCCCAGATTGGTTTTAACGGTAGCCAGCATATTGAGTACATTATCGACGGCCAGTTCCTGTCCGGAAACTTCCTGATTGAATTTATTTTTAATACTTTCAAGCGGCAGCGGAATATCCGGATCAATCATAAAAAGTGGTAAGCCGGATTCCTGCGAAAAACGTTTGATCACCGCTGTCCTGGTAATTTTGGTAATGGTTGTTTCAGACAATTGTGCGTCCAGGAGCATAGATTCTAAAAATCGAATCGGTCGTCCGGGCATTCCGGCGTAGGGAGAAAAACGCCGGCTCAACCGAATAATTTCTTCGATGGCATTCCGGTCAATTTTTAAGTTCTGGCGTTTGGCAACGGACTGAACCTTACCCGTAATTATTTTCTCCAGATTTTTGGTAGGTTCTTCCAGCCGGATAATCTGAAACAGGGATAGAAAATTAGGCGCCTTCAGTTCAATTCTGCTCAACTCTTCGGGCGTACATTCGGTAAGAATAGAAATTTTACCCTGATTCAGATAAGTCTGAAGGGCGTCGGCCATACTGGTATCGCTGCCTTCGTATTGTCCCACCTCAAATAATTCGGTCAGATTTTGAATGAATAAAAAATCATTGGTTGCGGCGAGTTGTTGACAGAGATACCCAAAATTTTCTTCCCAGCCCATGTCTTCCATCAGTTCCCGGATCATCCGGGAAGCGTTGGTTTCCCAGATGGTCGAATTTACGCCGGAAGTTCGGAATTTTCGGGCCAGTTCCATAATCAGCGCTGATTTTCCAACCCCGGATTTTCCGACGAGCAGCACACTGGAATTAAAATCATTGTAAGCAGCGCGACTGAGGTTGTCCAGTTCCTTATCCCGGTGCCAGGTTTGCTGTTCTCTGATAATCAGCGGGAAAGCCAGCTTTTTCAACCAGTTCACTTCCCGGGTAGTTCCCGCCTCCTGTTCAGTGAGCGAATACACATTATATTGAATATCATTTCTGACCAATTCGACTTCTTCGAACCAAATGGTGGCCGCAATTTTCTGGACGTCTTTCAGTCTTTTGTTCCGAATAAAAGAAAGCCGGATGGCCTCTTCGAGCCGGGTTTCCAGTTCCTCAAATTCGGTAGCCATGGCTTCCACTCCAAGGTTGGGTACAACTGCCCAAAAACCGTGTGGCGTTTGTTTCCAGTAATAAGAAAAATCGAGCGAAAAATCCGGATAGGCCGTATGATCTCTGGCCTCGTTAAATTCCAGGGTTATTTCATCTTTAAAATAATCGCCGTAATCTGCCTCCCGGACCAGGGCCAGATAATCGGCAGCATCCACAAATATTTTCTGAAATTTTTCAGCGTATTTTCCGGCGAGTAATTCGGGAGAAGTACTTAATTGTAACGCGTTCAGATCGCGCATGGGTAAAACCAGTTCGTTTCCGCCGTGAAACTTTAGTTTAAAAGTTAAAAAAGGGATGGTCAGGAGGGTGGGCATTTTTTAAAATGAAAGTAGTGGGTTTTAGGGAAAGGAACAAATTTTGAGGGTAATTTATTCCATTTCCGAGATCGTCCCTTCGCTTACACCTTTGATAAATTCTTCGGTCACATTTATTACCTCGATGATCAAAGATACAGGTAATTCTTTTTCAATCATTCTTTTAACGGCTTGAACTTTTTCGTTATGTCTTCCCCGCTCAAGTCCTTTTTGAATTCCTTTCTCGATTCCCTTTTGAATTCCTTTTTTCTCTCCTTCAAAATAACGTTCGTCTATTGCATTCATAATTTTTAATTTTGATTCTTCAGAAGTATCCTCCAGTAAAACTTCTATCTCATTTTTACTAATATCGTAATTTTTTATCAGGAATACAAGCATTGTTTGCTGATAAATGTCATTGTCTACTTCTACCAAAAAACTAAAATGCCGTCGGATATACGCGCCATTCTTATGATATTTAAAGGTTAGCAGACTATTAGCAAGAAAACGTTTTTCCAGCGACTTTAGTTTCTCATCACTTTCTTGACTTAAATCTACGAGATGTAAATCGAAATTTGGAATATAGGAAATAATATCTTCACCGATTACTCCCGTAAACATATCCACAAATTTTCGCTCTTTCCATTTATCTTCTCCATGATACAAAATCACCGGAATAACAGGTGTTATAACTTCGGCATTATCACGTTGTTGCTCCCATATCTTAAGCATATATCCCAATAATTGAAGATGTGGATACGGCGAAAGGTAACTCTTGTGCTCAAATAGTAAGGTAATCGTTACTTTATCTTTATTTTTACCATAGTGGCAGGTGTAAACCACGTCGGAATACAACCGGGCCAGTTCAGGTGACAAATAAGAAACGCTTTGGGGTTTCAACGTAGAAAGGATTAAATTTTCCAGTAATGGATATGGGAAAAAATTTTTCATAAATTCCTCCACCATTTCATTTTTCTGAAAAACATACTCAAACAATTTAGCGTAAGGATGGTGTGTTTTCTTCTTTGACTTGCTCATGGTGAACAATAAAAACAATATTTTTTACTTTTCCGCACAAATCATTGTTTAAAAATAAAAAATCCGGACAACCATACGCTGCCCGGATTTTTCAATTTGCTATTCAGTAAGGCACTACCCTTCTACCTTATATCCGGGAATACTATATCTTTCGATAAATGCTTTCATCTCATCTACCATTTCCGGCGAACCGATAACAATCGTTTCCCGTTGGTGTAATCCGTGCGCATCTTGTTCCATAATTCTTTCAAGATTGGTATTGATGGCTTTTCCGCCAGCCTGCTCAATGATAAAAGCCAGTGGATTACATTCGTACAATAATCTTAGTTTACCTTTTGGATATTTTCTGGTATTGGGATAAAGGAAAATTCCTCCCTGTAACAAGGTCCGGTGAATATCTGAAACCATCGAACCGATATACCGCATCCGTAAATTCATATCCGAACAGTGGTCAATATACCGTCGCATCTCTACGTCAAATTTCAAATAATATCCCTGATTGACAGAATAATAATTTCCTCTGTTTGGAATTTTTATATCCCGGTGCGACAGACAAAATTCTCCAATCGTCGGATCCAGCGTAAACCCATTCACACCTCGGCCCGTGGTATAAACAAGGATGGTGGAAGTACCATAAAGTACATATCCAGCGGCCACCAAATCTGTTCCTTTTTGCAGAAAATCTTTCAATTCACAGGGACCGGAAGGTTTACTTTTACGACGGTAAATTCCAAAGATAGTTCCTACGGAAACATTTACATCAATATTGGAGCTACCATCCAGCGGATCAAAGACTACGACGTATTTGGCATCTTTGCCGGCCACCGACGGAATAGGAATAAAATCTTCGTTTTCTTCAGAAGCAATTCCACAACATTCACCACTGTTTTTCAGACAGTCGATCAGTTTATCGTTGGCATACATATCCAATTTTTGTACGGTATCGCCGGAAGCGTTGGCCTCCCCTTCCGTTCCGAGGATATTGACCAGACCGGCCTTGTTTACTTCGCGGTTGACAATTTTTGCAGCAACGCCAATATCCCGGAGGAGACCTGTTAATTCGCCGGAGGCAAAGTCAAAATCTTTTTGTTTTTTAATAATAAATTCATCAAGCGTAATAATTCGGTTCATACTAAACTGGACTTATTTCCGGCAACAATTACCGGAAAGGTTTGTTAATTAATGATTTAGTCAACATCAGATGCGGAGGCACCATTCTGGCTTATCTGGAGAAAGGCTTAAAGTTACCATCTTTCGATCTAAATATAGGTATCTTTACGTTTTAGATTCAAAATTGATACATTGATCTTACAAAACCCTATTTATAATCCGTGCAGCAATTAGCCGTTCTTAATAAATTTTTCTATAAATACCGATGGCGATTTCTACTGGGGATCATTTTTGTGTCTCTCAGTAACTATTTTCGGGTGCTGCAGCCCCAGATGATTCGCTACGCGCTGGATCTGGTGATTGAGAATATCGGATTGTATAATCTCACCGAAGGATATGCCGCTCAGGAAGTTTTGTTTGCTCAATTGGGAAGAGTATTGCTTTTCTTCGGTGTTCTGGTCTTAATTCTGGCCCTTCTGATGGGTATTTTCATGTACTTTATGCGGCAGACGATCATTGTAATGTCCCGCCTGATCGAATATGATATGCGAAAAGAAATTTTTGCACATTATGAAAATCTCAATTTAGCTTTTTATAAAAAAAATAATACGGGCGATCTTATGTCGCGGATTACCGAAGACGTATCCAAGGTGAGAATGTATCTTGGTCCGGGTATTTTGTATGGAATAAATCTGAGTTCGCTCTTTTTCTTTGTGATCTACTCAATGCTTTCGGTCAGTCCCATGCTGACCTTTTATTCTTTACTGCCGATGCCTTTTCTGTCGATTTCTATTTATTACGTCAGTAATTTAATTAATAAAAAAAGCGGGATTATTCAAAAACAACTGGCCACTTTAAACAGTACGGCACAGGAAGTTTACAGTGGTATCCGGGTGGTCAAATCCTACGTACAGGAACCTGCCATGCTGCGTCATTTCGGCAATCAGAGTGACGATTACAAGGACAAAACGATGGATCTGGCAAAGGTGAATGCCTTGTTTTTTCCGTTGATGATCTTGCTGGTCGGTGCCAGTACGGTGCTGACCGTTTACGTTGGAGGAGTGCAGGTGGTAAAAGGAACGGTTACTCCCGGAAATATCGCCGAATTTGTCATTTACGTAAGTATGCTCACCTGGCCTATTACGGCCCTGGGCTGGATCGCCTCGATCGTACAACAGGCCGCAGCATCACAGAGCAGAATCAACGAATTTCTGGACGTAGATCCTGCCATTAAAAATCCCATCATTGATCCGGTGGAATTAAAGGGGAATATCGAATTTAAGAACGTAGATTTTGTCTATCCCGACTCCGGAATCCGGGCGATTAACGATTTAACTTTTACGCTGAAATCCGGTCAGAAAATGGCCATTATCGGAAAAACGGGCTCCGGAAAGACGACGATTGCCGATTTATTACTAAGAATGTACGATGTAACGGAGGGACAGATTTTAATAGATGGAAGAAATATCAGAGATCACGATCTGGCGAATTTGCGTAAGAAAATCGGATATGTTCCGCAGGATTTATTCTTGTTTTCGGATACCATAGCCGGAAACGTGGCTTTCGGAAAAAGAACTGCCGACCGTGCGACCATCGAAGAATTTACCCGGTATGCCTCAGTTTACGAAGATATTGTCGGTTTGCCCGAAGGATTTGATACCATGGTCGGAGAACGGGGCGTAACGCTTTCCGGCGGTCAAAAGCAACGGATTTCCATCGCCCGTGCCCTGATCAAAGAACCGGATATTGTCATTCTCGATGACTGCCTGTCGGCGGTAGATACGACCACAGAACAGCAAATATTAGGTTATCTGAATGGAAAATTAAAGGACAAAACCAGTCTGATTATTACTCACCGCATCTATTCTTCCCTGCAGTTTGACCACATAATCGTCATCGAAGATGGTCATATTGCCGAGCAGGGCACCCACGAAACGTTGCTCGCCAAAGGTGGTTATTACGCTCAGGTATTTGAACAACAGCAGCTGGAAGAGGCTTCTGAACTTAAAAATATTTGAGATTAGCGTTTGAGGAGGGGCTTTAAATCGGGTAACCGGACTTTAAAATTTGCTGTTTGTGACTCACTTTTCTGTTTTTCCCTTTCTGATTCTGATAGATACTCTTACAATGAGGTCAGTTGATGCTAATACCGCAAAATCAGGGGTAAACAGCATATATTCAAACAGTCTGATATATTTTCACCGGTATTATTGTAATAATTACACATTAAACGTTTGAAAAATTTCTTTTATTAAAAAACAGTTTTTTTTAAACAAATTTTCTTTATTGTGGAACAAATCACTACATTTGTATAACGGAATAGTAAAACTCTATTACTCATAAAAACTTTAAACAGTGGAAAACGAGAGCAATTCAAGACGATATGAGAGCGTTTTTTCCAAAAAAGTCCGCGCTGGAAAACGAAGAACTTATTTTTTCGATGTTCGCCAGACTAAAGGAGAAGACTATTACTTAACGCTAACCGAAAGTACGCGAAAATTTAACAGCGACGGTTACGAAAGACACAAGATCTTCCTTTACAAAGAGGACTTCAACCGCTTTACGGATGGACTACAGGAGGCCGTTGACTACGTAAAAACGGAGTTGATGCCCGACTATGATTACGACGAATATACCCGCAAACACGAGGAGTGGGAAGCAAGCCAGGCCGAAAGCGATGGTGAATACAAAAAAAATACTGAAAATGACAGCAGTGACGTAACGGAAGATGTAGCCGAAGACGACATTAGCTGGTAAGAATAACTTTGATCTTAAAATAGGTTTTGGAAAGCAAGTTTCATGTCATAGAAGCTTGCTTTTTTTATTTGCCTAAGCGCATGTTTAAGGAATGTTAAATAAATAACGATCCTCTTCCCTCATCAAATAACCAGCCTGGCCTCTTCCCTCTGAAATTCGGGATCATTCGGTCATCTTTTTCACGACCATCGGAAAATTCTTTATCATTCCACTACCCCGCTCCGTTCCGCGAATGACCATATTTCCCGGCAAGGCTCGTGGCGGCTGATTATCGTACAATTGTAAATCTTTTATCTTTTTGCTGTACGGAATCGCAACTTTCATAGCAGCTTTGGGTGTTTCTACCGTTTTATGGTGGTCCCGGTCTCCTCCTTCAAACTTTACGAGATTGGGCCGGTCCAGAGAAGTTGCGTACATCATCTGATCGTCCGGTCCCACAACGGATAGTGTATAGGCATCGGGACTAACCCGGTCTTTGGCTGGAATTCCATAGCGCACCTTTTCAAATTCCATCTCCCAGTTGCCATTATTATTTTCCAATTCCAGCAATGCAATTTTTTCATAACCATAAGTATTATCCTGTATTGGTTGTGGAGTCATAGCGAGTGCGCTGAGTTCCATCCGCTCGTAATAACGGTCAATCAAACTACCACAGGTTTGCTGAAAATCCCGGACAATTTCATCGCCGTCATCCTGCATAATGCAAAGTCCGCCATTGGAACGATAAGAAATTTTTCCATCCAGATCCTGAAAAGTAATACAACTGCCCGCTTCGTGCCCCTGTGCCCGGTTAAAGTCCTGACAAATTTGCAGCGTAGGAAAATAAACATTCCGTTCGGACATGTACCAGGCCATACCATTATAACCTGTAATCTCGGTACAATCGACATCACTGAATCCATTGTTCCGGTTAAACGATTGACAGGCAGAGCGACTACTGAATACATTTTGTCCCAGACCAGTATCCGATTCAAAACAAACACAACCATTGTATTCGTCACTCAGATTAAACACAGCGTGTCCCGTCTCGTGAATAGCCGTTCCATGGTTATAAGATTCGGAGGTAAAAAGATTCTGAGCCAGGAATTGAAGATTTCCCAGAAGGTACGCTCCGTCGCTGTATTCATTTCTATGCAACAATCCAAACGCATCAATTCCATCAATTATATTTTCTCTCATAAAAGAAGGAAAGCGATCCGGATTACCAAAATCAAGGGCCAGTTGAAATCCATCTACCGCTTCGCGCGTGTAGAAGAATGCCCAGTTCTCTTTGTGGTTTCTCACCATATTATTTTTATGGTATCCATTATAAATCAAATCTTCGACATCCCCCAGAAACATCGACCAGTTGCGGGCATCGCCGTTGGTATTATAATCGGTATCCGGAACAAAACAAAGATTAATGGACTGACCAAGCGCATGACGGGAGGTAGCATAAAGCATGATTTTGTCATCCGGCCAGCGGGAATCTCCAGCGTCAAAAAGTGCCAGTTTTTCCGTTCTCTTTCCGTCCACGCTGTAAATCTGAAAAATATATTCTACGTTAGTTCCCGCGGGAAAACCTTTAGAATAGGTATACGCCAAATTCAAATTTTTCAGAGGCTCGGTAAAAGTCCATTCCTTGGCTTGTCCCCATTTTCCGTTGGTACGTTTTCGCTTGGAAGGCAGCCCTTCGTCGTTCCGGTACCATTCGTATTCGTAAATAGAAAGCACGACTCTGTTAGCTCCAGCGGGTTCTACCGCATTAATTTTAAACTGCACACTCTGAAAATTATCGGGATGTAACGGACGGTGAATCCATTCTCTGACGATCGCATTGCCGGGAGGAAAGTCAGTCGCGGGAGGGTCAACCCGGGGTGGTTCAATGATGGGATCATCGTCCGTAGCGGGCGTCTCGACCACGGGTGGATCTTCGGTGTTATTTTGTCCGACGGGACGAAACATATCGCAGGCAACAAACGAAAGACAAAGAAGCAAAAACAGCGGGAGGTATTTCATGGGACGATATTTAAAAAAGTAAGTAATGTCAGTCGGCTTTGGAATTGGACTGTAGAAAGTTAGGTAGGTTAAATCAGATTTAATAAAAATATGATATGAAAAATATTTTTTTAACCGCAATCTCAACCGCAATTTGCTCTTTAACGTAAAAAAACAAACTATTTCTATCCAGAAAAATACGATAGAAGTGCTTGCTTTTGTAGTTGTTTTTGAAATTGAAGTTGTAGTTGCTCTTGAGGTTGCCCCCCATTCTCTACCCCTTACTCCTGATCGCCTCCACCGGATCCATGCCCGAAGCTTGCAAAGCGGGAATGACACCCGCCAGCATTCCGATCACGGTAGACCAGATTAATCCCGACAGAACATTTCCTTTGGAAAGGTAAATTTCGTAAGCAAAGAAATCCGCCGCACTTAGTCCTTTTACAATCAAAAAAACAAAAGCCAGTCCCATCAGTCCGCCGAGGAGACAGAGGATGATTGCTTCGATTAAAAATTCTAAAAGAATCACAAACCGTTTGGCGCCCAACGCTTTTTTAATACCGATGATATTCGTTCGCTCCTTGACCGAAACAAACATAATATTTGCTACACTAAACATTCCTACCAGAATCGCAAAACCACCAATCACTAATCCAATCCAGTTCAACACCCCAAAAAAAGCATCAAAGGCAGCCGTCAGAATAGAAATTTCATTCATAGCAAAATTATCTTCCTCTTTTGGTTTCAGGCGGCGGTGCGCACGAAGTACACCCGTTATCTCGTCTTTGAGTTGTTTATTATCAATGCCTTCTTCTGCTTTAACACTCAGACTGGAATTTCCGAAAACATTGGTTGCTTTTAAATTGGCAAACTTTCGGGCATTCTCATAAGTCAAAAGTACCGTATCATCGTAATCCATGATTCCGATCAGGCTTTCTCCCGATTCGGCAATGACCCCGATGATGGTCAGTTTTCGTCCCAGCAGTTTCACCTGTTTTCCAACCGGTTCAATAGAACCAAAAAGCTGCTGTGCGATATTATATCCAATCACAATATTGTCACCACCGTAGGTAAATTCATTGGCTGAAAAATAGCGTCCCTTTTCTATTTCGGGATTATAAATTTCATTATACCCTTCGGTAGTTGCCAGCACATCACAATTGTCTACGCTGTTGGATTTATATTGCATGGTTTTCATGCCCAGGCCAACGTTGAGACAAAGCGTTTCCGCCGTTGTCAGTCGTCTTTTCAGTTCCCGGTAATCTTTGTAATCCGGATTGGGGCGGCGCAGCAATTTGGTATAATTTTCACCCGGATCTTCCGCCCAGGAAAATTTGGCAACGTATACCACGTCACTTCCCAGTTTGTCAAAACTTCCTCTGATATTATCTTCGAGTGAATCCACGGCCGTCTGTACACCGATGATACAAAATATACCAATGCTGATCCCCAGAAGGGAAAGAAAACTACGCAGTTTGTTGCCTGCCAGTTGCTGGAATGCCTGAGAAATACTTTCAGAAATGATCTTAAAGAGCATAATTGCGTTATAATAAAAGATTGCCCTAAGCTACCGTATTTTAGGCAATCCACCGCAAGAATTCGACAGATTTTATGGTTTCAACGATAGATAACTGATTTTAATCACTCAAACACTTCAAACGATACATAATAATGGAGCATTTGAGTTTGATCAGTTTGGGCACTTCGCCCGAAAAAACTTATCTTTGTGATCTTTTCCAGCTAAAAAAATAATATATGCGTACTAAATTATCTCAATTTAAATTCGATTTACCAGAAGAACTTATTGCTAAATATCCTTCCGAGCAACGGGATGAGTCACGATTAATGGTGGTGCACCGCGATACCGGAAAAATTGAACATAAGATCTTTAAAGATGTCCTGGATTATTTTGACGATGAAGATTGTATGATTTTTAATAATACCAAGGTTTTTCCCGCCCGACTTTACGGTCGTAAAGAAAAGACCGGTGCCAAGATTGAGGTTTTTCTATTGCGGGAACTTAACCACGAATCCCGTCTGTGGGATGTACTGGTAGATCCGGCCCGTAAAATCCGGGTGGGTAACAAACTGTACTTTAGTGATGAAAATGAAAACGATCTTTTAGTAGCAGAAGTAGTGGACAATACCACTTCGCGGGGTCGTACCATCCGTTTTTTGCACGACGGGACCGAAGAGGAATTTCAGGAAATGCTTGGTTTTTTAGGCAACACTCCCCTGCCCAAATACATCGACCGGGACGCGGAGGCAATTGACCGGGAACGGTACCAGACACTTTACGCAAAAGAAATGGGAGCCGTAGCTGCCCCGACTGCCGGTCTGCACTTTAGTCGTGAACTATTAAAACGACTGGAAATAAAAGGTGTTGACTTTGCGGAACTGACCCTCCACATCGGATTGGGTACCTTCAGAAGTATCGACGTGGAAGATCTGAGCAAACACAAGATGGATGCGGAATATTTTAAAATAAATGAAACCGCCGCCGAAACCGTCAACCGGGCAAAGAAAAAGAAAAACAAAAAAGTCTGTTCCGTGGGAACTACCTCCATGCGTAGTATCGAATCTGCGGTCTCCGCCGACGGAATGCTGAAAGCTACGGACGGCTGGACCAACCGTTTTATCTTTCCTCCCTACGAATTCAGTATTGCCAATTCAATGATTACCAATATGCATCTTTCCAAATCCAGTCTGCTGATTATGGTCTGTGCTTTCGGTGGATATGATTTGATTATGGACGCCTACCAACAGGCAATCAAGGAAAAATATCGCTTTTTCAGTTATGGCGATGCAATGCTGATTATTTAAGAAATTACCTGCCGGTTGGCTCATACCTTCGGCAATAAGTCTCTAAATAATAAAATTGCCACAAAGGTGCGAAGAACACAAAGTTTTTTCTTCGTGTTCTTTATGCCTTTGTGGCGAAACGGAACGCTAAAGAATTCTAAGTAAAAACACATAATAATTTAATGCCGAAGGTGAAATTGGCCCTCTTCTTACGTAAGAAGAGGGCCAATTTTCAATAACGAAAAGTAAGAAGCATTTTTTAACAATTCAATGCTCCGCAAACACTGATCGTTTGTCCCGAAATATAGGTTGACAAGTCGGAGGCTAAAAACAGGCAGGCATCTGCGACCTCGTCCGGATTACCATATCGTTTGAGCGGAATACCACTGAGAAACTTTTCTTTGGTTGCTTCGTCCAGACTATCGGTCATTTCCGTAGCAATAAATCCTGGTGCAATCGCATTACAGCGAATGCTGCGGGAACCTACTTCTTTGGCAATAGACTTGGTAAAACCAAAAATACCTGCTTTGGAGGCGGCGTAGTTGGCCTGTCCGGCATTTCCGAAATCCCCTACCACCGAACTCATATTAATGATAGAACCACTGCGATTTTTCAGCATTGGCCGCAGTACATGCTTAGTCAAGTTAAAAACGGATTTCAGGTTGGTGTGAATGACTTCGTCCCACTGGGATTCGTTCATACGCAGCATAAGATTGTCGCGGGTAATTCCGGCATTGTTAATTAAAATATCAATACGGCCAAAATCTTCAATAGCACTTTTTACGAGTTGTTCGGCCTGTTCGTAAGAACCAGCGTCGGATTGGTACGCTTTGACGGTTGCGCCCTGAGCGGTCAGTTCGCTGACAATCGCATCGGCGGCGGCGGAAGAAGAATGGTAGGTAAATGCTACAGTAGCTCCACTGGCAGCGAATTTACGAACGATGGCTGCTCCGATTCCCCGGCTTCCTCCCGTGATCAGGGCAATTTTATCTTTTAATAGTTGCATAGTTGTTTTGTTTCCTGCGAAAGTAAAGAAGTTGTCCAACAACTCCAAATATGTTGATAGATACAAAAGGGTTTTCTCACAAAAATCTGTTCGTAAATCAACCTGAATATTTTTTATAATAAACCCCTTACAAATTCAGGACATAAAAAAAGAGAGGACTATAAAAGACCCTCTCTTGGAAATAGTTGAAAATACGGATAAAATGTCTTTAAACAATATTTTTCAGGCGAATTAAATTTATTAAAAATAAGCTCAATTCGAGGCAATTCTTTTAGCATTCTTATGGAATAACCGTTTCACAGGCTTCTGTATCCGGGATACGGTACGTATTTTTTTTATCTGCATTTGGTTTTTGGTCAGAATCCTTTGCTTCGTAGCTCAGGTTACGATTTCCGTACCAGCCACCGCCTTTGCAGGATTTTCCAGATTTACAAGAAGTGCTGGAAATAGCAAAAACAGCCAGCAGGATAACTCCCAGGAATTTAAATTTCATGTTAATTTAATTTTTTGGATGATTAATTAAAACTCTTTTTTAGGAAAGGTACCTAAATATTTTTCAGGAGTAAGTTCATCAAATATCAAGGTATCAGTAAAATATAGAAAGTAAAAAACGCCGGGGAGTCACAAAATGTGCGTTGGAAAGGGGTATAAATCTATATTGGTAAAAGGCGACATTGTACTTAAGTACATGATATTAGCATAAAACAAAAACGGTACCATTATTTTTTTCAACAATTCCAACACGTTTATCATAAGATTTTTAAAGCCTAATCTATTGTTTTTCAACAATTTATATAAATAAGATATCCGCTCATACATTAAAATCACAATGTTTAAAAAATAAAATGTTTAAAACATTTGTTTTTAAATAACTTTTTGTTTTATATTTGTCCTGTCAACATGATTACGATTTACAAAATTACTTAACCATGAGAAATCCAAAACGAGAAGTACCTTTGGTCATTATCGATACCAGAAATAAGGGGTTGAGGTCGATGCAGGATGATCGGATGCGGAGTACCGAAAATCCGAGAGAACCGGAAGTAGCTTTTAAAGACCTGCTGAGGTTACTGTTTATGGTAATTCAAAAAATGTGGATGACAGCACGGGGACCGTTGAAAGATTTAGGAGAGCGGATGATTCAATTGTTAAAAACGAAAGTATTGAGAAGAGATTTGCCCTGGTTTAAGATCGGTGCATTGTCAATGATCGCTTTTATTATGTTGAAAAAAGACTTTCAGTTGAATTTTGCCCTCGCCTCACCGCTGTCCGTCTTTACGGATGACCGGGAAGCGGAAAAAGAAAGCAATTTGTCACAAGTGCTTTCAGTCAGTAATCCTTATGCACCATTGGCGGCGGATGATTTGCAGTCGAGAAGAGCCAAGAAGTTTATTCGGGCACACGCCGAACTGGCACAGCAGGAAATGAAAAAATTTGGTATTCCCGCCAGTATAAAAATGGCACAGGCGCTGATCGAAAGCAGAGCAGGAACGAGCCGGTTGGCCGAGAATAATAATAATTTTTTCGGGATGAAATGCTTTAGTAAAAATTGCAAGAAAGGACATTGCTCAAATGCTACGGACGATCATCATAAAGACTTTTTTAGAATTTATGAAAAACCAGTGGATAGCTGGAGAGCACACAGCCGGCTGATTAGTAACGGCAGATATGCTCACCTGAAATCCTACGGAATGGATTACGAAAAATGGGCAGTGGGACTGAAAAAAGCAGGATATGCCACCGATAAAAGGTATCACCAAAAGTTGATCAATACTATTGAAAAATATCAATTGTTTCGGCTAGATACTCAATAAATAAATCTAAACGTCTGTAGAGAAAGGGGGATGCTCTTTCAGACAATTATAAAACATCATCATAATTAACCAGCTAACTTAAACACTATGTACCGAATTATCCCCTTTGTTATCTTCTTTGGAACTATGCTTTATTTGTTTTACGGCCCAGCCCCGATGCATAAAATCAGCAAGATTGTAAAGAAAAGAGACTGTTATCAACTAAGATTAATAGATCAACAAAAAATTTATTTGTCATCGGACACCGAAATTAAATATGACAGTATTACTGCTTCCATTAAGATTGATCTACCACCAAAAGAAGACCTCTCCGACAAGAAGGTGACAGATAATTTTAGTCTGGCATTAAGTCATCAGAGCAATTGATTGATAAATTCCGGAATTTTAACATCTATTTTTTTAAAAAAATGAATAATTCATAACCAACTAATTTCCAATCGCTTATATTTTATTTTTCTCTCATAGCGGTTCTCTCATAGTCTGTTTTTAGACCATCCTAGTGATGGTCTTTTTTTTTGGTACAATTTTTTCTCATATTAAATTAATTTACAATTTATATAAATCCTTAACCTATGCGGAAATTCCAGATAACCATTCTCTATTTTATGCTATTATTTGCTTTGTTTTTCATTCCCAAGCCAAAAAGTTTGTTAGAAATGGAAACATATGAATCTAAATTACGTAATATTGAGCAAATCGGTGATGCAAAATCTGAATCTATCGTTCTTGCTACCGAAAAAAGAGATTCTGTCTCTTATCCTCAACCAAGACCTTAGTCAGTACTGAAAACTGCTAAGTTTAAGATAAAGGAAGACTTTATATCCCCCTTTAATATAAAGTCACCAGACCACCCCCCGCGGTGGTCTTTCCTTTTTAGGTACATTCCTACTCGCCTATTTCTCAAAACAACACACATTAAATATATTTTATTTTGTAAATAATAGATATTCAACTATTTGGCATTCATTTTGCAAATAAACAATTATACAACGCGACGTATTCCTGCCTGTTTCAAATCAGGATTACAACCAACTCCAGCAAAATACAAACCTTTCAACTACAGCATTAACCTTTAAATTTAATTCAACTAAATAACCTGAATATTCAGACATTCAGCTTACTGACAAGTAAGTAATGTCTCCCTTTTGGTCAATGCAAATTTTGTATTAACCCCAAATTTCATACTTTTTTGAGAAAACGAACAAACACCATCCGACCAGGTTCTTCATTGAATCTGGTCTTTTTTGTTTATTTTTAACAACAACAGGAAACCTCGTAAAATCGGGAAAATACTGATAAGAACACGGTGCATTAAGTGTTTAGGCTTTCATTCAGTTTACGGCACTTCAACTCCGAAAAAGCAATACATACTGCCATATTTGGCATAATTCCTTGTTCAAATCCCCCTTTGATTAAACTTTATCTGAAATATTTTGTAGAAAGATTATCCGGGAGTGTGCAAATAATAACAGGTTACCAGACCGTTGATTTGTAACAAAGCCTGATCAATAAAATTAAATATATTTAACATGAGTAACAATCCACCAATCAGTTCCTATTCACCGGGTGTACTCGCCCTGCTGCCATTGTATTACGTAGGATGGGCAGACAGTATTCTAAGCCCGAGCGAGGTAAAATTAATTCATGAGCAGATAAACAAGTTGGATTTTCTCAGCAAAGAAGACCAGAATTTACTCTGCGAGTGGAGCGATCCGGTAAAACCACCGTCCAAAAAATTATTCAGCCACTGGTCCTTACTCATCAGAAATGCTGCCTCTCAGTTACCCATGAACTCCCGGCGGTCACTGGTTGATCTGGGACTCAAAATGGCGAAACAATCCGCAAATTCTGACCAGATTCTAAAATTCAATCAGGACTCTACCCGCAGTGCACTTCTCTCACTGGAAGATGCGCTGGGAGTGGTAAGTCAGCAAACGCACCGCAGTATTTTCAGTAACCTTTCGGGAGAACAATCACCCGATAACCAGACGCCGGAATATGCTTTCGATGTTCAGAAACTCACGGCTATCCTGGATGACGACTACGCGGATATTCGTAATAAGGTCAAGCAAATTTTAAGTGATCCGGAATTCAAACTGGAGACGATTCCCGTAAAAGAAGACTACCGGGAAAAGATATTACACTGGTGTAAATTACTCGCCAATCAGGGATTGGGTTCCACTTCCTACCCCACCGAATACGGTGGATTAAATGATATGGGAAATTATGCGGCTATTTTCGAAACGCTTGGCTACCACGATTTGAGTCTTACCATTAAATTCGGCGTTCAGTTCGGTTTATTTGGTGGAAGCATTTTATGGCTTGGTACTAAAAAACATCACGATCTGTATTTAAAAGATACCGGAACCCTCAAACTGGCGGGATGCTTTGCCATGACCGAAACAGGACACGGTTCTAATGTCCGCGGTCTCAAAACAACCGCTACCTATGATCCTGAAACGGATGAAATCGTGGTACACTCTCCGGGATTCGAAGCAGGCAAAGAATATATTGGTAACGCACTGCATTCCCGGATGGCCAGTGTATTTGCACAACTTATCGTCAACGGTAAAAATCATGGGGTACACGCTGTACTCGTTCCGTTAAGAGACGATGATCACAATCTACTTCCTGGCATAAAAGTCGTGGATTCGGGATACAAGGTAGGCCTCAACGGCGTTGACAATGGCCGAATTTGGTTCGATCAGGTAAGCGTACCACGTGAAAATCTGCTGAATCGTTTTGGAAATATCGACGCCGATGGCAACTATTCCAGTCCGATTGAAAATCCTTCCAAACGTTTTTTCACCATGCTGGGTACCCTCGTCGGAGGTAGAGTATGTGTTCCCCGCGCCGGATTGAGTGCCGCTAAAACGGCCTTGACCATCGCCATTAAATACGCCCTGAAAAGACGACAGTTTGCTCCCAGGGAAAATGAACCGGAAACGATTCTACTGGATTATGCTACCCACCAGCGACGCCTCATGCCCTTACTGGCCAAGGCTTATGCCATCGATTTTGGACTTACTTACCTGACCAAAAGATATACGGATCGCAGCGAAGAAGATATCCGCGAAATTGAAACGCTGGCCGCAGGTATGAAAGCTTACAGTACCTGGTTTACGACCGCAGCGATTCAGGAATGCCGCGAAGCTTGTGGCGGAAAAGGATATCTGGCCGAAAATCGCTTCGCCGATCTGAAAGCAGATTCTGATATTTTTACCACCTTCGAAGGCGACAATACGGTGCTTATGCAGTTGGTGGCAAAAGGATTGCTCTCCGAATTTAAGCAGGAATTTCATAACGAAGGTTACGTGGCAGTTATCCGGTTTTTATCCAAACAGGTGACCACCAGCATTTCGGAATTAAACCCGTATATCACCCGTAAAACGGATATTGAACACCTCAGTGATTCAGACTTTCACCTGAGTGCCTTTGCCTATCGCGAACAAAAATTATTGTATTCGCTCACCCAGAGAATGCGCGCGTTACTTAAAAAGAAAATGGATAGTTACGATGCGTTTTTACGTTGTCAGACCCACATGATGGAACTGGCAAACGCGTACGTAGAAAGAATTGTCATCGAACAATTTATCAAAGTCGTCAATGACTGCGAAGATCAGGATGTTAAAAAAGCGCTCAAAAACCTTTGTGATCTTTACGCGCTCTCCACCATCGAACAACACAAAGGCTGGTATCTCGAACAGGAATATATGCAACCCATTAAAACCAAGGCGATTCGCAGACTTGTCAACCAGTTATGTCAGTCGGTACGCAACGACTCAGATGCTTTGGTCGATGCTTTTGGGATTCCGGCCTCTTGTTTGAGCGCTCCAATAATTTCGTAACCCGATTAGATGCTCAAAATAGCTTATTCACCGGTTTACAAATATAAATTACCCGAAAAACACCGGTTCCCAATGATTAAATACGAGTTGATTCCCGAACAACTCGTTTACGAAGGAACGGTCCACGAGTCGCAGTTTTTTCATCCCGATTTGCTGACGGAAGAAGAAATTTTATGGACCCACGATCTGGAATTCTGGGAAAAATTAAAAACGCTGACGCTGACGCCAAAAGAAATCCGCAAAATAGGATTTCCGCTTTCAGAAGCACTGATTACCCGTGGTCGCCATATCTCTAAAGGGACTATTCAGTGCGCTTTGTACGCTCAGAAATACGGAGTAGCGATGAATATTGCCGGAGGAACACACCACTCTTTCACCAATCGTGGCGAAGGTTTTTGTATTTTGAATGACTTCGCGATTGCCGCTAATTATCTGTTACAGCATCAACTCGCCAAAAAAATTCTGATCGTGGATCTGGACGTTCATCAGGGAAATGGAACCGCTCAGATTTTTCGTAATGAAAAAGCGGTTTTTACTTTCAGTGTCCACGGAGCAAAAAATTATCCCGTCCGGAAAGAAAAATCGGATCTCGATATCGGTTTACCGGACAAAACAGAAGATAAATTTTATCTGGAAACGGTGCAGAAGACCTTGCCTCGCCTACTGGATCAAGTCCAGCCTGATTTTATTTTTTACCTGGCCGGTGTGGATATTCTGGCAACGGACAAACTGGGCCGTTTGGCGGTAAGCCGGGAAGGATGCAGGCAGCGGGATCAATTTGTCTTGAATCTTTGTAAAAAAAATAACATCCCCGTCGCAGTCAGTATGGGAGGGGGCTATTCGGTAAAAATCACCGATATTGTGGAAGCACACGCCAATACCTTCCGGGTCGCACAGAACATTTATTTTTAATCAATAAGAATTCTCCGAGGCGCTTCCTCGGATGAACACGCCTGCCGGCCGTGCCTGCT
>CAKZUV010000100.1 GCA_937921555.1 uncultured Saprospiraceae bacterium
CACCATTTTCATTACCAGAAACACCTAAAGAATTATGAAAAAGCAAGCGCTCCACCGTAAATATAATTTCCCCGACGCGGATCTTTATCTGCAATGCGTCGAAAGGCTCAAATATGCCATTCGGGATAAAAAATTATTTGATCAGTACGGCTACGACGGTGACCGGATGAATGGTTTTAAGGCTACGATCCTGAAGTTTAAAGGATTACCGGACGACGACGAACTGGTCGGAGATCAGATGATTGTAACGGATAAGAAATATCAGGCGTCCGAAAAGCTCAAGACGGCCATTCGTAGTATTATGACCAGAGTGGCGATCAAATTCAGCAACCGAACGGGACGATACCGGAAATTCGGGACGGCCAAAATGGGTGATATGACCGACGCACAGTTGTTGTTTTGCGGAAGAAGGGTGATTCGGGTAGCCCGTAAGCAAATTGATTTTTTAGGAGACGTCGGGGTCAACGAAAACAGTATCAAACGGGTAGCGGATGCTTGTCAGGATTTTGAAAATGCCCTTAATATCCAGCAGGATAAGGTGGCCGACCGGGATATAGCCGTAGAACGCCGGATCGAACTGGGCAATAAAATCTATGACGAACTGATTGTTCTCTGTAATATCGGCAAGGACATCTGGGCCGAAAAGGATTTGACCAAATACGAGCAATATACCATCTACGAAAGCAATAATCACCAGAAAATAGCCCGGAAAAAGCGGGAAAAAGAAGCGGAAAACAAACCGGAAAAAGAAGATGAACCCGGTTAACAAATTCCTGCTAAAAAGGGTATCTTTGCCATTTTATTAGAGAAGTTATTTCAAAATTCCAATATAAACATGAAAGGTATTTTCCCTTTTTTCCTTCTGATACTGTTGGCAGCGCTGGGTTGTCAGCCGGAAAAAGCGTCTAAGTCAGATCGCCGGGTCGAGGAAATCAATACAGTTCCCAACGCGGCCGAGATGATTCGCAACCCGATTTCAGCCAAAGGATTACAGGATACCACCAACTTGCCTAAAATAGTTTTTGTAGAAACAGAATATGATTTCGGTACCGTTAATGAGGGAGACAAAGTTTCGCATACTTTTAAATTTACAAATACGGGTACTGTCCCTCTACTGATCTCTGACGTGCGGTCTACCTGCGGATGTACCGTACCTAAATGGCCAAGGGAAGCCATTCCTCCGGGCGAACAGAATAAAATCTCAGTCGTCTTCGATACGGCCGGTAAAAAACAAAAACAACATAAACCTATTACCATCACAGCCAATACTTATCCTTCGAAAACGGTGCTTTCGCTGGATGGATTTGTTACACCAAAATAATAAAAACTTACTATGGATTTACTGAACCTCGTTTTACCACTGCTCATCGTAGCCACCTTTTATTTCTTTATCATTCTGCCACAAAAAAAGATCCGGAACAAACAAGAGGCGTTCTCAGAGTCGCTGGCCAAAGGCATGCAAATCGTTACTACCAGCGGGATGTACGGCCAGATCAATAAGGTAGAAGGAGACATCGTACACGTTCAGGTAGACAGCAAAACCTTTATTAAATTTTCCCGCTCCGCCATTTCCCGTGAACTGACTGAACAGGCGTACGCTCCAAAAGATGAAAAAGCCAAAACAGCATAAATTTTTAGCGTCCTTCTCTTCTGATCGTCTGACCCTGAGCTTGTGTATGGCACTGGCACTGGTTTTATGGTTATTGGTAAAACTCTCCGAAGAATTTGTTACCACCAGGGAGGTCACCATTGAATATTTGTTGCCTGAAAACCGTAGCTTCGTACAAACACCTCCGGCTTCCCTGATCACAACGGTAAAAGGGACGGGTTGGAATCTAATGTCCAGTTATTTGTATCACAAAGAGACACTGATTAAGTTTAACCTACCGGAAAAACCAAGCTTTACCATCAATGGCAGTATTCTTAAAAATAAGATTGAACAGGAATTAACCAATCTCAACATTCAGGATATAAATTATGACTTTATCTTGTTGAGTATGGATGGACTGGATCAGAGGCGCCTACCTGTCCGGCTGGTACGTCAGTTCAGCTTTGCGCAACAACATCAATTGAAAGATTCCATCTTAATACAGCCGGACTCGGTAGATATTACCGGTCCGCCATCTCTTTTGGATAGTCTCACAGAATGGCCAACCGAACTCCTGAAATTAGAAGAACTAAAAAACTCTATCAAAGAAACTGTACCGCTGGTCCCCCCCGGCAATCTGGAACTAAAACTATCTCCCGGTGAAGTGACCGTTTCGGCCCAGGTAGAACAGAATACGCAGAAAGACTTGTTCATTCCCGTACAGGTACTGAACGGACACGACAGTCTGGACTTTTTCCCGCAAAAAATCCGGATCAGCTGTATCGTTGGTCTGAGTAATTTTGATCGCCTGACCAGTAATGATTTTACGCTGGAAGCCAACTTCGCGGAAGTTTCGCCCAATTCTGCGAACAATACCCTACCCGTCAACCTCAGTAAAATGCCCAAATTTGTCAAGCAGGTAAAACTGGATAAGGAAAGTGTCGAATATTTTTTAGTGAAAGCGGAATAGATTTACCGACTGGAATACAAGGTGCAGGATTCCAAATGACACATAACCTACAGTCCTTAGCTAAAATTCCGACCCTTTTACCGACCACAAATATTCCTCAACATCATCTCCATCAACAGAAAATTCGATCATCAGTAAACTCCACTCCTGGATACGGAGCATATACAACGACTGGTAGTAACTCGCCCGGTTATTTGTACGAACCACCTCTTGTTTATATTTAAAAAACTTAACCTGATCATTTCCCTTGAAGGCAGCATCCATCTTGTGAATATCCAGAAATAAATCATCCTCCTCTACCCCACGAAAATAATCTCCCAGTTCCTGATTAAGTCTTTTACCCATAGCCTCATCCATTTCAAACCCCGGACCTGCTGCCATGATCAGACATCTGAATTCACTGGTGGTATCCACCAATACATCCAGCGTTGGATCCTGAGCACCAAAACGGCTAAAAAAAGTTGCTGTTAATTTAAGAAAGCTGGTATCTCCCGCCATCGCCGGAAAATCGCCGGTCAATTGAGCCGGGCTGGTTGGAACAAAATCAGCGGGTAATTTTAAGGTTACTTCGCTTCCCTTCAGTTGTATGGTTTGAGCGTCTGGAAACAGATCTTCCGGCGGAGCGGATCGCCGGCAGGATAGTACGCCGATTAGGAGGGAAAGAGCAATAAGAAAAGAGGGGCGGGACATTTTGGGAGGTTGAATTGTTTATTTGTTTATTTGTTTAAGCTCTTAATTATAGAAACTTCCTGATCAATTCTGTGGGACTATTCAATCAACTATGTCTAAAATAATATGTCTGCATTGAGTATTAAGTGACCGATAACTAATAAACTGATTAACAATATTTTATGTAGATTACATTAAAATATAGGATGCAGAATAATGAAGCAATCACAGTTAATTGAACATCCTCAATTCCGTGAGAAACGCTCCCCTTCTTCGCGGTACGGCTGAAACCTGGAAAACAATTCTTCTTTATACCAGTTTAATTCTCTTGTTTTTTGAATCGCCCGGTGGTGTTCCACGCTGTTATAAGCAAAATCTTTAAGTGCCTGTTCGTTTTCCCACAAGCTGAATGTAGCCATCTGTAAAACCGGGACTTCCCCAATTCCTTTGGTATAAATCAATCCTTTATTTCCCGCCAGCGGAAGGCTGGAAGTAGGAACATATTGCCAGAACTTTCTCAATTTACGCCATCGGATAGTTGCTCTGGTAATGACAGCTATTTTAGAAAATCCGGGATCTAAATCGGTGTGAGGTTCAAAGGGATTTCCTCCGGACCAGGCTCCTCTGGCCAGAATATTTTTCATGTAGATGGTCCATAATTTTTCGGTCCGCGACCGGTAGGCATCAAAAAGTGCACTATTTTTTATAAAGTCTTGGGCAAAATTTTCGTTTTCCCAGGTCATTAAAAGACTGTACGTAGACCAATCCGGGAAAGGATTAAAACCATCCTGTTTTCCACTCCCCATAAGTTTATAAAACTGAAGTCCGCGCGCGCCCGCCAGGTGACGGTGTGCGAATTGCATCATACCAAAACCCCAAACTTTACTGGAAAGTCCGGGGTATCGGAAAAAACTAATCGTAGTTATTTGTTGACTCAAGTGGTGGGGCGATGAAGCAGATAATAAATAGAAAGAGAATTTACAAAATCCAACACTTAAATTGTATCCAGTAACTTTTTCTTCATAGACTGAAATTCATCGTCGGTGATGATCCCTGATTTGCGTAAACCGTCCAGTTCTTTGAGGCGTTCAATCATCGCTTCGGTACTCATTTTATCCGATTTGGGCGTGACAGCTTGTTCCGGAATATTCACCAATTCGATTTGCTCTTCTTCCGGTGTATCGGGATTAGCAGTCACCTCAATATTTCTATCTTTGGCCACCTGACGCGCAACATCTTTGCCTTTTTCAAATTTACTATTATAGTATTTTTTCAATCGTTTCGGGTCAAAATCCAGAATGGTCCCACCCTCCGAAAAATGTTTTTTGAATACCTCTCCCAGGGCGTAAGTCGAAGCACCTGCAAAAGAGGAAACGGTGATACCTCCCAGAATGGTTCCGATCCCCGGAATCATCTTAACCACACTGGCTGCTCCCAGACGGGCAATCGTCGAACTGGTCAGAGAAGTTACAATAGCTTTGCCTTCCGTCTCCTGATAATCCACTCCATAAACCTTACAGAGTTGCTTTATCATATCGAGTTGCAAGGCGCTGACCGCAAAAATATCAGCCATTAAAACGGGAATTAATCCCATACCCATTGACCAGGCAACGTGGTTACGAATGATGGTATTCGCATCCTGTTTTGGATCTTCGGAAGGTTCCGGAGCGTTTTTATTTTTTTTATCCCGCATCATATTGTAGACTCTTTTCGTAGTCTGTTCGCCGATGGTTTTTATAATTTTACCAGGAATACTCATATTTATTCTAATTTAGTATTGTTTCTTAAAAATAGCCCTCTTTTTGGTAAAACCCAAATAATTTAACCGATGACCTTTACTTTTTGACGTATAATCAATTAAAAAGTTTCTGGTCTTTGGAGGAAGGTGCTGTTTTATTTAGAGCTTCTTTAACGAAATAACGATTAAAGCCTTCATTTCGTTTAAAATGATTAAAAAATACTCTTTTTATTTGTATCATTATGGTCTTTATTTAATCGGTAATCCCAAGATTCAGATTCCCCAACGATGAAAAAACTAAAGATTAACCTGCCAAAGTTCTTTTTCCTGTTCCTGGTTCTCTTCGTAACAGCCGGTTTTCTGGAAATTATTCAGGAATTTCTCCTGGCTATATTCTGGGCCGTCGTGTTGACTATTTTATTCAGAAAAGGCTACCTGAAAATCCTGAAAAAAACAGATAACAGGCCCAACTTGTCCGCAGGAATCACCGTTATTCTGATTTTGTTGTTGGGAATACTACCCACCACCGGAGCCGTTTTTGCGCTGATCGATCAGGTAGACGACTTAATCAATGTTACCGAAGATACCGACAAAATTTCTCTTAATGACCGGGTAGAAGCGTTCCGGGATAATTTACCTATCCAGAAAAGTACCCTAAAGGCATTGGGATTCAGTAAGAAAAAGACCCGTAAAAAGGTAGAAAATGCCATTGAAGGAACCGTCAATATTTTGATCAATTATATATTCTCACTGACCCAGAACCTTTTTAGTTTTCTCACAAATATGCTGCTTACCATTTACCTGCTCTTTTATTTTTTGCGGGACGGTGACAAAATGATTAAAGATTTAATGCGAATTATCCCGATGGAGGATAAACTGGAAAAAGAGTTATTCGTTCGTTTTGAAAGTGTCACGATTGCCACTATCAGGGGAAGTCTGGTCGTCGCAGTTTGTCAGGGGGTGGCCGGAGGAGTGGTTTTTTGGATGCTTGGAATTGAAGGGGTCGTCATCTGGACGGTACTGATGATAATGGCCTCCCTGCTTCCGATTGGCAGTGCGATCATCTGGTTTCCGTGGGTAATTGTATTTTTTATAAATGGAGATCCGACTAAAGCCATATTGTTATTGGTACTGGGCACGGGCTTTATTGGAGTGATTGACAACTTATTACGCCCCCGGCTGGTTGGGCAAAGAACCAGAATGCCCGATTATATGATCCTGCTTTCGACGCTTGGTGGACTTGCCTATTTTGGTATTTCCGGATTTGTGATCGGTCCCGTATTTGCCGGATTGTTTATTAGCTGCTGGCAAATTATGGGTAAGAAATATGGTACACTTGGCAATCAGGAGATTCTGAAAAGTACTCAGGATAAATTAATCGATTAGGATAATCCTGCGTAATGATTTTTTGACTTCC
>CAKZUV010000101.1 GCA_937921555.1 uncultured Saprospiraceae bacterium
GACCTAAAAAATACTCTTATCATATTTAGAAGCAGAGTTGTCAGATTCCCTGGTGTCTTTATCATACACCATCATCAGATGAAGATATAAAGCACGCGAACCACGCAAGACTTTCAGATAAGTAAATGCTGCCAGAAAAATTGTAAAAGCCATCGCCTGATTGGCAGACCATTCAAAATAAAAAACCAGCGTCAAAGCGGGAATGAGAAGCATGAAGGCAGTTATTACATAAGAAATCATAAATGCCCCGAAATAAAATCCAGGTTCCGGTTCAAAGTCCAGTTGACAGACCTCACATTTTTTGTGCATATCCAGCGGCTTGGATATTTGTAGTGGTTTTTTATACAAATCCCCTTTACGACAGCGGGGACACTTGTTATTCCACATGGCTTTAAATGAAAATTTCATAAGTATTTTTTGTAAGTCCTCAAGAAAATTGTGTCAGTTACTCCCCAAAGATACCGCCTTTTTTATCTATCTACAATGACTTCTGTCTGTCATTTTACTAAATTCAAAGGAATGGAATCAATTATTTTATACACTTATAACTGTCAGACGCTTGGATTGTTTTCCGTTAATTAGTATATTTGGGTTTCTTTAGGTTGTGACCCAAACACGCCAAAATTACTCCTTAGATTGTACCCACAGACACACATAGTTTATCACCCGACTTTTTAAATTATTATTTGATCGTTACTTAGTTAAGGAATGTTAGCTTCTTTTACTATTTAATACTCCTGAAATATACTATGTCTAAAAACCGCTCACTCTTTTTCTTTCCTTATTGGTTGGTTTTCCTCATCTGTCTGATTTGGAACAGTGCTGTCATGGCACAGATTGAACCACTGTGGGACGAAAGTTATGGCGGATCAGGATTTGAAGAAATGAACAGTGCCAAGGAAACCAGCGATGGTGGATACATTCTGGCCGGATTTACGGGTTCTTCTGAGAATGATGGAGATGTAACGGCGCCCAACGAAGGCATCGGAGATTTTTGGATTTTAAAAACAAATAGCCTGGGAGAAAAAGAATGGGATGCCCGCTTTGGTGGCGATGGCCTTGACCGGGCCACCAGCATTATTCAAACGACCGATGGCGGTTACTTCCTGGGAGGCGTTTCTGCTTCCGGAATTGGTGGACAAAAACAAACTTCAAACCGTGGACTAGAAGATTATTGGGTGGTAAAAACAGATGCCGCCGGTAATCTTGAATGGGAGGCTTCCTACGGAGGTGATAGTTTTGATGTGCTGTCATCAGCAGTTCAAACGGCAGATGGAGGATATTTGTTAGGAGGGTTGTCCCTTTCCGGCATTAGTGGTGAAAAATCAGAGCCTAATCTTGGAGGATTCGATCACTGGATTGTGAAAATATCCGCTACTGGTACCGTAGAATGGGACAAGACCCTGGGCGGCTCGGAAGAAGAGCGGCTTAACGTTGTACAGATTGCTCCGGATGGTCATTTTTTACTCGGAGGAAGTACCCAGTCTGATGCGGGCGATGACATCACCAGCCCTTCACTCGGGATCAAAGATATGTGGTTTGTCAAGGTAAGTTCTACCGATGGTTCAATTATCTGGCAACACCGTTACGGTGGAGCGGAGGTAGAAGAACTCTCCGCTTTTCAGCAAACAATTGATGGTGGATTCTTTCTGGCGGGTGGTTCTAATTCTGATATCTCCGGATCAAAATCACAAAACAGCCGGGGATCTATAGATATGTGGGGCATAAAAATCGACGCATTGGGCAACAAAGAATGGGACGTGACCTTTGGTGGTTCATCCCTGGATAATTGTTATGCCCTGAAACAAAATAGTGCCGGATATTATCTGCTCGGTGGCTTTTCCGGTTCGGAGGTAGAAGGTGATAAATCTGAACCGAATAAGGGAGGTTGGGACTATTGGATGGTATACATCGATGAAAATGGAAATAAACTGTGGGACCGAACAATCGGTGGAACGGATAACGATGTTATGTTTGATCTTTTTCAAAATCAATCCGGAGGCTATATTCTCGCGGGGATTTCCAATTCTAATATTAGCGAAGATAAAACGGATGATACCAATGGATTCAATGATTTCTGGCTGGTAAAAACAGTCTGTGATCTGGAAATTAATCTGCGTGATACCACGGTCTGTCAGGGCGAACCGATTACGCTCGATGCTCTTAACAACAGCAATTGTACCGACTGCTTATACGACTGGTCGGATATTGGGCGGGGCGATGCTATCCGGGAAGTTTCTGCCATGACTTCCGGAAGTTACCGCGTGACCATCACCAATACCTCCGGCTGTCAAAAATCTGACGAAATAAATATCTCCGTAATTAACACTCCTTTTGCAGATTTAGGTGCGGATCAGACTACTTGTGCGAATGATGCGATTATCCTCGATCCAGGTAGTTCTACCAGTGGAAATACGTTTCTTTGGTCGACCGGTGAAGTTTCACCAACGATCAGTACCTCGGTGGCTGATCGTTATTATATCACGGTCACTGCTTCAAATGGTTGTTCTACCATTGATAGTATAAATGTTTTAACCAACCCTTCTCCGGTCGTTGCTCTGGGAGCAGATGTATCCATCTGTGAAAATGAAACACTGATGCTGGATGCCGGAAATCCGGGAAGTACTTACGCGTGGTCTAACGGAGGAACGGATCAAATCGAAACATTCAATCCTGCCGGACCGGTATCTGTTTCTGTAACGGTCACAAATTCTAACAATTGTACTGGAAGAGATACAATTGAAATTCTGGAGGTTTACGAACGACCCCAGATTATTAATCCAGTGACTACCTGTAGTTCGGATAACAATACCTACGTCGTAGAATTTACGCTGGGCGGTCCGGATCCCGATTTTTACTCGATTGGTGTCAGCAGTGTTGCCTACACTCAATCCGGTAATACCTATAGCAGTGTTGCCATTCCCCGGGACGATGCTTATAGTTTTGAAATCGTTGACAGTCGTGGTTGTGAACCTTTTATTTTTCAGGGTATGGGAGATTGTCCGTGTGCCAGTTTAGCCGGAGATACGGACCAGACGCCGCTGGAAATTTGTGGAGACGAAGTGGTTACCCTAAGTTTTGTCAATCAATTTCTGGATGCCACGGATGCCGTAGAATATGTATTGCACGAAGGTGATGCCGCGACGATTGGAAATATTATATGGAGCAGTGATCAGCCGGAAGTAAGCTACAATCCAGGGTTTAATTATAATCAAATATATTTTCTGACGGCCATTGTGGGAAATGACAATGGTAATGGTCAGGTAGATCAAATGGATGGATGCCTTTCTCAGTCAATGGGCGTCGCGGTTCAATTTTTTGAAAATCCAGTAGCAGCGATTATCTCTCAGACGGGCAGTAGTACCCTGACTTGTGAGGGAGGAGGAAGTACCCTGGTTCTGTCGGGACAGAACTCACAACCCGCCGGAAATATTGACTATACCTGGTCTACGATGGACGGACAAATTCTGAGTGCCGTCGACGAAATAAATATAGAAGTGAACGCTGCGGGAATTTATCAACTGGTCGTCACCAGTCCTGGAAGTACCTGTACCGATACCAGTTTATTCATCGTAAATGCATCGGTTGATTTTCCGGTAGTGGAAATTAATGCCAGCGGGGAATTAACCTGTCTGGACACAGTCGTTGTGCTGGATGCCAGTAATTCTTCTCAGGGTATGCCTTTTTTGGCGCAATGGACTGGGACCGGGATTAATGGAAATACGGACTTGATTCAAAACATCAATACGCCGGGAACTTACCAACTCATCATCACTAATACGGACAACGGTTGCACCCAGTCTGAATCTGTTACGGTAAGTGAAGACACGCAAGCTCCGGTTATTACAGTTGATGGAAATAGATTTTTAAGTTGTGAAACAGCTACTGCTTCACTGGAGGTACAAATTTTATCTCCTCTGGATCAGTTTTCACTGGAATGGACGGATCCTGACGGATCAACTTTTACAACCAGTAATCTGGAAAGAGTGGTAGAGGAGACCGGAATATATTTCCTGTTGGTTACGGATTTGGTCAGCGGTTGTACGGAAACAGAAACGATAGTAATTTCTCCTGATCCGGGAGGACCAACAGATGCAATTTTTTCGTTACAAAGCCCATCTTGTTTTGGGGAAGATGACGGAGCGATAGTAATTGATTCGGTGATTGGAGGAGAAGAGCCTTTCCTTTTTTCTTTTGAGAATGGCAATGGTTTTGTGACAGCGAATCAGTTGGGTCGCTTAACGGCAGGAACGTACCCGGTGGATATTCAGGATGCAAACGGTTGTACCTGGAGCACGGAAATCTTATTGTCGCAGCCAAATGAGTTTGTGGTTGATCTGGGTGATAATAGCGAAGTATTGTTAGGAGATAGTCTCCGCCTGTTCGGGGATTTTTCTAATCCGGTAGATACGTTCTTCTGGAATGATACCAGTTTTTTATCCTGTGTTAATTGTGTTAATCCCTTCGCAAATCCAGAAAATACCTCAGAGATAATATTGACGGCGATTGATACAAATGGCTGTCAGAGTTCGGATGTCATCCTGCTGTCTGTCGACAAAGAAAGAAAAATTTATATTCCTTCTGCCTTTAGTCCCAATGGAGATGGGCAGAATGACCGTTTCACTATTTATGGTGGAAATGGAATTTCAGTAATCGAATATCTGCAAGTGTTCAACCGTTGGGGGGCACTGGTATTTGAACAAAGAGGATTTTCTCCCAACGCTGAACCACTCGGCTGGGACGGAACCTTCAAAGGCGAATCCGCCCAAAATGGGGTATATATCTATCAGATGAAGGTAGTCTTTGTAGATGGATTCGAAATCTTTTACCAGGGTGATGTGACAATTATCCGATAGTATTCAAATAGTCTATTCCTGTCCATAAAGTCACATAAGGAATGTTAAATAAATAAAATACGATTCTATACTTCCTCTTTTTGCATCACTCTGCATCAACAAAATGGTCACTATACACAGCATAACTCCCATTTTGCTTCTTTGATTGATGCAAAAATAGTTCGCCTAGAATCTGCACTTATTTATTTGCCATTCCTAATATCAACATTCGCCGAATCTCGGTCCTTTTTCTTATCAAAAAACAAGTCGAATCTTTCCATAAATATTCCTTCCCAGTCTCGCTCCAATCATTATTTTCTATGTCACATGCATGCAAAATAATTCATATTTTATAAAATTATATCTAAGTGGTATAATCTTTGTCTGTATATACATAGGTTTAGAAATTGTGACTTTCAGCCTATTTCCTGAATGTTTCATTATCCCCGCTATTAGAAAATTTTATTGGATGATAATTCCCATTCTTTTTAAAGAAAATAATCATTCCATAAAGATTTTCAAATAGACGTTGCTTAGTTAAGTATATGGTTTTCAGTGAATTGTGTTTTCTAAAGCAGCCGTGAAACTTCGCGCAAACTTTATCTTATGGACAGAAAATCTACCGTTGGATTTTTATCAGAATTAGCTGGTAAAAATTTTTTAAGATTTAAAATTAATCTGCAGTTAATTGAGACACGTGCTCTTATTAGCTGTTTTTCTGTTTTTGAGAGATTCTCCAAATCAAGATTTTTCACTTCTGTAAAATTATTTTCAACATTTTTTTTACTGGCAATAACCACCCTTTCTTTTTCTCAGGATTGTGATAATGATGGCGTTTTGGATACGGATGATTTTTGTACGTGCATTACTCCCGTTGGAACAGTAAGCAGTTATGGTTGTGATTTCTCTTCAACTTGTGATCTGGTTGCTCCGGCTGATATTAATTTTTCTCCTGCTGGACTTAATCCGAATCCAGGATATATTACACTTTATGTGCTGACAGATTCGGTTGGTGTAATTGTAGATACAACCTCAGTTGCTCCTTCTTTTTTCGGTATTGCACCTGGTAAGTTTATGGTACTTGCCGTTGATTATGAAGATGATAGCTCTATCACAAATACAGCAATTGGCGATTCACTTAAAAATATTACGGCGAATTGTATAGATTTTTCGGACGCACTAACCTATACTATTTGTCCAGATGAAATTTGTGACAACGGAATTGATGATGATCAGGATGGAAATACAGATTGTGCAGATAGTGCTTGTATTAATCCGGTAGCAATTATTACGGACCCTGGTGCTGTCTGCGAGGGAGATACCATTTTTCTATCTGAAACGGGTACCAATGCTGTGATGTGGGACTGGAGCGGACCCAATGGTTTTACTTCTACTGATCAAAATCCGATTATTGCCAATGTTCCGTTAAGTGCTGATGGTAATTATACGGTGGTAACGACTAGTGGAGACAACTGCACAAGTACTGCAACGGTAACGGTTAATATCAATCCATTACCCGTCGCAGATTTTACAGAACCAGTGAATCTGTGTCAAAATGTTCCATTCGACTTCTCTGCATCTGATGCAGGAGTAGGGGCTACTTACAGTTGGAACTTTACATTAGGTGCTTCTCCAGCGACTGCCACTGGAATAGGGCCACATAGTGTTTCTTTTAGTAATACTGGGAATAATGCTGTGATACTTTCAGTCACCCTAAATGGTTGCACTAATTCTGTCTTTAAAACTTTTATTATTTCTAATAATCCGGTAGTTACCTTTGATTTGCCTGACACTACCTTTTGTATAGATAATGGATTAGTAACATTATCAGGAGGCGCTCCTGCTGGTGGAACTTACGCTGGAACGGGTGTTTTAGGTGGTACTGATTTTGACCCTTCTATTGCGGGTGTTGGTACGCATGAAATTACTTATACAGAAGGAAATGGATGTAGTGGTACGGCTATTGATTCAATTACCGTTCATGGATCTCCAGTAGTTATTTACGAAGAACCAATTGATACGATCTGTAGTACAGCGCCTCTGTTTTCTCTTAGCGGAGCCACACCTGGTGGAGGAATTTTCTCAGGTAATGGAGTAGCAGGTACTGATTTTGATCCAACGGCTGCTGGTCCGGGAACGCATATTATTACTTATAGCATCTCAGATGTCAATGGTTGTACCAATATTAGTCAGGATTCAATTATAGTAGTAAATGAAATAACGCCTACCCTTACCGTTACCAATGGAAGTGGTTGTGGAATCAATGATGGTGAGATTCGAATTTCAGTGGATAATCCTTCCTTTGATTATCAGTTTAGTTTGAACGGAGCACCTTCTGTTTCAGATACTGTTTTTACTGGATTGGCGCCGGGTGTTTATACCATTATTTATGTTAATAATTCTACTACTTGCGGTGATACTTTAGATCCCGTAACCATCGTGAACCCTGTTGCTCCACTGGCAGATATTGATGCTTCCGTTAAAGGGTGTTTGAATGTAACACAAGATTTTACTGCGGTTGATGCTGGTACTGGTGCAACGTATAGCTGGAATTTTGGTACCAATGGTACCCCGGTGACTGCGACGGGACGAGGGCCGCAGAATGCTTCTTTTTCTACTACCGGAAATCAGGAAGTGATCCTGACCGTTACACAAAACGGTTGTGTTTCTATGGACACTATATTAGTAGATATCAGCGCCCTGCCAACCGTATCTTTTGTTATTTCAAATAATACCCTCTGCCTTGACCAGAATATCAGCTTTTTAACAGATGGTAGTCCGGCGGGCGGAACCTACTTTGGTGATGGAGTTTCTGGTAGTAACTTTAATGCTTCGGTAGCAGGTATTGGTATTCATACGATTACTTACACATTTACCGATGTAAACGGATGTACGACTACTGTTTCGGATGATATCGAAGTATTCGACGAACCAGTAATTGATGCGGTCAATACAACCAACCCCAGTGATTGTAACGCTTCGGATGGAGCCATCACCATTATTGCTTCTGGAGGTAATGGTACTTTGGAATACCGCCTGGATGGCGGACCCTGGCAGACCAGTAATACCTTCACTCCTTTGAGTTCAGGTGATTACGTTGCTGAAATTCGAAATGACAATGGTACTTGTTTAGTTACCTCAAATACTATTATTCTTTCTGATCCGTTTAGTCCGGTGGCTCAGATTAATATGCCCGCCCCGGTTTGTGAAGGAGCAACGGTTACTTATTCTGCCGTGGATGCCGGACCGGGAGTTACCTATATCTGGGATTTTGGTGCGAACGCTACTCCTGCTACCACCACTACTACTTCTACCGCTCCCATTGATGTGGTTTACTCGATTGGTGGAAATAAAACCGTCCAGCTGACCGTAGAGGAAGGAAACTGTGAAAGTGTAGCAGATGAAACAATAGAAATTTATTTTAATGATTTAGTCACTTTAAGTCTGACCAATGACGGTGCTTGTATTAACGAAAATTCCTTAATACTATCCGGGGGCACTCCTTCCGGCGGAATTTACAGTGGTATGGGAGTCAGTGGCAATAATTTTGACCCTTCTGTCGCCGGAGTAGGAATACACACGATCACCTATACCACTACAAATGGAGATGGATGTACGGGGTCTGCCAACGATCAAATTGAGGTATATGATTTGCCGGCCGTATCGTTTGTATTATCTGACGATATGGTTTGCGAAGACGAAGTCGTCACCCTTATTACCGGTAGCCCTGCTGGTGGAACTTATAATGGAACGGGCGTATCCGGAAATGAATTTTCTGCGACGACTGCTGGAGTGGGAACCCACACCATCACCTACACTTATGAAGATTTTAATGGTTGTACCAATACGACCACCGATGATATTACCGTATCACCTATTCCGGTAATTGACAATATAAATACAACAAATCCAACTACCTGTGGTATTGATGATGGTTCCTTAACGGTAAATGCTTCCGGAGGAAGCGGAAGTTTTGAATACCGGATAAATGGCGGTGCCTGGACATCCAGTCCGTTCTTCGGAATGCTGGCTCCGGGAAATTATACGGTTGACGTACAAAATAGTAATGGTACTTGCCTGGTTTCTTCTACCGCAACGATTGGAAGCCCTGTACCACCAACGGCTGATATTATTTTACCGTCGGCAGATTGTGAAAATAACACAGTGGTTTTCGATGCGGTTGATGTTCCGGGAGCTACTTATACCTGGAGCTTCGGTGCCAATGCGACACCTAATTCTGCTAGTTTTCGTGGTCCGCACAACGTGGTTTACAGTAGTGATGGCATTAAGAATGTTCAATTAATCGTTCAGCTAAATGGATGCTCCAATTCCGATGCTAAAGATTATACGATTTATGAAACACCACAGTTATCTTTAAATATCTCTACTAATTATAATGGGGAAGATATTTCCTGTAATGGAAATTCGGATGCGAACATCATCTCAACCGTCTCCGGAGGAAATAGTGGAGAGTCCTACTTATGGAGTAATTCTGCCACTACGCCCAATCTCTTTGGGGTGACTGCCGGAACTTACTCCCTTACCGTCACTGATGGCGTCGGTTGTACCGATGTTGCTTCTGTTACCGTCACTGAACCCACTCCGGTAGTTGCTTCTACGCAGGTTAATTCCAATTATGGCGGCTTTGGTGTAAGTTGTATCGGATCAGTAAATGGAGAGGCGGAAGCCAACGGAAACGGTGGTACTCCCGACTATACCTACGAATGGAGAGATACGGGGAATAATATTATTGCAAATACAAAAATTGCTACCAATTTGGGTAGCGGTACTTATACGGTAACGGTCACGGATGATAATGGTTGTACGGATACGGAAATCGTCACCATTACGGAACCTACCGGAATACCAATCAGTGTAACGGCTGCTGTTACTTCGGATTATTTGGGAGAAGATATTTCCTGCTTTGGCTACGGAGATGCGACTGCCACAGCTACCGCTTCGGATGGTGCTTTTCCTTATTCCTATGCCTGGAGCAACGGACAAACCGGCCCTGATTTAATTAATGTAACTGCCGGAGATTATGAGGTAACTGCAACCGATAATAACGGCTGTCAGGCAGTTTACACGCTGACCGTCACCCAGCCTGAACGGATTTCAGCTAACGCGGTCGTTACCGATGCGAGTTGTTATGGGGCAAGCGATGGCCGTATTGATGTTAATGTAACTGGAGGAGTCAATGCCTATACTTACTCTTGGAATGATTTAGGGATTGAGGCATTTTATTCTTTTGACTTTACTACGGATGATCAAACGGAGAACGATCATGATGCGATTCTGATATTTGGTGCCGAACAGTATGGTACGCCCGGCTATGAAAACGAAGCTTTCTTTTTTAATGGGTTAACTGGATTAAAATACGATGATAATGCTGGATTTATGGATTCGGATCTGGCAGAGTTAGCCGTTACCATGTGGATTTATCCAGACCGGGTAGATGAGCGACAAATCCTCTTCGAACAAGGAAGTGAGAACAATGGAATATCTCTTGTTTTAGATGGACAATTTTTACAAGTGGCAATGGCTCAGAATGGGAACTTTTATCCGGGACCCAGAGTAAAGATTGACTTCTTTAATCCTCCCAGTAGTACCAATGCAGCAGATTTTGTAGGCTGGACCCAGGTAGGATTTGTTTTTGATAACGGAGTTATGTCGGTCATTGTTAATGGGCAATTATATACGGCACCCAATAGTAGCAATAACCCTACTACCTTAGTAATGCCTCCTCGGTTCTTTAATGATAATCAAGCTGGAATTGGATACTCTGCGGGAACAAATGTATATCCAGCTGCTGTCTTCCTTCCGATTCGATTCATTGTGAACTCAAATGGATACTTTCCTTACATGGGAGCGATGGATAACTTCAGTTACTATACTCGTACGCTTTCACAGGAAAATATCTCGGATATTGCGGATGATGATGGAGACAGAGAAGGACTTCCCGCCGGTGTATATGATGTATTAATCACGGACTTTAATGGCTGTGATACAACTATCCAGGTGACGGTTGGACAACCTGATTCGCTCTATGCTACCGCAGTGAATACTGAAATATCTTGTTTTGGTGCAAATGATGGAGCACTTGATATTACGGTGGTCGGAGGAACAGCTCCATATAGTTTTTTATGGTCAAATAATGCGACAACGAAAGATGTTAGCTCCTTGTCTCCCGGGACTTATTCTCTGACTATTACGGATAATCAGGGATGTACAGCCGAATTATCTCAAATTATAGTTGAACCAGACCTCTTAACAGGATCCGCTTTGGTCGTCTCTAATTATTTTGGTAATCAGATATCCTGCCCGGGAGCTTCCGATGGTGCGGTATCTGTTACCGCAGAGGGAGGTAGAATACCCTACACTTATCTTTGGAGTAACGGCGCAACCACTCAACAAAACAACAATATAAATGCAGGGGTGTATACCGTCACCGTAACGGATAATAGTGGGTGTACGGTAGTTGAAAGCATAACAATTGTTGATCCTCCTCAAATTACTGCAATAGCATCTGTTAGCCGTTCTAATAATGGACAAGATATCAGTTGTATTGGTGGAAGCGATGGAGCGGCGATCGTAAATGCTTCTTCTGGACTTGCTCCTTATACTTATTCCTGGAGTAATCTGGAATCAACCCGGGAAATTACAAATATACCTGCTGGAACTTATACCGTTACGGTCACGGATACAAATGGTTGTACTGCCACCGCTTCGGTAACCCTAACGGATCCTCCGGCTTTGACGGCCACGGCTTCCATAACATCCAATTACAATGGTGCAGACGTATCCTGTCCCGGAGCGACCGATGGGAGTGTTTTTGTTGAGGCAATCGGAGGAACTCCCGGAACCGGATATAGCTACCGGTGGAATACCGGATTTTTAGGAGATAGCCTGATTAATATCGGAGCGAATACTTATACCGTAACTGTAACGGATGCTAACAATTGTGAAGCAATTACAAGTATTACAATCAATAATCCTGCACCCCTTAACGCTACTCTTAGTATAGGTTCGGATTATAACGGTTTTGACGTGAGTTGTATAGGCGAAGATGATGGAGAAGTAACGGCTACCCCGACTGGCGGAACAGGAGCATATACCTATCTTTGGAATAATACGCAAACTACGGCAACTATTACGGATGCGTCGAGTGGAACCAATACGGTTACCATTACAGATGCCAATGGTTGTTCAATTGTTCGTTCCGTTACTTTGGATCAGCCAACCGAGCTTACTTTTACCGCAGAGGCTCGTGCTCCTCAGGATTGTGGGGCTGACGACGGAATCATAAGAATAGATGCTACGGGGGGAATAGGAAATTACGAATATAGTATAGATGGAACAACTTGGCAGCCTTCTAATGTCTTCACTGATTTGGCGCCCGGTACTTATTTTATGTATGTTAGAAATGATCTTGGTACTTGTGAAATAGGGCCTCAATCAGTCACCGTAGATGTAACAGAAGCGCCAACAATTGCCAACGTAACAATCGTTCATCCAACCACCAATGTAAGCACTGATGGAGGAATCTTAGTTGGAGGAAGTGGTAATGCTTTTGCCTTCGAATTTCGACTGGTTGGAGTCACCGGCTGGCAGCCATCAAGCCTTTTTGAAAATCTACCAGTAGGTACTTATACCATTGAATTAAGATATGTCGGACAAACTTGTATCGCTACCTCTACGGTTACATTGATCGCAGGTAATGGGGTAGAGAGTACTGGATCAACCTTGAACTTTTGCTCTGGTGATGTAACTGCTACTAATTTTATAGAAACATATTATTTGCCAGCACCAGAAGATGAGATATTACAATCCTTACAAAGTATTTTTCCAGAAAATTGCATTACTAATTTGGTGAATCCAATTGATCCGGTACAAAATTATGTTTCTATTGGCGTAGTCGAAGGTGGAACAGTTATTCACTATGACCACTGGGAAGATGGCTATGAACCTAATCTAAGTTTTCCAATTCAGCCGACGACGGAAATTTGGGGAGATGGAGATTTAGCTAACGGTGCTGCACCCGGTGATACAGATGACTTTTTATCGGCAGCTGAGATAATCGTTTTAAATAATTTGGTTTACTCCAGGACGATGCAGGAGGTACTTGATTATGATGGAGGAGATAAAATCGGTAGTCGTGGTAACCTTGCCATCACAAAGCTTAACTGGGCATCTGGTTCTTCTACGGTTTTTGCTGGCGCTCTGGAAGTCTATCCCGTGGAGTCTTGGGGACTAGAATACCAAATGCCCGTGGGAGAAGACAGTGATGTTAACAGCATGTTTGAATATACGGGAGCAGTAGTAATGGCGCAAAGAAATGGAACCACTGTTAATTATATTGATAATGGTACTGCTCAAACGATTGCTTTAGCAGAAGGCGAGAGCTTTCTGATTGATGGAAATATCAATGTGGGAGATCTAATCACCGCAAATCAACCTATTCAGGTTCACCTTCTGACGGGAGATATATGTGCACATTTTGAAAGTCGATTTTTTACCTTAAAACCTACTGAGCAATGGTCTGATGCTTATTATAGTCCTGTATCTACGGTTAGTGAACATGCTACTGCGATCCATTTCTATAATCCAAATAGTAGCCCTATTCGAATATTTTATGAAACCCTTGGGGGAACAAATTCGATAAATATTCCACCAAATCAAAACAGCGTAATCACTGTTCCTGATAATTCAGGAGTAAGAACTTATTCTGAAAATGGTGAAAATTATTATGCAATTGCTACCATTGATTCCGATGAAGATAATACCGCGCATGATTGGGGATATGCACTTATTCCAGCCGATCAGTTAACTTCACAAATTACCATTGCTGGTTTTGCTCCTGGTCAGGATCCAACTTATTGCCACAACTTAAATATTATTTCGCAGGCCGGATGGAGTCTGATCTCAACTGATAGTGACGAAAATGCTAGCCAGAATGGCACGATGGCATTTGATGGAGATTTGAATACTTTTTGGCATACGCAAGCTACGCCATCTGCAACGACACATCCCCACGAGATACAAATTGACCTGGGAGCTTCTTATAATTTATCTCAATTATTAATCAATCCAAGAGCAACCTATCAAACCTTTACGCAGCCGAATGATGTTACGATTCCGGCTTTCGGTCCAACAACCGTTACGTCTACGCTTAATGTTACGGCTACGGGTACCATTGAAGATTTAAATCTTGCAGACCTGGTCATAAATCATACCTTTCTTGGACAACTTAGAGTCCAGCTGCAAAGTCCAAGTGGTACCATTGTTACTATTTTTGACCAAGATTGTGGTGGTGACGATAATATCAATGTAAGTTTTGATAATGATGTCCTTCAGTCTTATCCATGTCCTCCTGTCGGAGGGGGAACATTCCCCTCAGCTAATCCGCTCTCTTATTTTAATGGAGAAGAAATGAATGGTACCTGGACCTTAATTATGACGGAGCCAGGTAACCGAAGAGGAGGAACCTTAAGAAACTGGTCCTTAGAAATTAATGATGGAACGACCTCCGATGGAAACATAGAAGATTATGATTTTTATATAACGAATAATCTGGCAGATTGGGGAAGTCCAGTCGTCACCAGCGAATTTGATGGCTCACCGGTGTTAAAGAAAGTTGTATTTGAACAAACTAACGGCCGCTATATTCGACTAGTTGCTAATTCAGAAATTAATGGTGGACCCTGGACTTCAATCGCAGAATTAAATGTAGTAGCTTGTGAGGTACAACCTATCTTGGAAAACTCTGCACCTATCTGGATCACGGCTGACTTTCCGGAAGGAAGTACCAGTACTGGAAATATTCGTATCTGTGTTGATCACGACGGAGATGGAGGAGCCTTTGTTGATTCTTACGGAACTCCTTATGATGAAGATTTCTTTATTCCGGAATTAGGGCAGATACGATTATATGATACCATTGATGGTGATCAGACGGGTACTAGAATTTGGGTCTGTGATAATTCCGATGCGTTTATCGCAGGTGCATGGGGGCAGGATCCTGAGACTGCAATTGGGGGATTACCAGCGATTGACTTAGGAGTAGGATTGCCGAATGGTATTCCATTCTCAATCTCAAAATGTGCTGATCTCTCTAAAGATGTCAATGGGAATGGTTTGTTTGATGAATGTGATGAGGTCTTGTATACACTCATGATCCGAAATACTGGAGCACTTCCTCTATCTGTTGGTACCCTTACTTTATTGGATACATTACCAGAGGAATTGACATACATAAATGGCTCCACAAGAGCAATTATTGGAAATAATATAACCACCTTGTCAGATGATCCAAATCCCTTTTCCAGCTTCCCGCTGGATGAGTTAGGTTATCGTCACGGTAGTGTTATTTTACCTAATGATTCTATCTTGTTCCAATTTAATGCAGTTATCAACGATCTCTCGAACCCGACTTTCGTTCGTAATGTTGGTACCGCTACTAATAATGGTGCAAGTTTAGAGGCAGAGGTAACCTTCCCTGTCCAAACACCGATTAGCCCAATCAGAAATCTTATTGGCCCGGATACGACCTTGAATTGCCAGGATATTATGACGGCTGCCATTCAGGATAGTTGCTTCCAGATAGGGTTATTACCTAAATATAGTTGGACAAGTCGTTCGGTAGACTCTCAACAAGGTCCAAATTTTGGCGGAAATGAAGCAATTGATGGAGACCGAAATACATATTGGCTAACTGATAGTAGTCCACCGACTACTTGTGGTCTGGGATACGCAACGGGTGCGACAGGAAATACTGGAGTGAATAATCCAACGAATGCTATTGGTGCTCCAGACGGAAATTTTGCCAGATTAGATGATCAGGGACAAGATTTGGTAATTGACTTAGGAGAAGTAATTGCTGCGGGAACCCCCTACACCATCAGACTTCGTAGAAGTCCTGGCACTGGAGGGACACCAACACTCAGAATTGCAGAATCCGGTGATGGAGTTAATTATCGAAATCGTGGAGATAATCCTTTCTCTACCAATAATAGCAGTTTCTTTAATTACAACCTGGTGACGGAATACGATACTCGTTATGTTCGATTCTCTAATATTACTGCTCAGGACCTGGATATCGATGCGATAGAATTTCAGTGTTGTTGTACTGGTCAAGTTGCTGAACCACTTCCTCATGCCATTCAGATCGACCTTGGACAGTTAGAAGAGGTTTCTGAATTTACTTATCTTCCAAGACAAGATAACTCAGTAGGACGAATCGCTGATTATGAATTCTATGTTAGCACCGATGGTACCAATTGGGGAAGCCCTGTGGCTTCTGGTTCCTGGACTTCTGGAACGGATCCGGAAACGGTTAGTTTTCCAAGTCAACCAGCAAGATATGTGGAACTAAGAGCATTGTCAGAGGTGAATGGTGGAAATCTTACCGCTGTAGCTGAACTCTTAGTTACTGGTTGTATTGTTAAAACTACATTTGCTGAAACCAATACACAAACCGATGACGGAACTTGTACGGATCAATCCTACAATATAACTCGTACCTGGACTACTACGGATTATTGTGGAAATGTATTTATTGAAACCCAGAACATAACAGTGATCGATACTACAGGACCAGTCCTGTTGAATATACCTGCGGATATAACCGTAGCACCTTCTGGAATTCCGGAGCCACCACTTTTAAATTGTGGAAATAATGTTACAAATATTGCTTTAAACAAACCTGCCACCCAATCAAGCGTAGATTTCGGAGCTACAGCGGATAGAGTAGTTGACGGAATATATAGTAATTTTAATCATACTGTCACAGAAGTAGAACCTTGGTGGGAAGTAGATCTTCTGGCGGTTTATCAGTTAGATTCGATTCATGTCTTTAATCGAACGAGTTGTTGTCAGTCCAGAACAGATGATTATTATATTCTTATTTCTGAAAAACCTTTTACTTCTACGGATCTTACTACCACGCTGGCTGATCCTAAAGTACATAGTTATTTTGAAGGATCTGAGGCACAATTCCCTACAAATACGCTCGTGGCAACCTCAGGAAGATATGTTAGAATTCAACTGCAAAACGGGGATTTAATGAATATCGGGGAAGTAGAAGTTTTCCCTCGTTGTATTAATTCTGAAGATAATTGTGATCCTGATCCAATCGTTACATTCGAAGAAAATATTAATACTACTGGTTGTAGCTATGAGATTGAACGTACCTGGACTGCCACGGATAATTGTGGAAATACAGCATCTCAACAGCAAACTATCTTTGTAGAGACAACTCTGGATATAGATGCCCTCGCATTAGATAATATCACTTGTAATGGTGATAATGATGGAGAAGCATTGGTCACAATCTCCGGAGGAGTAGCTCCCATTTCTATTCAATGGAGTGATAACCAAACTACAGACACCGCTGTAAACTTAATTGCCGGAACATACTTTGTTACCGTCACGGATGACTTGGGTTGCTCTGCGGTAGATAGCATTACACTAACACAGCCTCCATCGGCTTCTATCATAACTTCAATAACTTCTAATTTTGACGGAGAAGCGATTAATTGTGCTGGTGAAAATACAGGTTCAGTTCGAGCTACCGCCACCGGTGGAGCTGGTGGCTTCACCTATGAATGGAGTAACGGTGATAATACAAGTATTGCAGATTCTTTGTCTGCTGGTACTTATATGGTTACGGCTACAGATGTTAGTGGTTGTACAGAAGTGGCAAGTATTACTTTAATAGACCCGCCAGTATTGATGGCTTCCACCAGTATTACGACCCCTGTTTCTTGCTTTGGAGAGGATGACGGCCAGGCAACTGTTACCGCATCAGGAGGGATTGGAACTTACAGTTACCAATGGAGTAACAGAGATACCGGACCAATTGCTGCCAGTGGAAATACAGCAAACAATTTAATTGCGGGTATCTATGATATTACAGTTACCGATAGTTATTCTTGTGAAATAGTAACTTCTATTACGATTACTCAGCCTGATGAGTTGATTATTAGTGTAGATGCGGCTGTTGATCCAGCGACTTGTGATGGTTCTGATGGTTCAATAACTATATCGGCCTCTGGAGGTGTTGGAACACCTGAATATAGATTAGGTGCTTTTGGAACATGGCAAACAAGCGGAACTTTTACAGGACTGAATTCAGGACCTTACCAACTTTACACCCGTAATGGTGACGGAAGCTGTGAGAGCTTACCAACAGAGGTAATCCTTACTAATCCGATACCATTTTCTTGTACTTTTCTTGCACCTGATACGGTAGGACTTGTGGCTTGTATTACAAATGACTCTATTCGTTTTACCATAGATTCTTTACCAGATGCAACTGGATTTGATTGGTTAATTCCTTCCGGAATTAATATATTAAGCGGAGCTGGAACTTCTTCAATAGTGATTGATCCTTCTAATGTTGATTCTGGAAGTTACAATATTTGTGTAGCAACAATCAGTGATTGTGGAATATCTCCATATTGTTGTTACGATTTAAATCTCATTCCTTGTGATGAAATTTGTGACAATGGAATTGATGATAATCAAAACGGATTGGTTGATTGTGATGACCCTGCTTGTGGGACTATATCAAACATTTCAGGTATACCAATTAATCTTTGTCCCTCTGATACGGCTGTTTTTATTGCACTTGATAATGGACCCGATACAGAATATTTTTGGAATTTTGGAACAGGCGCCACACCAGATACAATTTCAGGACTAGGACCTCACAGTGTTACCTTCAACTCTTGTGGTATGAAAACAGTTAGTCTTGAAGTGAGTCGGGGAACTTGCACCTCAAGCGATACCGTTTCATTTGATTTGCTGGATTTAGAATTACCTGTTTGGGATGAAATTCCTAATGACTTAATATTGGAATGTAGCAGTTCAATCAATTTAACTGATTCTATTAGCCAATGGCTAAACAATTATGGCGGAGCTACTTTCTCTGATAATTGTAGCGCTGTGGTAACGAATGATTATGCATCTCTCTCAGATAGTTGTGGTCTTACTGGGACTGCTTTGGTTACCTTTACTGCCACGGATTATTGTGGAAATACCGCAGAGGTACAAGCAAATATTATCTACGAAGATAACACGATTCCAACGGCTACCATACCAGCTGATACAACGGTATACTTGAATTTAGCATGTATCGTCGATACGAGTAGTACAGCTACCGGTACAATTACAGATGCGTTGGATGATTGTTCGGGAATATTGACAATTACTTACACCGATGATCAGACAACGTTGACCGGATGTAACAATACCGGAGCTTTTGCCCGTACCTGGACTGTTTCAGATGAATGTGGCAATCAATTAATCGGAACCCAGAATATTACTATCCTCGATACTATTCAACCTTCGTTTACAGTACCCGCGGATACTACCTTATATTTAAACTTGTTCTGCCTGGTAGATACTTCTTCTGCTTCTGCCGGAATCCCCACGGATATTGATGATGTTTGTACGGGAACTACGAGCTATTCCTATTCGGATGATCTGACCGGACTGACGGGTTGTAATACCTCCGGCTCGTTCAACCGAACCTGGACTGTTTCTGATGAGTGTGGAAATATTACTACGGGCATTCAGGTAATTTCGATTGCTGATACATTAGCACCAGTATTTACTGCCCCTAATGATACGACCCTGTATCTGGATAATACTTGTCAGGTAGATACAACAATTACTTCTACTGGTTCACCTTCAAATATTGTAGATGCTTGCGGATCCACTTTCACCGTTAATTATACGGATGATTTCTCATTATTGGCTGCGGGTTGTAGCAATACCGGAACACTGCTACGTACCTGGTCTGTATCCGATGAGTGTGGAAATATAAGTACAGAAATTCAGAATATCATTCTACTGGACACCATCGCTCCGGTATTTACATTACCTGCGGATACAATTCTTTACTATGATGATATCTGCACCGTTGATACCATGTCTACTGCTACGGGGACTGTTACAAATATTTCGGACGGATGTTCGGCTACTTTCGTAGTGGACTACAACGACGACTTTAGCGGACTGTCAGGATGTAATAATACGGGTACCTTATTACGTACCTGGACGGTATCCGACGAATGTGGAAATATAACTACGGGTATTCAATCAATCATGGTAGCAGATACAATTGCTCCGGTTTTTGTAGTACCTGCGGATACTATTTTATATCTCAATTCTAATTGTTTGGTAGACACGACTACGTCTTCTACTGGTGTTCCTGTCGGATCAAGCGATGCCTGTTCTCCGAGTGTTACTACTAATTATTCGGATGATTTATCTAATCTGACAAATTGTAATTCAACCGGTGATCTGCTTAGAACTTGGATTGTCTCAGATGAATGTGGAAATAGTTCAACCGGAATACAGACCATTACCATTGCTGATACAATCCCTCCAATTTTCACGGTTCCTGCTGATACAGTGTTATATTTTGATATCAACTGCCAGTTGGATTCAACGACCAGCTCAATTGGGTTGCCAGTCAATGTAAATGATGCTTGTACAAATAACCCCATTGTTACTTATGTCGATAATACCACTACATTATCTGGTTGTAATAATTCTGGATCATTTACCAGAATCTGGACAGTGACTGATAATTGTGGAAATGGATTTACTCAGACACAGACAGTAACCGTACTGGATACGTTGGCTCCTGTCTTTACCATTACACAGCCAGCAGATACCGCAGTACAGTGTAGTACTATTCCAGCTCCACCAGTAATAGGAACAGAAATCGTTGCTGAAAAATGCGGAAATAGTGTCTCCATTGTTTTTGCGGAGACGACTCAGAATGCGACTTGTTTAAATACCTATGAATTAATTAGAACGTGGACGGCCACTGATGATTGTGGAAATCAGGAAATCGTAACTCAGACGCTTTTCGTCTCTGATACCATTCCTCCAACCCTAAACAACGTTCCGTCCTCTATCACGGTAGAGTGTGATAATATACCAGCGGGTGATCCTGCCCTAGTAACAGTTTCAGATAATTGTACTTTAGTAGGCGATATCACGGTAACGGTAGACGATACGAATACAGCTGGTGTGTGTGCGAATACATACACAATTACGCGAACGTGGACGGCGACCGACGAGTGTAACAATACGGCGACGGCTACTCAAACAATCAATGTAGAAGACACGACGGAACCGATTATCAGTAATGTACCTGCATCTATCACGGTGGAGTGTGATAATATCCCAGCCGGAGATCCGGCGATAGTAACGGTATCAGACAACTGTACGTTGGTAGGCGACATCACGGTAACGGTAGATGATACGAATACGGGTGGCGTGTGTGCAAATACATATACAATTACACGAACGTGGACGGCGACCGACGAGTGTAACAATACGGCGACAGCTACTCAAACAATCAATGTAGAAGACACGACGGAACCGATCATCAGCAACGTTCCGTCCTCCATCACGGTAGAGTGTGATAATATACCAGCGGGTGATCCTGCCCTAGTAACAGTTTCAGATAATTGTACTTTAGTAGGCGATATCACGGTAGCGGTAGACGATACAAATACGGCTGGTGTGTGTGCAAATACATACACAATTACGCGGACATGGACAGCGACCGACGAGTGTAACAATACGACGACGGCTACTCAAACAATCAATGTAGAAGACACCACGGATCCGGTCATAGCAAATGTACCAGCAGCGATCACAGTAGAGTGTGACAATGTACCAGTTGGTGATGCGATGGCGGTAACGGTAACGGACAATTGTAGTGCCACTGCCGATATCACAGTAGTGGTAAATGACGTAACGACCCCTGGATCGTGTGCGAACGAATATACGATTACGCGAACGTGGACAGCGACCGATGAGTGTAACAACTCAGCGACGGCTATCCAGGTAATCAATGTAGAAGACACCACGGATCCAGTCATTGCGAATGTACCCGGTGCGATCACAGTAGAGTGTGACAATGTACCAGTTGGTGATGCGACGGCGGTAACGGTAACGGACAATTGTAGTGCCACTGCCGATATCACAGTAGTGGTAAATGACGTAACGACGCCAGGATCGTGTGCCAACGAATATACAATTACGCGGACATGGACAGCGACCGACGAGTGTAACAACTCCGCGACGGCTACTCAAACAATCAATGTAGAAGACACCACGGATCCAGTCATTGCGAATGTACCCGGTGCGATCACAGTAGAGTGTGACAATGTACCAGTTGGTGATGCGACGGTGGTAACGGTAACGGATAATTGTAGTGCCACTGCCGATATCACAGTAGTCGTAAATGATGTAACGACGCCAGGATCGTGTGCCAACGAATATACAATTACGCGGACATGGACAGCGACCGACGAGTGTAACAACTCCGCGACGGCTACTCAAACAATCAATGTAGAAGACACCACGGATCCGGTCATTGCGAATGTACCCGGTGCGATTACAGTAGAGTGTGACAATGTACCAGTTGGTGATGCGACGGCGGTAACGGTAACGGACAATTGTAGTGCCACTGCCGATATCACAGTAGTCGTAAATGATGTAACGACGCCAGGATCGTGTGCCAACGAATATACAATTACGCGGACATGGACAGCGACCGACGAGTGTAACAACTCAGCGACGGCTACTCAAACAATCAATGTAGAAGATAGTACTCCGCCAGTTTTTGGAAATGTTCCTGGCGCAATAACAGTTGATTGTGATAATATACCATCTGCATCAATAGACGGTATTACGGCTACCGATAATTGTAGTAACTCAACTGAGATAGTCATAACGG
>CAKZUV010000102.1 GCA_937921555.1 uncultured Saprospiraceae bacterium
CGGGCGGTCGCTGCTCGGTGGACGGAATCGTAAATTCTGAATCTCCTAACAGTTCCCGCACGGATTCATTCAGGGTGTCGGTATAAATTTCTGCTAGCTGGGCGTGGGAGGTACTGGTCGGAAAGGATAAATTTCCCAGCACCAATCCACATCGTTTTAATAGATCGGGACGATCGGCGTAACCCGCGGCGTCCAGTGCTTCGCGGGCGGTTTGTAAGGACCACTGGTACAGCTTGTCTTGTGCTGCCAGATAATCGGCTTCCATTTGGTAGCCTCCGGGATCAAATTTAAAATCCCGGATATATCCTCCTCTCAGGGAATAGCATTTGTCTACAACGCCTTTTTCATCCTGAAAAAATCGTTGCGGGTCTACTCCGAAATCTGCGGCGGTCGCCAGACTGGTCAGGTCTTTTGACTGGAGCAGGTTTTCCCAGAATTTTTCCATGGTGGTGGAACCGGGGAATAAACCGGACATGCTTATGATTGCTATTTTCATTTTTTTATTTTTTCGCCCCAAAACTTCGTTTTGGGGCTACCTATATGTCGTCCCTATGGGACTTGGTCGTGTGATTTTTGTTTTATTTTTTTACCATGTTAGGTCTTTTGAGATGGTTACGGCGGCGCTTTTTGTTATGGCGTATACTTTTCCGGTTTCGTCGTATACGGTGCAGTCGGCCATCATCATAAAATCACTGGATTCTTGGATGGCAACGTGGACGTATAGTTTTTGTCCGAATTCCATGGGTGCGTATAGGGTTACGCGGTCGGTTCGCAGGGGCAGACTTTTTGAGCCGTCGTTTTTCCAGGCGACCCAAACGACCATTCCCTGATACTGAATGTCAGCAAAAAAGGTGTTGGCGGAAATGACCGGAAATTGTCCTTGCTGAGATAGCGGTATTTCGGGTGCAGTACAGGCCAGTATTATTTGCTGATCGTTGAAATCCAGAATCTGATCAATTCCCTGATAGTAAGGACCGTGAAATAAAGTACCGTCTACATAAAGTTGTGATCCGGAAGCAGGCTGAAATTTCCCGTCCATTGCTGGCTTAAAAGTCGGCGCTTCTAATTGCATTTTTTTAGGAACCAACTGTACTTCTGCCTGGTAATGATACACGGGTAGTTTCTTTCCGGGACTGGAAATCTTCACCTGAAAACAAATTTCTTTCTCTGTCTTTTTGGTTTCTTTTACTTCAATTTTAAAATTCTGCGGGGCGGTTCCGTCAAAAACCAGTCCTTTAAATAGCTTGGTATTTTCTATTTTATGAATTTTAAAATCCGGATATAATTGTTCGCAACTTCCTGCCATCCATCCAACGGCATTGACAATGGGCAAAACCGGATTTCCCTGAATGACGTGGTGATTTAAAAATGGATTTTGTTCCGGTGTTAAAGTTCGCAGAAGCTGGTAGGTTTGTAAATTTTCTCCCAAATAACTAACGGCAGCGGGGAGCGTTTCACCGATCACGACTTGTGGCTGGGCATCGTAGTCCTGATTAAATTCGTTGACCATCAAGGCAGCACCACCGGCACTGTTTACGAGTTTTACGCCCGCGGCTTCAAACTGAACTTTCAGTTCTCCACTCACCATTCCGCTATCCCAGGCCCCCCAATTGATGGCGGATACTTTTGTATTTGGGTGATTGGTTTTGAACTGATGGGCCGCTTTACTGAGTATTTCATTGGCAATCGCATAATCGGTTTGTCCGACGTTTCCGTAAAATCCAGCTACGGAAGAAAAGAGTACCAGATGATCCAGCTGATGAATATTGACCGAGGCCATCAGGCTTAACAGTCCATCGAGTTTAACCGAAAGAACGTTGTCAAAATCCGTCGCCGTTTTATCTTGAATATATTTATCGGCCAGTCTTCCCGCTCCGTGAATTACACCATTGACCGCACCTAGCTTTTGAGTAGCGGCCAGTAAATCAGTTTTAAAACTGGCAGGATTGGTTACATCGCCTTTCAGGTAAATGGCTTTTCCACCCGCCACCGTTATCGCATTCAGCGTGGCATCAATTTCTTTTTTAGCCGAAATTTGATTGAATATTTTTTTGACTGCCGGAAGGCTGGGTCGCTCCCCTCTTGCTTTAAAATCTTCCATGATTAAACGCTTCATGGCTCCTTCTTCGTCGGTTTGATGCGCAAAATCCGGCAAGGGAAATTCGGCGTCCGATCTTCCTAATAAAATAAATTTACATTGAAATGCTTTCGCCATTTCTATTACACAAGTCGCCGTAACGCCTTTGGCACCTCCGCTTACTAAGAAAACCGTATCTTTTGTAACCGTTGTTTTAATTTTCGCTCCTTCCGTCAGCGTAATTGGTTTGGCGGCTAAATTAAAACGCCCCGACGTACTATAGGCCGTTTCCAAAATACCCACGTTGGCATCGTGATATTCATCGACAATATAATTCGCGATCTGTGTTGCTTCCAGTTCCGGCTGAATATCAACCGCCCGGCAAAAGACCGATGACCATTCTAAATTCAGGCATTTTACCAAACCCGGCAAGCCACCACCGAGGACCGAAACATTCGTTCGCTTACCGAGTCCTAAAGCTCCATCCATGCGCGTAACGGTCATAAACCCGGCACGCTGGTTTCCAGCCAGTTCGTTGAGTGGCGCCTGTAAATGTTTGGCCAATAAAAAGATGGTTTTTAGAATTTGTCTTTCAGTAGAAAAATGCTGGGCAAAATTTCCGTGTTGAAATTCGAAGTGCGGATGTAAATGAATAAAGCTTCCAATCTTTCCAAAATTATTTGTAATCCCGGAGATCGCCGACTGAATCGCTTCGTCGGATACTTCTTTTAAAGTAATTTGTTGCTCAAACTTTGCGGGAGTCATACCCGGTAAGTTCAGGACTGCTACGGTATGTCCTTTGCTGACAAGCGCCTGAGCGGTCGCTTCGGTAAGGTCCGATCCGTCTCCAGTCAAAAGGATGAGATAACCAGCAGGTAAATTAAATTCAAGAAAATCGGGAGCAGGAAGAAAGCTTAATTCTACTTCACTTCTTCCTACTCCGTGAAATTTTCCCGTTATAACGGCGTTTTTTGGGGTTAAGGTAATTTCTTTCTTCTGTTCAGTTGTTACCTTAGTTTCAGTTTTTGTAATAATATTATTTAAGCCGTCCGTTTTTTTTTTCCTACATAATCCACGATTTCTCCCAGGGTCCGCAATTCTGTTAACTCCTGTGGATTGATACCACTCATCGATGGATATTGTTTAGTCAGCGCCCCAAATATTTCTACCCGCTTGATCGAATCAATTCCGAGGTCGGCTTCCAGATCCATTCCCAGTTCCAGCATTTCTGCCGGGTAACCTGTTTTTTCACTGACAACTTCCAAAAGCATATTTGATAAATCACCTTCTACTCCCGATTCAGAAACAGCAGGTACCGCTGCTACCATATTTGCATTAACCGTGTTAATTCCGTTGGCCGCAACTTTTGCCGGAGTTGGTGTACTGGTATTTGTTGCAATATTTCCAACCGCGTTCTGATTAACATAGCTGACGATTTCACCGAGCGTTCGCAGCTCCGTTAATTCCTGTGGATTAATTCCGCTCATGGAAGGATACTGTTTAGTTAGCGCACCAAAAATCTCCACTCTTTTAATTGAATCAATACCCAAATCGGCTTCCAGATCCATGCTCATTTCCAGCATCTCAGCGGGATAGCCCGTTTTTTCACTCACTACATCCAGTAAGATTTTTTCCAGTTCCGCGTTGCTTCCTGCGTTTGTTGTCTGGGCAACAGGTGCCGGAGTTGCAACAGTTGGTGTAGCGGTGACAAGAGGTGCCGGAGTTGCGGTAGCCGGTGCCGCAGTATTCAAGGTTCCCGAAGCATTTTGATTGACATAACTGACAATCTCACCGAGCGTACGGAGTTCCGTTAATTCCTGTGGATTGATGCCGCTCATGGAAGGATACTGTTTGGTTAACGCACCAAAAATCTCTACCCGTTTGATTGAATCAATGCCCAGGTCGGCTTCCAGGTCCATGCTCATTTCCAGCATCTCAGCGGGATAGCCCGTTTTTTCACTCACTACGTCTAATAAAATCTTTTCCAGTTCCGCGTTGCTTCCTGCGTTTGTTGTCGGGGCAACAGGTGCCGGGGTTGTGGCAGTTGGTGTAGCGGTTACGGCAGGTGCCGGAGTCGTGGTAGCCGACGCCGCAACGTTCAGGGTTCCCGAAGCATTCTGATTCACATAACTGACAATCTCACCGAGCGTACGGAGTTCCGTTAATTCCTGTGGATTGATCCCGCTCATGGACGGATATTGCTTGGTTAGCGCACCAAAAATCTCTACCCGTTTGATCGAATCGATGCCCAGATCGGCTTCCAGGTCCATGCTCATTTCCAGCATCTCGGCGGGATAGCCCGTTTTTTCACTCACTACGTTGAGCAGAATTTTTTCTAGTTCCGCGTTGCTTCCCGACTTTGGTGCCGGAGCGACGGGCGCGGTAACCACCGGTGCAGGTGCCACCATCACCGCAGGAGCGGCAGCGGTAGTGATATGCGTCACCTTTTCTATCCCGTTGGCATGGGTATGAATCCCATTAGTACTGGTTGTTTTATTTATAGAAATATCCTGTGGGTTGCCAGAAATTTCATTGGTCAGAACGGACAGCAATTGTTGTGTTTGCTGGTGCTGATCCTGGATCATTTTTTCAAATAAAGAAGTAGCCGAAGCCTGTTGCTGTTTGAGATGATCGAGGGTGGATTTGAGTAAATCCAATGTTTCTTTTTGTAACATTTCTTCTTGGTTATTTAAATGAACGGGAATGGATTCTACCTCCACTATTTTCTCCACTTCAATTATTTTTTCAATAATCTTTTCCGAACCACCGCCGGAAATTTTAAAGCCATTAGACATGACGTCAGTATAGGCTTTTTGCGTACCCTGGGAAACATAATTATTTCCACTGATTTTCACATTCATTTTACCCGGTGCTGCCAGTGTTTTCGGAGCCCGGTAATGTGGATCAATATTGTTTAAATTAATACCTAAAACTTTCAGTTCAACTACGGCCTGACGGAATTGTAAATCACTGTCCTGGGTTGCTTTCGGATTGATGGCAACGGCATGAAATTCCCGTCCTTTCAGAATACTTTTCACCAAATTGGTCAATACGCCCTTCGGACCAAATTCTACGAATACCCGACCGCCTTCTTCGTAAATATTCTCAATCTGTTGTTTAAAAAATACCGGATTCAGAATCTGATCTTTCAAAATATTTTTAATATCCGCAATTTTGACTGGATACGGCTGAGCGGTAGAGTTGGCATATACGGGTTTCTTTGCACGGCTGAATTTCTGACCTTCAACAAACTCAGCGAAGGGTTGCTGTGCGTGTTCTACCAGGCTCGTATGAAACGCAGCAGATACCGGTAACGGAACTACCCGTAGTCCTTTTTCTTTTAAAAAATCAGTCGCATATTTAATCGCCGCCGTGCTACCTCCGAGTACAATCTGGTTATCAGAATTTATATTGGCTACCGTCACACCGGGCAAACTACTGATGGCCTCCTGCACCGTTTCCAGGCTAGCTTTTACCGCTAACATGGTCCCGCTATCTTTTGTACTATCAGTGTTTGACATGGCCTCTCCCCGCTTTTGCGCCAGCGCCAGAAATACCGAATCGGAGCAAACACCGGCGGCCCAAAGCGCCGTCAATTCTCCAAAGCTATGTCCAGCCAGAAAATCAGGATTAAAACCAGCCGCCTGCAACGTTTTGTACATTCCCATACTCAGCGTTCCAATGGCGGGTTGCGCAAATTGGGTACTGGTCAATAACTGCTGTTGCTCCGCCTTTGCTTCTTTTGAAAATACCGGGCGAGGATAGATATAGTTGCTGAGTGCCTCCTGATTATTACCTCTGAATACCTGATCTATTTTTTCAATATCCGCTCTGATTTCCGGAAAAGCGTTGACCAGTTCCCGGCCCATTCCCACGTATTGTGAACCCTGTCCGGCAAATAACGCTACCGTTTTACCGGTATTGGTATCTATCGCATTCGGTCGGAAATAGATTCCTTTCGGATGAGACCAGGCGGTGGTCTGGGTTGACAGGTTTTGGGCAATGATCGTCAGAAACTCAATCGCTTGTTCACGGCTTTCACTAACAAATCCAACCCGGGCAGCAGTGTTCGGAATGTTATTATTAATGGTAGCCGATAAATTTTCGTACGCTAAATGACCTGTTTTTTCATTATCCAGATCATGGATTGTCGTTGCCGTTAATTCTATCAAAGCAGCCGGAGTAGGCGCGTTCAATACAACAGTTCGGTAAGGCTGATGAATCCGATAAACCGGAGACTGTACCTTTTGGTATTCCTCCATTGCGATGTGTACATTGATACCGCCGAAACCAAAGGCGCTCACGCCCGCTCGCCGGGGATGACCATTTTTGATCCAGGGTCTCGTTTCAGTATTGATATAAATCGCCGACTTTTCAATATCAAATTTAGCATTTGGTTTTTCAACATTAATCGTTGGAGGCAGAATTTTGTGGTGCAGGGCCAGGATTGCCTTGATCATTCCGGCAGCTCCGGCGGCGGCTTTGGTATGTCCGATCTGAGACTTCACACTACCCAGGGCAATGTGTTGTTTTTTGGGATTGTCGGCACCAAACACCATTTGCATCGAAGCAAATTCGGTTGGATCTCCGGCTCCTGTACCTGTACCGTGCGCTTCGAGTAAGCCCACCGTTGCCGGCGCGTAACCCGCATCTTCGTAAGCCCGATTCATGGCCAAAGCCTGTCCCGAAGAACGAGGTGCATAAACGGATTTGAAACGACCATCACTGGACGTTCCGACGCCAGTGATGACGCTATATATGTGATCGCCGTCCCGTTCGGCGTCTGCTAATCTTTTTAATACCATCATTCCTACTCCTTCCCCGATTAACATCCCGTCGGCGGCATCACTGAAAGGACTGATATTCCCGGACTTGGAGAAAGCGGGGGTTTTGGAAAAAGACATGTACATAAAAGGAGAGTTGTCGGTATCAACTCCTCCGGTCAACATCATATCGCAGCGACCTTCGACAAGTTCACTCAGTGACATTTTAATCGCACTCAGGGAAGCCGCACAAGCCGCATCTACTACGGAATTGATTCCACCCAAATCAAAACGATTGGTAATCCTTCCGGAAATCACGTTACCCAATAAACCGGGAAAAGAATTTTCGTTCCAACCAATGTAGGCTTTTTTCATTTTTTCTACGATGGGCGGAATATCCGCTTCGGCAATCCCGCTGCTTCGTAAAGCCTTTTCCCAGATGGGATATTGTAAACGGGCAATTAACGGGGTAATTAATTTCTGGCCGCCACCTACTCCGAGTAAACAACCCGTTTTAGCTTTTAGCTCAGCCGTAAATTTTTCGGAATCTTTTCCGTATCCCGCATCGGCCAACGCATCCCGCGCCGCCACCAATCCTAACAATTGAGAAGCATCAGTTACTTCCAGTATGTTAGGAGGTAAACCAAATTCCAGTGGATTAAAATCAATCTCCGGGAGAAACCCACCGCGCTTGCAGTAAGTTTTGTCGGGTGCCATCATATCGGGATCGTAATAATCCTCGATGGACCACCGGGAATCGGGGACATCTTTGATACTGTCTTTGCCTAGAATAATATTATTCCAAAAGGTATCCACGTTGGCCGCGTCGGCGAAGATGGCGGATAATCCAACGACGGCAATAGGTGTATTTTTTAAAGAGCTCGAATTTTTCAATTGTTTATTATTTCAGTTTTTATTAAATGCTTACCCGGTACAGTTCTTCTTGTTTGTCCAGAAGTCGTCGTCCTTTGGCGGTACAAAGTCCGCGCATGTAAGGAAGCAGAATACCGAATGTGAGGCGTTCTTTGCTGTATTCGTTTACGGGAAACTGGTTGTTGTCTTTTAATAATTTCAAGAGAGACAACACGGTTTTGGTAGCTACGTCTATATCCATATCCGCGATAAAAATTTCATCTTCAATGGCCCATCTTGCCATATCTTCCAGTTGCTGGTGGGCAAAATTTCCGGTGTCCTGGTAAGACTGGTTTAGCAAACCGGGATAATAATGAATGATATCGTTAAAGAAATTTGGGTTCACCATACTTGAACGGAGCAGAATTTGCTGAAAAAGATGTCCCATTGCTTCAATTGCATTCCGGGAACTATCGATTATTTCCTGATTTTCTTTTTTTATCCGGGTATGATAATCTGCCAGACAGGCTTTTAAAAGTTCCGTTTTATTATCAAAATGCTGGTAAATAGTCCGTTTGGAAGTCCTTAAATCTCTGGCTAACCGATCCAAAGGGACTGTCTTAACTCCCTGAGAAAGAAAGGTTTTCATAGCCTTTTGAATAATTAATTCACTGGTTATCATATATTTTATAAATTTGAAAAACAGCAATACGAACTATTGGTACTTAAAAAGTTTTTTGCGTACCGCGTAAAAGTAAACATATTTTCTTCAAATACAAATTTCAGGGAAGAATATTTCATGCATACTAGCCGGGATTTGCGGTTCGCTTTATCACTTGCCTAAATGAACGGATTCCTATAAATTGCGTTAAAACAAATGGTACCCGACGTTCTGGGATACTGTACCCTGGACCAAGCTGAAAGGAAATAAATGAAAAAAATAAAAGCCGTTGGTAAATTTTTTAGTATTCTGGTACTAATCGGCCTCCTGCTATTTCTGCTATTGTTGTTGCTTGTAGAACTGAACAAGCCGTTTTTAATCCACAAGACTGAATCATGGTACGCAACACATCATTCCGGTGAATTAAAAATAGATGACTTTGACTTTCAGGTTTTCGCGAGTTTCCCCCATCTACGTCTTCAAATAGATAAGGTCAGTCTGCGAGACTCGTCTTATGCCGGCCGTAATTACCGCCGGTTATCTGCGAACAGGATAGCATTGAGTTGTTCGACCCCTAAATTATTTCTAAAGAAACTGGAATTTAACCGTTTTGAGATAGAAGATGCCTTTATTGATATGCTGGTGGATACCCTCGACCCATCCACTCCAGAGATTAAAAAGCTTCCGAAAAATTCCGAGCCGGTAGCCGATCTGGAAGAATGGTTTGCTGGTAAGGGGGTAGTTTTTGAAATAAAAAATACCGTAGTAAGCATAGTCAATCGTCCTAATAAAAAACGTTACACGGGAACCATTAATGAAGTATCAGGAATATTTAAGGCCGATGGGACGATCCTGAGCGGTCCACTGCGACTGGATATTGATATGGATGAGATGGGACTTAACGTAGAGAAAGGTACGTTTTTTAATACCGCCCACGTACGAGGCAATTTGAACCCAACAATAAATTTACACAAAAAAGAATTTTTTGCACCTTCTTTCAAATTAAAAATGGACGATCAGGATTTTTTGGTTTCTGCTCATTTCAATTTAGGTAAAGATAATTTTTTTGATTTCGAACTAATTAACGAGGCAACCGATTATCAGGCCAGCAAGGGATTAATTGCACAAAACATTCAGGCAATCATTGAACCGTACGAGCTACTCCACCCTTTTTATACTAAAACAAAGATACAGGGAAAATTTAAAGGGGAAGGAAATGCGTTGGTTTCCCTGGATTTTAATACGTACAATAACCAGTTGATTTTCAGTGACTCTGTGCATTTCGACAGTCTTGGATTTACTGGTCACCTCGCTAATCGTTCAATCGGAGATGAATTTGCCAACAGTAAAAATAAAAAAGACTTTCATCTGATTTTTTCCAAAGTCAACGGTTATTTTCAGGATGTTCCATTCCGTTTGCAGGACTCTTATATTCAAAGTACGCCCGCCGTCAAAAACCTGATTCAACTCGATTTATCAGCCACGGGAAAAACGGAGCGGCTGAATCAGATTCTGAAAAATGATGCCTTCTTTTTTAAATCCGGAATCTTTGAACTGAACAGTTTTTTTAAAGGAGATGTAAAAAATCCGCTGGACGTGCTAACCTACGCCGACAGTCAACTAAAAATCAACAAAACAAATGTATTTTACAACAAAGCTGCTCTGACGGTTCCGGTACGGCGTATTCAATTTCTTACAAAAAATGGAAATGCGCTTTTAAAATCTATGCGGTTGGAGTTTCCCGGAAAACAATATCTGGAAGTATCCGGAAAGTTAAAAAACTACACTTCTTTAATCTTTGACGAACTGGATGCCCCCATAAAATCTGTCTTAAATATTGAGTCAAAAGGTTTGGACTATGACGGTTTGATTGCCACTATTCAAGCGGCAACAGAACAAACTGCATTGGAAGAAATAGCCGATGATCTGGAAAAAACCGAAAAAGATTTAAGAGCTGCATTTGAAAATATCTACGTCCGTTTTAATCCAGAGCTATCGATCAGGATTGATACGTTTTCTTATAAAAATATATTGATTGAAAACTTCCGGACTTTTGTCACTTATCAGGATAAAAATACACTGACGCTATCAAAATCAAACTTCAAATTTGGCGACGGCGACATCAAAATAAATGGTGCCATTCATTTACCGGAAGGCAATACTACCGAAGCTTCTCTGGGTATAAAAGCCAACGGTGCCATGAGCAGTCTGAACGAATTATTTGACAATAAAGATTTTCTGCTGCGGCAAGGCACGTTTGACTTAACGGCTGATTATCAGGGTTCTCTGGATCATCCTGATAACCTTATTACCGGCAGCGAAGTAGATCTCCGGATAAAAGATACCAGAATTTATCATGCAGATCAGGACCTGATGATCCCGATTGATACGGCACTTATCACTTTGAAAAAACGGGACGCAGCAATTGCGGGATTGAGTATTCCGTTTCCTCAGGGTAACACGGTTGAGCTTACCGGAAAGGTAAATAATTTCACCTCTCTGCTAAAAGAAGAAGCCGGATACGAAGTAAATTCCAGGGTAAAAATTTATTCACAACATTTAAGTTCCAAAAATTTCGGTCTCATTACTGATATTTTTACCAGCAACGAAAAGAAGGAACCCAAAGACAAGAATGCGTTACACCGCGGAGTCACCACCGTATATAAAAAATTTAACCCATCGCTAACGGTACAAATTGATACTTTCACCAGTCAGGATTATCTGCTGGAAAATGTACATTCCAGTATTTCCTACAAAGACAGTTCGTTACTTTCCGTCGAAGAAACCAGCTTCGAGCTGGATGATGGCCGGTTAGATCTGGCGGCTGTTTTTAATTTTTCGGAGAAGGAAAAAATAAATTCGCAATTAAGTTTATCAGCTCACGGTCAGGCTCGTCGTTTTGATAAACTTTTCAATAATAATACTTTCTTTTTTAAAGAAGGCGTCTTTGATTTTGATTTAAAATTTAACGGAGATTTGCTTGATAAAAAGCGTTTGCTGGAAAGCCTGGACAGTCGGCTTACACTGGATGACAGCCGTGTGTTTTATAAAGATATGAACCTTACGGTGCCGCTCGACGACGTTGATTTGATGATTAAAAACAATGATGCTACCGTCAATGGTTTTGTAATACCCTTAACTTCGGGTCACCGGATTCAGGTAACTGGTAAGGTAGATAATTTTACCAGAATACTGATGGATTCTATTCCCGAAGGAGTGGTTTCTAATTTGAATATTTATTCCGAAGAGTTGGATTTCAAGGACTTGTCCCGGATGTTTAATGTCATTACGGAGGCAGACAGTTTATCACAAAAACCGGAATCAGACACGACTCAAAAGATCAACGTTTTTAAGCCGACGGTACAAGGAATTTATGATAAATTTTCACCAACCGTCAACGTTGTCATTGACAATTTTTCTTACAAGACATTTGAGGCAAAAAATATTAATACCGGACTACAATTTGAAGACCGGAATCATTTAGAGTTACAAAAAACAGCATTTAAATTAGGCAATGCCCTCGTGCTGTTGAACGCAACATTGGATTTGACAGAAACGGAACGAACCGGTTTTGATACTGATTTTACAACCAAAAATCTACACCTTGAACAATTGGTTCCAGCCTTTGATTTTTTCGGATTACCTTCACTCAAATCGGCAGGCAATGTATCGGGAATCCTTTCTGTTGACAGTCATTTGAAGGGTCATATTCTTGACGAAAAAGGCGCTTTGGATTCTACCCTGCAAGGCTCGGTAGCATTTAATCTGAAAGATTTACGGCTCCAGAATTTCAAGCCCATTATCTCCACCGCCGGAAAAATTCTTAAAGAGAAAAGAATCCAGGATATTCAATTTTTACCGCTGATCGATACCCTGAAAATTAAAGAAGGAACGATCAAAATACCCGCACTTAACATTACTTCAACGGCTTTCACTTTTTATATGAAAGGTGATTTTCGTTATGATAATCAATCAAATCTATTAATCTCCATTCCGTGGTCTAACCTTTTTTTCTGGGACGCAGCATCCATGCCGGATCATTTGACATATAATCAATCTGGCAGAAAATTTCATATTCAGGCCCTGGGGAACGAAGAAAATACGATGGATTATAAATTTCGTTTTACCGGACGCAAATGGTACAAAGCAAAAGGTATTCTTCATTCATACCGTCGCGATAAAAAATTATACCGAAAAAACCGGAGGATTTATAAACGACTGCAAAAAGAGAAAAAACGACAAAAAAAAGGAAGATAAATACAGGAATGTCAAATAAGGAATGTTAGAACAATATAGAAAAGGTACAATCCAGGGTTTGAATAAGAGCATGTCTAATAAAATGACTGAAAGAATACCGCGTAAGCGAGCTAAAACTGGCTAGAAATTCTTATTTTTACCTTAGGAATATTAAATAAATAAAATACGATTCTATACTTCCTCTTTTTGCCTAGAATCTGCACTTATTTATTTGCCATTCCTTATTGCCAAATTAAAAAATGGAGTCCTGCCAGAATAGATTACAGATTAGCTTTTTCATTCAGCAAGTGGCTCCTAAAACCATTATTTATGCCCATTGCCTCCAACAATATAGTTTCAAAAAAAATACTAACAGAAGGATTCCGACTACTTTGCACCGCCCGGCAAATGACCTTTCTCTACGAAGAAAATTTTAAAGAAGTCTCTAAATACGTACACGCTACGAGTCGCGGTCACGAGGCCATTCAGGTAGCTTGTGGTATGCAATTGCTGCCACAGGATTACGCGGCACCGTACTACCGGGACGACGCCATGCTCCTTTCGCTGGGAATGCGTCCGTACGATTTGATGCTCCAGTTATTGGCCAAAGCAGATGATCCGTTTTCGGGAGGACGTTCTTATTATAGTCATCCCAGTTTGCGGGATAAAGATAAGCCTACGATTCCGCACCAGTCTTCGGCAACGGGCATGCAGGCGATTCCGGCGGCAGGAATTGCGATGGGCCTCCAATACCAGGAGTTGTTAAAATTTAAAAATCTACCAAAACAAAAAGGCGTGGTCGTTTGCTCACTGGGCGATGCATCGGTGACCGAAGGGGAGATAGCCGAGGCCTTTCAGATGGCAGGGTTGCGACAATTACCCATCTTGTTTTTGGTCCAGGATAACGGCTGGGACATTTCTGCCAACGCGGCGGAAACACGCGCACAAAACGCGGCAGAATACATTCAGGGATTTCACGGAGTCGAAGGAGTCAGTATCGACGGAAGTGATTTTCAGATTGCTTATCAGACCGTTAACCGGATTCTAAAAACCATACGAAAGGAACGACGACCTTTTCTGTTACACGCTACGGTTCCTCTGCTCAATCACCATACCAGCGGTGTGAGAATGGAATGGTACCGGGATGACCTGGAAGAGGCCAAGCTTTCCGATCCCTACCCTATTTTAAAAAATCAATTACTGGAAGCAGGGATTACAAAAAATGCAATTGCTAAACTGGAAAAGGAAGTTACCGCAACCGTGGCAGCAGATTTTGCGGAAGCACGCCGGGCCAAAGAGCCAACGCCGGAATCTATCTTTCACCATATATTTGCTCCGACCCCGGTGACCGAAGAAACCGGTGATCGTTCTCCCGCCGACGGAGAAATGGGGGTCATGGTCGATGCGGCTTTACACGCCATTGAAGAAATTATGACGGAGGATCAACGGTGTTTATTTTACGGGCAGGATGTGGGTGCGCGGCTCGGTGGCGTATTTCGCGAAGCGGCAACGCTCGCTCAGAAATTTGGGGACGACCGTGTTTTCAATACTCCTATTCAGGAGGCGTTTATCGTAGGATCGACGGTAGGGATGTCCGCGACGGGATTGAAACCAATTGTGGAAGTTCAGTTTGCCGACTATATTTTTCCGGGCATTAATCAATTGTTTACGGAAGTTAGCAGGTCTTGTTATTTGAGTAATGGAAAGTTTCCGGTGAGTATGATTTTGCGGGTTCCGATTGGTGCGTACGGCAGTGGCGGACCTTATCATTCTTCCAGTGTAGAAAGTATTGTTACCAGAATCCGGGGTATCAAAGTGGTGTATCCAAGTTGCGGAGCGGACCTGAAAGGGTTGATGAAGGCGGCTTATCACGACCCCAATCCGGTGGTTATTTTTGAACATAAAGGCTTGTACTGGTCGAAGGTACCGGGAACGGCGGCAGCGAAAACAATTGAACCGGCACAGGATTATATCTTACCGCTGGGAATGGCGAATAAAGTGTTGGAAGCGGAGGAAACGCAGGTGGAGAACGGGGAAGCGATGGTGGTCGTTACGTACGGAATGGGTGTTCACTGGGCGTTGAACGCGGCGGCGAAATATCCGGGACGAGTAACGGTGCTGGATTTAAGAACGTTGGTTCCGCTGGACGAAGAGCTGATTCTGGAGACGGTTCGTTCGCACCACCGCTGTTTGGTTTTAACGGAAGAACCGACACGGAATTCTTTTGCACAAAGCTTGGCGGGTTGGGTGCAGGAGGAATGTTTTAAAAGTCTGGATGCGCCGGTGCGGACGCTGGGTTCAGCGGATGTTCCGGCGATTGGATTGAATAGTATTTTGGAAGCGGCGACGTTGCCGAATGTGGGGATGGTGGAAAGGGTGATTGGGGAGGTGCTGGGGTTTTGAGTTAGCTAAATAATTATTTATGGAATTATTCCTAATTATTTTTACTTTTCATTTCAAACACAAACAAAAAGTTGTATTATTGTAAAATGAAGTTTAACCTTTTTTTTATTTTTCTAATTCTTATACCCATTACCTTATGTTCCCAAAATGATCCGAATAGAAAATCATTCAATTTTATGTTAGCAGCGACAACTTCCATAGATTTTCCGAATAGTGAAAATGATGGAAGTGGTTTTTTATATAAAGATTCAACACACATATATTTAATAACTGCAAGACATTTATTGTTTGATAGAAATATAACAGATGAATCATATAACCTGCTACATAATAGCTGTCAAGTAAGTTTCAATCTTAAGGACAATGATTCTCTTTATCCTGCACAGTTTCAGTTAGATATCGAAATGGCTTATATTCTTGATCAAATTTCATATAGTGATGAAAGTGATATTGCATTGATAAAACTAGGAAATACACAAAAGCACCCCATCCATGATTCCCTAAAATTAGTTAATTATCATATTTCTGTAACAGCCAAATCTAATTTCACTGTTGGTTCACTATTTGCCATACGGTCCGAAGATATTATTCAACCTGAAAATTTTTCTGAAGGATATGAAATATTTTTATTTGGTTTTCCTAATACTATTGGATTGCAATCAATCCCTCAATTCAGTAAAAAACGACCATTAGTTCGTAAAGGTTTAATCGCTGGGTACAATGAAATATCCAAAAGGTACATATTAGACGCAGCTGCCTTTAGTGGAAACAGTGGTGGTCCAGTAACAATTTTAAAAAATAACAGATACTATTTTTGTGGAATTATTATTGAAAACATTCCAGTCAACTTACTAGGTGATTTTGTTGGAAATTCAGGTTATAGTGTTATGGAAACTCTTGCTGAGTTACAATTTCTTAAATCAAAAATAAGATGAAAATAATTACTTTAATTTCAATTTCTTTATTAATCTGTTGTTTATTGTCCTGTGTTTCCCAAAAAAAATATAATACTATTTCTTTGGCAAACATAGAAATGAGAGATAGCATCAAAAATCTATCATCCGAATTAATTCTCAAAACTCAAAGAAATCTTATTCTTGAAAAAGATTTACAGCGTCTTATACAAGTAAATGGACTTTCTATTAGTTCTTCTCTTACTCGCTCTCTTATAGAAACTGATAACATAATACTAGATATTGAATCATGCATAAATAATGCAATTACTGTTGTTGCCGATAACGTTGATCAATCAATGAAAAAATCTCCTATTTCTGGAACTAGACGAGTCCATAAACGGATAAATGATAAGGTAATTAAAAACGTATATGTTGCTAGTGGTTTTTCTAAAATTCTATCTACAAATCCTAAGTATGAAACTGTAGTTTACATTGTACAAATTTTTGAAAATAATACATCTAATGATATAGTAATTGATATAAGTTTTGTTCCCTTAGTTAGTAGTAGTTCTAATGATCCCAACCAATTACTCTTCAAAGATGAGCAGGTCAATGATTACATTTCCACTATTGATAATGTAATTAGGAGTAATTTATCAAAACTAGAACGATCAATCGATTGTATAAAAATAAGAAAATGAAAAACAAATCACAACAAGCAAATTGGTTAATTAAAGCATATTTAATTGCAACATTCTTAATTGGAGGATCAATTTTTATTCTAGGTGGTTCTACTGATAGCTTTCTCAGTTTTGGGAAATCCAAAGAAATGCTTGCAATTCTGACTCCTGTCTTTTTCGGACAATTAACTGTTCTATACAAATGGTTAGGTAAAACTCATCAAAATAAGGATGAAGCGACATCATTGTCGAATATATCACCTGAGTTAATAAAACTACCGATCTTTCTATCTTTAGGATTGATAATAAGCGCTATGGTATTAAGAGGTTTTAGTATCAATCTTGAATGGAAATGGACCTTATCAGAAGATACTTTTATTGCAATTTTAGCATTCACAATGAGCGTATTAAACGTGACTAATGTAATACTCATTACAGATTTATTTAAAACGGATTGAATTTTCATTAAAACACAATACTAAAAAAAATCGCCTCCAACTTCCATTATAGAATCCAGAGGCGATCATATTTTTATCAACTCAACATCTCCTACCCTCCTTTCTTACTTCCCCCACCCTTGCGGTGTCTCGCTTTCTTCTTACGCTTTTTGAAATTTTCGGGTCGGTTTGGATTGAACGGTTTTGGTTTTCTGCCTTTGCTTTTCTTTTGGGGCATCGGGGCGCCTTCCGAGGCATCGGCCATCAATTTTGATCCGTCGATTACCTGACCGCGCAGGCCTTCGATTAACTTGTCCGCGTATTCTTTTTCAATTTCAAAATACGAAACTTTGTCCTGAATATTGATGCGGCCGATGGTCGCTTCGCTGGAATCCAGGGTATTGTTAATCAGTCCGATCAGTCGGGCAGGATGCATTTTGGCGTTGTGTCCCATGCTGATTACGATCTTCGCAAATTTTGCATTCTTACTGGTCGTACGGGAAGGACGAAACGGTTTTTCCGAGTCGTTCCGGACGTTGCGTTCCGACTGGTTGCGGTTGGAGCTGTTGCTCGCACGACGGTCTCTGCCACGTTCGCTACGGCGCTCATTCCGGTCTCTTTTATTATCTTCTTTGCCGTCCAGATTCCGGGCGGTTTTATAATATTCCAGAAAACGATTAAATTCGGTAGAGACAAATCGACGGATCAATTCTTCGCGATCCATGTCTTCCAGCTTGGCGTAAATATCCGGCAGGAAGGGTCCGATTTCCTTTTCATTGACTTCGACTTCCTGGATTTTATCAATCACCTTCATCAGTTGTATCTGACAAATTTCCCGGCCTGTTGGTACGGACTTCCGGATAAATTTAATGCCCGCTTTGCGTTCTGCATCGCGCATTTTCCGCTTCTCACGGGAGTGAATAATGGCAATGGAAATACCGCTGTTTCCGGCCCGACCGGTACGTCCGGAACGGTGCACATACACTTCCGGATCATCTGGTAAATTGTAATTTATAACGTGGGTCAATTCGTTTACATCCAGTCCACGGGCAGCAACATCGGTGGCTACCAGAATTTGTATGTGTTTTGTTCGGAAGCGGTTCATCACTTCGTCCCGCTGCGCCTGTGACAGGTCTCCGTTAAGTACGTCGGCATTATAACCGTCTGACATCAACCGCGCGGCAATGTCTTGTGTTTCTCTACGGGTACGGCAAAAAACGATACCGTAAATATCCGGATTGACATCGGCGATTCGCTTCAGTGTTTCGTATTTGTCCCGGGCCATAACGTAATAGTACCAGTGTTCGACGGTACTCGCTCCGGCGTTTACGCGGGCGACCGAAATCTCTTCGGCGTCATTCATATACTGCTTGGCAATCCGGGAAACTTCGTTAGAAATAGTAGCCGAAAATAGTAAGGTTTGTTTTTCTTCCGGTGTTTCCGAAAGGATGGCGTCCAGTTCCTCTTTAAATCCCATTGTCAGCATCTCATCCGCTTCGTCGAGAATCACGGTCTGAATGGCATCCAGTCTTAGTTTTTTTCTTTTTAATAAATCGCGGGTCCGACCGGGTGTTCCGACCAGAATATGTACGCCTCTGCGCAAAGCGGCAAGTTGTGGTTGAATACTGGTTCCACCGTAGGCGGCCATGATCGTTATGTCCCTGGAATATTTGGCGTAAGATTCCAGGTCCCGGGTAATTTGAATGGCCAATTCCCGCGTGGGACAGAGAATGATTACCTGTGTGTCTTTGGATTTGGTATCAATCTTATGCAGTGCGGGCAGACCGAAAGCCGCCGTTTTCCCGGTACCGGTTTGGGCCAGTGCCACTAAATCCCGTTCGGAGTCTAATAAGATTGGAATTGCTTTTGCCTGGATCGGCGTGGGAGTTTCAAAGCCCAGTTCGGTAACTGCTTTTACCAGTTGTTCGTTCAGGCCAGTGGCCGCAAAATCGCTCATAGAATAATTTAGGTTGTGTAACGATTTGGTCCAGCGGATGATCAGCAACTTGGTTAACCGTTAACCATCGGCTGGAATTTACACGAACTCTAAACTGTTACGAATTATAAGGCATCATACTTCCTGTACGGCGTCCTTTTTGTAATTGAGGTGCAAGAATACGAAGAATAAACGGATTGTGGGTAGATTTTTTGATTTATAGATGTGCGGATGGTTGGATGTGCAGATTTGCAGATTTGTGGATTTGTGGATTTGTGGATTATTTAATGTGCAGATTTACGAATTTATTCGTTTTCGGTACATTAATGAAATATTCTGTCAATGATTAAACGATTAAACAAATCAACGATTAAACAATTTTGATGTGTGAATGTGTGGATTTTAGTAAAAAAATTACATTAAAAAAATATAACTAAATGGCTGCGACCAAAACTTATCAGGCCCTTGGGCTTATGTCTGGTTCTTCGTTGGATGGTTTGGACGTAGTACATTGTTTGATGGAAATTTCGCGTGATCCGGTAGCGGTTTCGTGGAAATTATTAGCGGGTGAGACACTCCCCTTTTCGGATTTGTGGACCCGGCGACTGGCGAATCTGCCTCAGCAGTCGGCGATGAGTTTTGCGCAGACGAATGTTTATTTCAGTTATTATATGGCGGAGCTGGTCAATGATTTTATCAGCCGTCATAATCTTAAGCCCGATTTTATTGCGTCTCATGGCCATACAATTTTTCACTATCCGGACAAGCGGTTTACGACGCAGATTGGGGATGGTGGTGCGTTGGCAGCAGCGACGGGTTTTCCGGTGGTTTGTAATTTCCGGACGCAGGATATTGCGCTCAATGGAGAAGGAACACCGCTGGCTCCGGCGGCGGATCGCTACTTGTTTCCGGGTTATGATTTTTATTTAAATCTTGGTGGCATTGCCAATATCACAGCAAATATTGATGGTAAATATATCGCTTTTGATACGGCTCCGGCCAATCAGATTTTTAACGCGCTGGCACAACTCAGTGGAGCAGATTACGATTTGAATGGTCAACTGGCGGCAAATGGAAAAGTATTACCCGATTTGGCGGAAGCCCTTTCTCAAAATAATTATTATCAAAAACCGTATCCTAAATCACTGGACAATCAGTGGATTCGCCAACAGGTTTTACCTTTATATTACGAGTATCCGGGCAGCGTGGAAGACCGGATGTGTACGGCAGTGCAGCAATTAGTGGACGAAACTATTCGTGCTATCAAAACTATTTTGCATCAAGAAGCTTTTAATAAGGACAGATACCGAATGTTGGTAACGGGCGGCGGTGCGTTTAATCTTTTTTTGGTGAAAACTTTAAAAGAGAAAGCGATGACGGAATTGGACTTAGAGATCGTTCTACCCGAAAAAAATATCATTGATTTTAAAGAGGCGATCCTGATGGTTTTACTGGGTGTATTGCGCATGGAAAATTTACCGAATTGTTTTGCGTCGGTGACGGGGGCGAAGCGGGATACGGTGGGAGGGGCGGTTTATTTATAATAGTTTTGAGTTTTGAGTTGGTGAGTTTTGAGTTATCACCTCAACGATTCAACACATCAACGATTCAACAAAAAAAATGACAAATTCAAATAATCATATTTTCATCACCGGAGCGACGGGGCTGGTAGGCTCCTATCTTGCGCGGCTTTTATTGAAAAAAGGCTATCGGGTGCGGGCGTTGAAAAGGGAAAACAGCGAGATGGATTTGCTCGGGCCGGACGCAGAGCGAATCGAATGGGTCACCGGCGATGTACTTGATATTCCGGCCCTGGAAGATGCGATGGAAGGAATTGATCAGGTATTTCATGCTGCGGCAATAGTTTCTTATGATCCCAAATATCTGAAAGATATGATGACAATCAACGTCGAAGGAACCGCCAATGTCATCAACGTGGCAATTCACCGGAAAATCAAAAAGCTGGTCCATATCAGTTCTATTGCCGCGCTGGGAAAGTCAAAAAACGGCGAACCTGCTTCTGAAAAAACAAAATGGGAAAGAGACAAAAACAATACTAATTACAGTCTTAGTAAGTACTTGTCTGAACAGGAAGCCTGGCGGGGATACGCGGAAGGATTACCCGTGGTGATTGTGAATCCTTCGGTGGTACTGGGCGCGGGACGTTGGCGGCAGTCGAGTACCGCGTTGTTTAAGCAGGTATGGAACGGACTGAAATTTTACCCAACGGGAGGTAATGGTTTTGTGGATGTTCGGGACGTGGCACGGATGGCGTTGCAGTTGATGGAGAGTGAGATTGAAGGCGAAAGATTTATTGCCAACGGAGCAAATTTAAAATTCCGGGATTTATTCAATCAGATGGCAAAGGGACTCGACAAACCGGTACCGACGGTAAAAGTAACTCCGTTGTTGGGCGGAACAGCCTGGCGTGCCATGTGGTTAAAATCGAAGCTGACCGGAAAGTCTCCGCTGATTACGCGGGAAACGGTCCGCTCGGCAACGGAAACGGCCGCGTTCGATGCGTCAAAGTCGGAGAAGGTGTTGAATTTTAAGTATACGCCGATTGAGGAAACGGTGCGGGAGACGACGGCGGTCATGAAGGAGACGGGGGGTAGAGAGACTGGGTTGTTGGCGATTTAAGAAAAATACGAGTGAGACCACCAGAATATTGATCTCACTCATATTTTTCCAGCCACAATAGACATAGCTAACAAATTTTATTTTACTTCCGAAATAGATAAAACTTATAGTAATCATTTGTATCATTCCGATGATGCGGTTCCTTATTGTTATAAGCTATATCGAAATACTCGTATTTAAATCCGGCACAGCAACCACCTCCAATATCACAAGCCTCCGCCCGGAAGGCTATACGAAGCGTATCTACATCAAACCCTCCAACGTAGCTCGTGTCAGGTAAGAATAAGAAAAAATTTCGTTCTATATCTCGACCTGATAGTTCTGACCAATCTTCGGAAATCATTGGGATAAAATTTATTCTACCACCATCAGTTATCCTAGTCTGGGGCAATATCTCTCCATCACTTGTCTCCAACCTAGTATCATCTGAAGAATATTTAGCTCTATAGGCAGCGATTACGGTATCGTCATTTTCATCAACCACTCTAAAACTTAGATCGTAATCAAAAAATATAGTTGCTTCGCCATAATCACACCTATCCTTGCAGCTATTGAGTAACAAGAAAAAAAACGTTAAAAAAACAAATTTATATTTCATTTGTATCAATTTTGTATTACAAATACTTTAGAAGCAACCTTTTCTCCAGAAATGATATGTAAGTAGTGAATTCCCGGTGAAAGTGAGTTAATATCTATTTGGCTTTCGAGTTGATCAACATTACTATTATACTCTATTCCATTATATGGACTGGAAATAATTACATCATAATCCATAATGGGCGTTTCAGATTCGTCCGTAATACTTATACTCATCTGCTCTCCTAAAGAAATTGGATTTGGCGTAATGTCTACTTTAAAATCAGGACTACGCATATCGCAATTATCACCAGCTGTGTAAGTAAATGCTCTGGACGTTTGTATACTAGCCCCACAATCATTAGAAACCTCTAAATTTACATTAATTGTAATTTGTTCGTTCTCAGCTAAGGAAGCGCTACCCCAAGTGTAATTAGAATTAGTATCATGGCACCCTGTAAAATCGTCAAAATTATTTTCTGAAAAACAACTCCACTCATAAATCGTTGCATCTGATATCGCAGGTACAGAAAAATTGAATATCGGGTCACAAGCTGCCCCCTGTACTTCCATATTTATATTTAAAAATGTAGGAAAATTATTTGTGGCCACTTCATCGAATCTGTGATGAATACGGTAGTTACAACCTCCAACGTTTACATCCGCAAAGACGACATAACCTGAATCTGGAAAAAGATCATTTGTTGAGACAATTGATGTAGTAATTCCATTATTAGTACTTAAAGAAAGGTTAGCTGTTGAAGTCCAATTGACTGATGCTCCGTCAGGTAGATTGTTGATAGTCAATAAACCATCCACACAAAGTTGATTATCTGCGATTATTGTTGGTAATACTTCAAAAGAGCTATTTAAAGAAATTGAATACATTCCTCTCTGAACATTTTCTTTTCTCACTACTTGTATTAAAAAATCATTTGGGCTCGACTCACAATCTATTTCGTAAACGTCTTTAGTCCCAATTTGAGTTCGGTTGACTGACTTTATACTAGTCTTAATTTGATTTAGATCAGTATCCCAAATAATAATTTCTTCTACGGGGTATTCATACTCATAAATATAAGTATCCGTTACTTGATCTAGCTCAATCATTAGCGATCCGATGTATCCGTTCGAGTTATCTATTCTCAACCAGTCTACCTCATCTTGACAATCACCATACTGGTGAAAGGAATGACATTGCTTTTCTCCAATGGTAATTTCACGAGGTATATTAAATTCATCACTATCATCTGGTTCATATTTATCAGGATCTAGTCCATCAAGGTCCACGTTAATGATCCAAGGTCGAACATGGAAAATTTGATACCACATTGCAGCTATTTGTTGTCCCGTAAAATCACGTCTACATGTACCTGCATAAGACATAATATTACTTCCATCATTAGGTAAATACCTATCACCCCAATTATCTGTTTCATTAGCAATGTAAGTGCAATTACTTCTATCATACAAGGTATTATTACTTAAACTTGGTTCTGCCGGTGTATCACAAAAACCATCTCCACTTCTTTCACAGATTTTTCCATATTTAAAAATACAGCCAGCACCATAATTTCGGTTTCTATCAACTGCCTCCTGACGGCATTTTCCCTTGCTGAAATTCCTATGTGTATGATCTAATCCGAAATAATGTCCTACTTCATGCGCCAGTGTTCTATTTGATTCGTCATAAATATTTCTTTCTACCACAATGTAATCACCGGCTTGATAATACGTTCCACCCGAACCTTCAACATCTACTATGATATGTACATTTATCGCAAATGCACGAGTATTGTTACCTCCAAATTGATTCCAAAAATTCCCCCAATGACTACGGACTAGTGCATCGTTATCAAGTATATACTCTGGACATTGCATGTAAAACCTTACGTTCATTCCGCTGTCGTAGAAGGTATTATTCAAATTATCCATTGCTATTTGAAGGTCTTCTTGGCTTGGAAAACTTGGACTTTCTTCTTCAAGGTAAATCCAGAATTGAATTGGAACCATTACGATTGCCTCTATGTCTAAGAAGCATTCACTAAAGTCATCTCTAGTTTGTGCTGATACACTATCACTTAGATGATTAAGGATAAATTCATTCGCTCTTTCTGTATAAGAAGGAAGAATTGCATTATTTCCATACCAAGGTCTTGACTCAAATACTTCGTCGGGGGAGTCAGGAGTACCACATTCGATATAAATCTGTTCTACAGGTTCGCCTTTAGATTGGGAATTAACAAGACTAGGAAATAAGGAGAGAGTTAAAATTAATGTGAATACGTGAATACGTGAATACGTGAATACGTTCATAACTTTACTTTTATTTTTATTTAGTAAAACACAATTATAAAATAAAAATTATTACTTAACAAATAAAATGAAAACTTTAACATTCCATTCCCAAATCCGGCAATTCTTTCACTACATGATATTGTAAAGCCGCCGCAATACATTGCTTCAATTCTTTTTCCGGAACCGGATCTTCCAACCGAAAAACAATCGCCCGGTTCTTTTCGTAATTAAATTTTTCACCAAAGACGGATCTGAAAGTCTTTACTAACTTGCTGGTACATTTAAAGTAGATGGCGTACTGATGCGGCTTTTTGGGTTTCCAGTCGATACGGATAGTGCTGCCTTTTTTTGTAAGGTAGGCGGGTTCGTTCCATTTTAAGGTCTCTTCCAAATTTTGTAGTTCCGGAATTTCTTTGGCCGTAGCGATAATTAATTTACGCAGATATTCCACTTTTTTTTTGAAAGGCGTGGGATAGCTTTTGAATTTGGCAGCGACGGCGGGATTAGAGATTAGTTCCAAAGTAAATTTTATTTTGTGGTTAGCAGGGGTTTTCTTACTTCGGACTAAATTTAATCATCCGCTGTGGAATCGACTCCTTTTCCATCAAGTCAATTAACGACGTAAAGAACACCACCGTGTTACCATCAATTTCTGCGTCGGAATCATTCGTGAATTCAATCTTTCCCGGCAGGTGATACGTCTGACGAATCCCGGAACTGCCAAACATCATGGCCATCATCGCCTTAGTAGCTTCATCGTCTTCCGCTTCTTCTTTGACAGGATTTTCATCCTCAGATTTCAGATCCATCATTGGAATAATAACGATCCCTTTTTTAAAATCAATCTGTTCCATTTCTCCCATCATATTGTTGGTTACCTCCATACCAGAAGACTTTTTTTCTTTGTCATCACTGAGGTAATTGGGCATTTCTGCTCTGATTTTGCGACGTTCCTCCTGATCCTTAAATTTTATATCAAAGGACATTTTCATCTCATCGTT
>CAKZUV010000103.1 GCA_937921555.1 uncultured Saprospiraceae bacterium
GCCGCCGACTGATGGCATGGCCAATGGTAAATCGGTTATTACTACCTCCACATCAGCCGGATCAGCCACGCAACCATCTACTGTTACATTTAAGGTGTACGTGCCAGCCTCGGTAGCATTCGTGGGATTTTCATCCGTAGAAGTATATCCATTTGGACCACTCCAATCGTATTCAACCATCATACCCGTGGCATTTACACTGCCGATCAAACCGATTTCATCGCCCGCACAGTATGAAGTTTCGTCGGTGCCGGCACTTGCCTGCGGGGCGGTTCCAGGATTGACATCCAGTGAGACCGGTTCGGACTCACAGTTTCCATTACTCACCGTCAAGATGTAAACTCCTGCGCCATTATTGGTCGCCGGATTTTGTTCATTTGATGTAAATCCTCCGGGTCCGGTCCAGGCGTAAGTAACACCCGGTGTATCCGAATTTCCTAGTAATTCTATATCAGCAGAGGTACACAGAGAGCCGCCCGTCGTAGGTTCTGCAATTGGTAGAGGGGTAATTGTGACCATTGTCATTTCCGATTCCGAGGGACAATCATCTACCGTTACTACCAGGCTATAGTTTCCACCGATGGCTATATCATCCGGGTTCTGATCCGTAGAATTGTAACCATTAGGTCCCGACCATTGGTAGCTGATATCCGTTCCAGCGGTCGTCGTACTGCCCATCAACTGAATCGGCTCGTCCGCACAAAAAGTACCTACGTTAGAAATCACTGCATCCGGGGTTGGATTAATCGTGACCATCGTAGGCGCAGCAGCTGAGGCACAGCCGTCTACCGTTACTATCAGATTATATTCACCGGATACCATCGCGTCCGTTGGATTTTGTGCATTGGATGTGTAACCTCCGGGGCCCGTCCACATGTATGTGACCGTTGTGCCTGTGATATTTACACTTCCCTGCAGATTAACCGAACTGCCGGAACACGCGGCTCCGCTATTGTTCGCCATCGCTACGGGCGTATCATTGATCGTGACCATCGTCGGCGCAGCAACTGAGGCACAGCCGTCTACCGTTACTATCAGATTATATTCACCGGACACCATCGCGTCCGTTGGATTTTGTGCATTGGATGTGTAACCTCCGGGGCCCGTCCACGCGTAGGTCACCGTTGTGCCTGTGATGTTTACACTGCCTTGCAGATTGACCGAACTGCCGGAACACGCGGCTCCGCTGTTGTCCGCCATCGCTACGGGCGTATCGTTGATCGTTACCATCGTAGGCGCAGCAACTGAGGCACAGCCGTCTACTGTAACAATCAAATTGTATTCGCCGGATACCATTGCGTCCGTTGGATTTTGTGCACTTGACGTATAACCATTCGGGCCTGTCCACGCATAAGTGACCGTCGTTCCCGTGATATTTACACTGCCTTGCAGATTAACCGAACTGCCGGAACACGCGACTCCGCTATTGTCCGCCATTGCAACCGGCGTATCGTTGATCGTTACCATCGTCGGCGCAGCAGCCGAGGAACAACCATCTACCGTAACAATCAGATTATATTCGCCGGACACCGTTGCGTCCGTTGGATTTTGTGCATTGGATGTATAACCGCCGGGGCCCGTCCACGCGTAGGTCACCGTCGTTCCTGTGATATTTACACTGCCTTGTAAATTAACCGAACTGCCGGAACACGCAGCTCCGCTATTGTCTGCCATCGCAACAGGGGCGTCGTTGATCGTTACAATCGTCGGAGCAGCAGCTGAGGCACAGCCGTCTACCGTTACTATCAGACTGTATTCTCCGGATACCGTTGCGTCTGTTGGGTTTTGTGCATTGGATGTGTAACCGCCAGGACCCGTCCACGCGTAAGTCACCGTCGTTCCTGTGATGTTTACACTGCCTTGCAGATTGACTGCACTGCCGGAACACGCGGCTCCGCTATTGTTCGCCATCGCTACGGGCGTATCGTTGATCGTGACCATCGTAGGCGCAGCAACTGAGGCACAGCCGTCTACCGTTACTATCAGATTATATTCCCCGGATACCGTTGCATCCGTTGGATTTTGTTCACTTGACATGTAACCGTCAGGGCCCGTCCACGCGTAGGTCACCGTTGTGCCTGTGATGTTTACACTGCCTTGTAAATTAACCGAACTACCGGAACACGCGGCTCCGCTATTGTCTGCCATCGCAATGGGAATATTATCTAATTGAATTTCCAAAAATTGCTCCTCAGATTCACACCCGGCAATCGAAGTAGTCAGGAAATAAGTGCCCGGACCATTTGCCGCAGCTGGATTTTGTTCGCTTGAGGTAAATCCGTTAGGGCCCAACCACGAATAGGTGACCCCATTTGTATCAGAATTTCCAAACAACTCAATATCAGAGGCATTGCAGTAAGGGCCTCCAGTGGTAATTTCTGCCGTAGGGGGAGAAGAGATTTCAATAAAACCAACATCTGTATTTGAACAACCAGTAATGCTGCTCGTAAACGTATAACTAACTTCATAACTACCCGGTCCCAGCGATGAAGGATCGATAATCCCTGCCCCATTGCCGGATTCAACGATAATACCCGTAGAAGTATCCCATGCTCCACTTCCACTTTCAAATGTTCCAACGAAAATATCCTGAAAAGTAGACGAGCTGCAAATAAATCCAGGATCAAATATATCTACTTCCGGTACGGGCAATACATCTACAAAAACTTCACTCGCTTCGGCAGTACAGCCCGCAGCATCTGTAATTGTTAAGTTGTACGCACCAGATCCGGAAATAAAAACCATCTGATTAATATCGGGACCGGAAGGAGTACTCCAGCTATATTGATAGGCGGGACTTCCACCTGTTCCAAAACCGTCGAGAATCGCACTTTGCTCAATAACTTCGTTTTGGCAGGGTTGAATGTTTCCAAGAATTTCCACTCCGGGTGATTCTGTGATTACTATCATCCGGGAATCACTGCCGGTACATCCAAGTCCATTTGTGTATTCATAAGTAACCAGATGTGAACCAGGACCAAGTATGGATGGATCAATTGATCCACCGGGGCCAGCGGCACCTCCCCAAGTTCCACTGCCTGCTCCAGGACTGGCCATCAGGGTGACCGGATCATTCGAAGAGCAAATAAGATTCGGCTCGGCGATATCAATGACCGGTAAAGGGGTAACTTCAATGACCACGTCCATAGAGGTATTCTCACAATCATCATCCGTTACCATCAGTCGATAGGTCAATGTACCGGTAAATCCAGCTGGTGGTGTAACCGTTGGAAAAGGACTCGAAGGATCAGAAAGATAAGCCCCTGCCCCGTTATCTCCTTCCCACTGATAAATTACATTTCCAATTTCCCCCATTACCACACTATTCAAATCAAATGAGCCTGCATTTTCACATATTTGCGTAACTGGTGCTGTTGCCTCTACTGAAAAGTCACAGGGACAAGTTAAAAAAGGTGCACCTGCTCCTCCAAGGTCAATTTGAATAGTAGTATTTCCAACAACTCTATCTATGTAGAGAAAATACCCCTGGCCGGGATTAACCGTTAAATTAATTGGAGCAGATGTTACTTGATTCAGACAAGGTGAAGGAGTTCCTAAATTACCACAAGTTACATTCGGACCATATAGTCCTAAATCAAAAGTAATATTTCCTCCTCCGAATGACGATATAGTAAAATTAAAACTTGTATTTGGAGGAGTATCGTCGGTAAACTCAAAATAAAACCAACTAGAAGGACCTATTTCAGTAAACAAACAACCACCAAGGTTCTCTGAAACCGAACCTGTTCCAGCGGGATTAAGATCAATGATATTGGAAGTAGGACAAATAGGAATAGCATCTACACAATCAGGAAAAGCCTGGTCTTGTCCATAAATAAAATTAGAAATGAGTAATAGAATACTCAACAATTGTAAGGTCTTTTTCTTCATCTTTTAGTTATTTCTCTCTCAGTACACCGTAAAATAAATGCTGTCCCTTTTTGATTGTTTCTTTTGTCACCACTTTTCATTGGTAACAACATAAACTCCCCAAAACAGGATGAAACTTAATTTACAGTGTACTCAGTTATTGGGCATCCAGTAAAAAATTAATTAGGATTAATAGACTTTATTTACCGATTATTAAAAATGGCAAGAAAGCACCAGGGATTTTCCGAGGTACTTCTTGTTTAGAGCATGTCTAAATTAAATACAAGGTGTATCGAATTTACGGGATTGTATATTAGACTAATCAAACCGAATGAAATATCAGTTTGCCTTTAAGAAATGTCAAGAAAATTAACGTGCTTGGGTGCCTGAACACCAGAATTAAATTTGGGTAATTGTGCGATACACTTTTTTTAAAAATCAGGTATCATCGCAAAGATAGTAATAAGTATTGTGATATACCTGATTTTAACCAATAATCAGGTATATTGCTTTTGGAAGACAGTTGGGAATTAACGCTAACAATATCTGGTTAATCTTTAAGTTTATTTTAAAAGACAAAAAAAGGTCTGTTTCATAACCAGTTGAAACCAGACCTTTCATTTTCTTATCAGCAAAAAAGTTAACCTGCATCGGGCAGGGACATAGTTATCCGTTCAACTGATTTGTTACCAGATCACGGGATTTATTAATCGCCTGATCCAAACCATTCACATCAGATCCACCGGCGGTCGCAAAGAATGCCTGACCACCACCGCCACCTTTAATCTCTTTAGCCAGCTCCCGGATTATATTGCCAGCGTGCAGGTCTTTTTCTTTAGTTAGTTGTTCACTGATCGCAACGGTCAACTGCGGTTTACCATTGATATTTGCCCCAAAGACAATCAGGGCATTTCCCAGTTCCTTTTCCAGTTGATATGCCAACGTTTTGATAGCTTTGGCATCTCCAATCGGCAGATTTGCTGCGATAAAATTAACGCCATCGATCGTTTCTATTTTGCTTTTCAGGTCATCCTTGAGACCTCCCGCTTGTGCGGCCAGCATTTTTTCCACCTCTTTTTTGAGTCCCTTGTTTTCTTCCTGCAACGCTACCACGTTTTCGGCGGTACGGGTAGGATTTTTAAACAACGAACGAATTTTACCCAATTCCATCAATTCCTGATTGATATGCTTTTCTGCGGCTTCGGCAGTAACGGCTTCTATTCTTCTTACTCCGGCTGCGACGGCGGTTTCACTGGTAATTTTAAAATAACCAATCTGTCCGGTCGCATGGACGTGACAACCTCCACAGAGTTCGATCGAATAATCCGGGTCAAATGTAATCATCCGTACCACATCGCCATATTTTTCACCAAACAACATCATCGCCCCTGCCTCCTGTGCCTCCGCGATGGGAATGGACCGCGCTTCTTCCAAAGGAATATTTTCCCGGATTTTCCGGTTGACCATCGTTTCGATACTGGCCAGTTCTTCGTCCGTTAATTTAGCGAAATGGGAGAAGTCAAACCGCAGGTATTTTTCGTTGACCAGCGATCCTTTTTGTCCCACGTGATCTCCCAGAACTTCCCGTAAAGCCGCGTGTAAAAGATGCGTAGCCGAATGGTTATTCTCGGTCAGTTTACGCTTTTTGCTGTTGATCTCAGCGGTAACTGTCTGATCAATTTTTGCGGGCATTTTTTTGACGTAATGAATCACCAGGTCATTCTCTTTCCGGGTATTTAAAACCGGTATTTTTTCTTCTCCAAAAAACAACAATCCGGAATCTCCTACCTGTCCTCCCCCTTCTGCGTAAAACGGGGTCCGGTCCAGCACCATTTGATACTGATCTCCTTTTTTATCTTTTACCGTACGGTATTTTATGACCCGGGCATCTGTTATTTTGTTCTCGTCGTATCCTACAAAAGCAACCCCCTGTTCACCGTGCAGAACCGTCCAGTCACCTACCTCTTTTTGCGCATCCTGTTGTGAATTTTTGCGTTGGGTTGCGAGGTGTTTTTCAAAACCGGCTTCGTCAATTTCCCAGCCTTTTTCGGAAGCAATTAGACGTGTTAAGTCAATGGGAAAACCAAAGGTATCATAAAGTTCAAAAGCGGTCTGACCGTCCATCTTGTTATTTTCAATAGTCAGATTTTCGATTCGTTTCAGACCACCTTCCAGCGTTCGCAGGAACGAGGCTTCTTCTCCCAGAATAACTTTCGCTACGTAATCCTGTTGTGCTTTCAATTCAGGAAAGACATCCGCAAATTCGTCCGCCAGCATAGGTACCAACCGGTGAATCAGGGGTTCTTTTACATCCAGAAAAGAGTAATAGTAACGTACCGCCCGACGTAAAATCCGGCGAATCACGTATCCGGCACCGTTGCTCGACATCATTTGTCCGTCCGCTACGGCGAAAGAAACTGCGCGCAGGTGATCCGCCACGACCCGCATGGCAATATCTGACTTTGCGGTGAGGGCGTAATTTCCCGTGTAAGGTTTACCGGAGAGTTCACTGATTTTATTAATAAATGGCGTAAAGATATCGGTATCGTAATTTGATTTTTTTCCCTGCAGGGCCATGCAAAGTCGTTCAAAACCCATTCCGGTGTCAATGTGCGCATCCGGCAGATTTTCCAGCGAACCATCTGCTTTTCGGTTGAATTGAATAAAAACGAGATTCCAGATTTCGATCACCTGGGGATGATCCATATTGACGAGCGAAGCACCCGATACTTTTTTCCGTTCTTCGTCCGACCGCAAATCCACGTGAATTTCGGAGCAGGGACCACAAGGCCCCGTATCTCCCATTTCCCAGAAGTTATCTTTGCGATCAAACTTAAGGATACGTTCCTCGGGCAGGAGGTTTTTCCACAAATCGATTGCTTCCTGATCGAGGGAAAGATTCAAGTCTTTGTCGCCCTCAAATACAGAGACATAGATGCGCTCGGGGTCCAGTTTGTATTCTTTGATCAATAATTCCCAGGCCCATTCGATGGCTTCTTTTTTAAAATAATCACCAATCGACCAGTTACCCAGCATTTCAAAAAGGGTGTGGTGATAACTGTCAATTCCTACCTCTTCCAGATCATTTTGTTTACCCGATACTCTCAGACATTTCTGAGTATCCGCAATCCGTGGATTATCTGGTGTTTTATTTCCTAAAAAATAGTCTTTGAACTGATTCATACCCGCGTTGATAAACATCAGGGTAGGATCATCCTTATTTACCAAAGGGGCAGAAGGAACAATTTTATGTTTTTTACTTTCAAAAAAATCCAGAAATTTTTGTCGAATAGCGCGGGAAGTCATCATAAATAAAGTGATTATTAGAAACAAACAGCCGAAAGCAGCATTATCAACTTTCGCATTAATTAAATTTACAATAACTTAACTAATTTGTTTCAATTACGGGTATTTAGGTTTAAAAATGCGTCAATTTTGTCATCAAAAAAATTACAATATTATAATTTTTTATCATTATAATTATTTAAATACAAAGAATTTTGCGATTTTATTTGAATAATCGGTAATTGAGTAATATTTTTGGCGGCGCATACTACAACAGTTTAGATAAAAACGATATATTTTACTGGTACGAAAACAGGATCTAAGCTGAAACTACAGAAAACGATTTTTGCCAATTTTCAACGGCCGCAAAGCTACTGAATTTTGGTTAACGAATAAAGGCTCTGATGAGAAAAGAAAAGTTTGTTTATAATACGCAAACCTTACGTTATGAAAAGGTTGTAGACCCCTTGCGTGTTAAATTATTAAAGCTCCTCGGCTTTGTTTCTGCCGTGGGAGTCAGTGCAGTTATTGTCATATCCATAGTACTTGCCTACTTTCCCTCCCCTAAAGAAAAAGCATTATTGCGTGAAATCGAGCAGATGAAGTTCCAGTATATGGCACTGAACAGCGACTTTGAAATGATGAATAAAGTGCTGGGCAATATTCAGGAACGGGACGCAGGGGTACACCGGATGATTTTTGGAATGGACCCAATTGATGAGAGTGTATGGAACGGTGGAACGGGTGGTAGTGAAAAATATGCTAATCTGACAAAATTTAAAAACTCCGGGGAACTCCTCATTTCCGCAAAAACGGAGGTAGATAAAATCAAAAGCAAGCTCGCAGTACAGTCCAAATCACTGGACGAAATTACCAATCTGGCAAAAGACCGGGAAGAAATGTGGGCTTCTATTCCAGCCATCAAGCCCGTTCGCTCGGATAAGTTAAAAAGAAATATTCACCGGCTGTCCGGATTCGGAATGCGAATGCACCCGATTTTTAAGAGACGTCGGATGCACAAAGGCATTGACTTTACCTGCCCCGAAGGAACACCGATTCAAGCCACCGGTAACGGGAAAGTAGTAAAAGTCTCCAAAATCAAAAACGGATACGGAACCCACGTAATCATCGATCATGGTTACGGTTACAAGACGCTCTACGCACACATGAGTAAGGTGGACGTTAAAAGGGGACAAAAAATTCAGCGTGGACAGGTTATCGGAGCGGTAGGAAATACGGGTTCTTCCACCGCTGCACATCTTCATTACGAAGTGATTCACCGTGGAAAAAAGGTCAACCCGATTCATTATTGTATGGATGGGCTGACGCCAAAAGAATATCAGGAACTGGCCAATATGGCGTCGGTCACCAATCAGTCTTTTGATTAAATCTTACGTCTACATTTCAAAAAGCCTTATTTCCCCGCGGAATAAGGCTTTTTTAATTTGCGGATGAGAAATATTGATATGGACGGAAGTTTTCTGGTTATTCTTTGTCGGAATAAAATACTTTTTCATCGAAAAAAAATAAATACACGACGAGTTTTGACTAACTTGGTTCCAACGAAAGACCCGGAAAACGTATGTACGACAGCCTAAAAAAATGCTATAACTGTGAGACGCCACTGCCCGCCGAGGCAACCTACTGCCTGAAATGTGGCCAGAAATACACGACCGGACGGATTAAGCTGCGTAATCTGATCGGAGACTTCGTGGCCGAACAATTTAATCTGGACAGCCGGATTTTTAATACCATCAAGGCCATCTTTATTCCCGGCAAACTGACCGAGGAGTTTTTTCTGGGCAAACACAAAACCTATTCTTCGCCGTTGCGATTGTTCCTGATCACGGCCGTGCTCTTTGCGTCCGTACTGGCGGTTCAGCTTTTTAAAGACAAGGATATTGGTCTTAATAATCTGAATGATATGATTCACGAAAACGAGCGGAGCAAAGTACTCGTGGCGCTGGACAGTGTTTCGTGGCAGCAAAAAGCGAATTTTAATAATAAAAAAGACATTAACCGGGCTCTTGATTCCGTGGCCGTACATTTGCGCGAAGCATTGGGCAATCCCACTGACTCTATTGATCTGGACGACGAAATCTCGCTTGGCGGCGTCAAATTACCTACGATCAGCCGGGATGATTTTGAAAATATGACCGCTAAACAACTGAGTGATGCCTACGGAGAAGATATGGGTTTCTGGGGGAAATTGTTTTTTACACAGGGAGTAAAAGCCGTCAAACAAGGTGGGAATATGATCCAGTTTTTATTTGGAAAAATGACCCTTGCTCTGTTTTTTATGATGCCTTTTCTGGCCATATTTTTAAAAATAATATACATTCGCAGTAAGAAGTTTTACGTCGAACACCTGATCTTCTCTTTTCATTTTCACGCGTTTGTCTTTCTGGTATTTACCATCATTATTCTTTTGATCCCCTTTTTTGATCCCGGTATTCTTGGATTTGGTTTTTTAATTGGCCTGGTGTATCTGTTTTTATCTTTAAAACGTATTTATCAGCAAGGCTGGTTTAAGACGCTTTTGAAAATTTTTATAATATCTATCATATATTTGTTTCTTTTAATAATTTTCGTGTCTTTTACTGCCACCATTGGATTTTTACTCTTTTAAGATATTGACTATGCCATACGAAAAATACGAAACCGTAATCGGTCTGGAAGTGCACATTCAACTGGCGACGGCCTCCAAAGCTTTTTGCGGGGATGAGAACAAGTTTGCGGGGTCACCCAATACTCAGATTTCCCCAATTTCGCTGGCGCATCCGGGTACCCTGCCCCGTCTCAACGAACGACAGGTAGCATACGCGGTACGACTCGGCCTGGCCCTGGGCTGCCGAATCAATCCGCTCAACCGCTTTGACCGGAAAAATTACTTTTACGCCGATTTGCCGAAGGGCTACCAGATCACACAGCAGGATGAACCGGTCTGTCTGGGCGGCGGGATGGAAATCATCACCCCTGATTATACGCGGAATATCCGCATTCATCACATACACATGGAAGAAGACGCCGGGAAATCTACCCACGACGCATATCCGGACAATACCGTGGTGGATCTGAACCGGGCAGGCGTTCCCCTGCTGGAATTGGTCACCGAACCGGATTTTCGTTCGGCGGAAGAAGTGGATATTTTTATGAATTCCATGCGTCAACTGGTACGTTATCTGGAAATTTCAGACGGGAATATGGAGGAAGGCAGTATGCGTTGTGATTGTAATATTTCGGTCCGGCTCAAAGGTAGTGAGACTTTTGGGAATCGTTGTGAAATCAAAAATGTCAACTCGATGCGGTTTGCCCGCCGGGCGATTCAATACGAAGTAAAAAGACAGATTGACCTGATCGAAAGCGGCGGCGAAGTTTTACAGCAGACGCTGAATTTTGATCCCGTTACCGGAAAAACGTCTCCGCTGAGATCAAAGGAGGATGCCCACGATTATCGTTATTTTCCGGACCCGGACTTGCCGCCGGTGGCGTTGTCAGAAGATTATATTGAAAAAATCAGAGAACAGCAACCACCACTGCCGTGGGATTTAAAACAAAAATTTCAGGAAGAATATGGTCTGTCCGAGTATGATGCCCGGCTGCTGACCGAACGCAAGAAAGATGCTTTACTTTTTATGGATTGTTGTGGTGATTCCAAACATTTTAAACAACTCGCCAATTTGTTTATTAATAAAATAAAAACCCACCAAAAGGAAAGTCCGGATACTGTTTTCACAAAAAAACAACTAACAGAATTTGTAGAATTAATTGCGGCCAATCAGATAAATATTACCGTGGCGAATCAGCAATTATTTCCTGCGATGGCTGCTGCACCTGAAAAATCCGTCAAAAAACTGGCGGAAGAAATGAATCTTTTCCAATCGGATGATGGAGACTTTTTAGATGGGTTGATAACGGAAGTGCTCGCGAAAAATCCGGATAAAGTGAAGGCTTATAAAAATGGTAAAAAGAATTTATTGCAAATGTTTATGGGTCAGGTGATGCGAAATGCGAAGGGAAAAGCGGATCCGAAAAAATTGCAGGAATTGCTGCGGGAACACCTGGAATCGTAAGAAAGCACCCTGAATTTTTATTCTCCCTTCAATTCCGTAACTTTGAGGTACACGATTGGTATTAATTCAAAATGAAATCCAGTTTATTATGTCCATGCAAGACGACGAAATCACAAAATTGTATTACTCCATTGGGGAAGTTTCCGAGATGTTTGACGTATCGAAATCGTTAATCCGCTTTTGGGAATCGGAGTTTGACATCTTAAAACCACACAAAAACAGTAAAGGCGATCGTCGTTTTACCCAAAAAAACCTGGACCAGTTTAAGATTATTTACCACCTGGTAAAAGAACGGGGTTTTACGCTGGAAGGAGCAAAAAAAGAAATTAAAAATAGCAAAGATAGTTTGCTTAAGAAAAATGAAATGCTCAAGTCTTTGACGAAAATTAAAGGCTTTTTAGAGGATCTGAAAGAGGAATTGTAGGTTTTCCAGCTTTAGAATATTGAATCATGAGACTCCTCTGAAAAGTATTTTGTCGCGCAAAGGCGCAAAGATTTTAACGTGTAAATCTAATATCGTGAATATTTTATAAATGTAGTTTGTTTTAATGTTTATGGTGAATAAAAGTTTTCCGGTCACAGGAAAATTCAATATTCCTCAATCAATATTTGACACCTGCCGGCCGGACAGGCGGGTTCATTATTTCCAATAGCGTGTCAATCTTTATAATAGCTAAACAACATTATTCTTGATTTATTACCCGTTTTCATTTATTTCTTAAAATCCATAATATTCAAAAAACGATCGCAACGCTGATAATCTGCCTCCACGTTTGAGGCAATGATAAGCAGGCGATTATCAGAATAATTATCCAATAATCCCTGGTACCACTCCATTCCCTGTTGATCAAGATTGGTGGTCGGCTCGTCTAGTAACAATATATCCGTTTTACTTCCAATGGCGAGTGCCAGTTTGAGGCGCTGTTTCATACCACTGGAAAAGAATTTTATTTCCTTATCCACTGATTTTTGAAAACCCAGTAATTCAATTAATTTTTCCGTATTGAGTCCCGGTTGCAACATTTTAAATCTCTGGTGAAAATTGATGGCCTCTTTCAGCGTAAATTCCTCAATCAGATCGATGTAAGGAGCTGCGTAGGCGATGTGCCGGTAGACCTGATCGATCTCCAGGGTGTTGTTTTTATATTTGAAAAATATTTTGCCTTTGGAAGGCGTCAGGTGACCCGATAAAATTTTCAGAAAGGTGGATTTTCCCGTCCCGTTATTTCCCAGAATGGCATAACGATGTTGAGATTGAAAATGATAATCAATATTTTTAAAAATCCATTCAAAGCGATACCGCTTAGCTACTTCACGCAGTTCGATTTCCATTCGCGCGATTGCCGTTTACGTGACGCAGCCCGATGATACCCCGATCCGCCTCTTTAATAAAAGAAATAATCATCTCGCGTTCCGGAGTAGAATGAGGGCTGGCTATGATCTTTTCCATTGCCTGAGAGGTATTGTATCCTTTCATATACAGCGTTCGGTACACCGCCTGGATATCGTGAATCTGGTCGTTGCTGAATTTATGACGCCGCAGTCCGATCGAGTTAACTCCTACGTAAGAAAGCGGTTCCCGGGCAGCTTTGATGAAGGGTGGAATATCTTTGCGCACCAGTGACCCGCCCCCAACCATCACGTGGGTTCCGATCTTTACGAACTGGTGAACCGCGCAGAGTCCTCCCACAATCGACTTGTCACCGATGGTAATGTGTCCGGCCAGGTTGACACAATTGGCCAGAATACAACGCTCTCCAATCACACAGTCGTGCGCTACGTGTACGTAAGCCATAATCAGACAGTGATCTCCGATGCGGGTTTCCAGGTTAGAAGCCGTCCCCCGGTTGAGGGTGCAGTATTCGCGGATGATCACGTTGTTGCCAACAATCAGTTTGGAGTCTTCATCTTTGAATTTAAGATCCTGAGGAATAGATCCCAGAATGGCGCCAGGAAAAACTTTACAGCTCTCCCCCATCCGGGTTCCGTTGAGGATACAGACATTAGGACCAATCTCACAGTTATCGCCAATTTCGACATCTGCTTCGATGGTGACGAAAGGTCCAATCTTGACGTTATTCCCGATTTTAGCATTGGGATGTATATGCCTTAATGCACTATTCATCTTCTTTTTTTCTAATAATTTGAGCAGTTAATTCACCTTCAGAAACAATTTTATTTCCGACGTACGTCGTACCTTGCATGTGCACAATTCCTCTGCGGATAGGGGTCAACAATTCCAGTTTAAGAATCATTGTGTCGCCCGGTACTACTTTATTTTTAAATTTACAATTATCAATTTTCAAAAAATACGTATCCCATTTTGTCGGATCTTCTACGTTAAAGAGAGCCAGGATGCCCCCCGTCTGTGCCAGTGCCTCCATCTGCAGAACTCCGGGAAAAACGGGATTATCCGGAAAATGTCCCTGAAAAAAACTTTCGTTAAACGTTACGTTTTTAATCCCTACCACGTGTTGTTCCGAAAGTTCAATGATTTTATCTACCAGTACAAATGGATGACGGTGGGGAATGTATTTCTGAATATCCTGTACCGTGTACAACGGTTCCGCATCCGGATCGTATTTGGGTTTTCCCCGGAGTTTTCTTTGCTCCTGCCATCTTTTTTTCAGGATCTTAGCAAATTCTACGTTGGCAGTATGTCCTGGTTTAGTAGCAACAATCTTCCCTTTTATCGCTTTTCCTACCAGCGCCAAATCTCCAATTACATCCAGTAACTTGTGCCGCGCCGGTTCATTTTCAAAATGAAGATCCAGGGTGTTCAGAATACCTTCTTTTTCCACCTTAATGCTTGGTTTTTTAAGTCTTTTGGCGAGTGCGTCCAAATCTGGTTGTTCCATCACTCTATCCACTATAACGATGGCATTGTCCAAATCGCCGCCTTTAATCAGATCCTGGTTGAGTAAATGCTCTAATTCGTGTAAAAAAACGAAGGTCCGGCACGGAGCGATTTCTTTTTGATAATCCTCAAACGATTCCATCGAAGCATATTGATGACCCAGTACCTGTGAATTAAAATCAATCATCGTGGTCACCTGGTAGTCATCGGCTGGCAAAGCCAGTAATTCCGTTCCGGTGATTTCATCCCGGTAGGCGATCGGTTCGGTCACTTCAAAATATTCTCTCGGTGCCTCCTGCGCTACGATCCCGGCTTTGGCAATCCCTTTTACAAAAGCAGCTGCACTTCCATCCATAATGGGGGACTCCGGTCCGTCAATTTCAATTAGTACATTATCCAGATCCATACCACGGAGGGCAGAAAGTACGTGTTCTACCGTACCGATTTGCACTTTTTCCGTCCCCAGAGTGGTTCCCCGGTTAGTAGATATTACCTTGTTGACATCCGCGCTGATCACCGGCGCTTCGTCCAGATCAACCCGTTGAAATTTATATCCATGATTGACCGGAGCAGGTTTAAAAGTCATTTTTACGGCTTTTCCGGTATGTAACCCCACTCCATTGACTGTAAATTCCTCGCGTAGTGTATGTTGCTTCATAAAGTGTTAGTCTGTCTAAAATCAAAAATCCCCCAAAGATAGTGGTTTTGGCTAGGCTTTTGGCAAAATCCGGCGTCTAATTTATAAATAGACGCAGAGTAATTGTGCAATTTAGAAAAACTGTGACCCTTCTGTTTCTGGCCAATCAGTCAAATTGATAAAAAAATACTTTGCAAATTTGTTCAATTGATTAGACTTAGAGCTTGTTTAAAATTTATTTAATCGCCATTCTTAAGATCTGCTATTTCCCGCTTTAATGCCCGGATTTGGCGATTAATTTCCGGCAATTGCTTAAAAACAGCATAAGCTTTTAAATAATCTCCGTAAGGGAGTGCCGGAGAACCATAGACCGCTTTTCCCGGTTCTTTGATCGAAGCGGCTACGCCACTTTGTGCTTGTACCTTGCTGCCGTCGGCCACCTTTATATGTCCAACGAATCCCGCCTGACCACCGATCAGACAATTTTTTCCAATTTTGGTACTCCCCGCGATCCCGGCCTGTGCGGCAATGGCCGTATTTTCCCCTACCTCCACGTTGTGTGCTATCTGAATCAGGTTATCCAGTTTTACACCGGCTTTGAGGACGGTACTGCCCATCGTGGCTCGATCAATGACCGTATTGGCGCCTATTTCTACGTTATTTTCTAAAATAACATTACCGATTTGGGGAATTTTCTTGAAATTTCCATCCTGATCGGGTAAAAATCCAAATCCGTCTGATCCTATGACTACATTGGCATGTAAAATACAATGATCGCCGATTTCACAACCGTGATAAATCTTTACGCCGGGGTATAAAATGACATTTTTACCAATTTTCACATCTTTTCCAACGTAAACCTGTGGATAAATAATGGTATCTGCTCCAATTGAAACACCAGATTCGATGACGGAATATATTCCAACCGAAGTATTCTCCCCCATTTCAACTTCCTCGTGAATGGCAGCCTGAGTGGCTATTCCTGAAGCCGGCTGAGGTTTTTGATCAAATTTTTCTAATAAAAAAGAAATAGCAGCGTATACATTTTCTACCCGGATTAGCGTAGCCGTGATTGGATGGCTGGGTTGGAAATTTTTAGAAACCAATAAAATGGAGGCCTGAGTTTGGTAGGCATAAGATTCATATTTGGGATTGGCCAGAAAACTAATGGTGCCCGGTGTTCCTTCCTCTATTTTGCTGGGAGCACTAACAGTAACGGTAGGATCTCCTTCCACAGTTCCGTCCAGTAACTGGCTCAGTTCGGTTGCTGAAATCTGCATGATCTAGGCGTAATTTTACCGGTGATCTAACCCTGGTTTTAACCCAGAAATTAAAATACATCGGATTGTTTTACAGCATAAAGGCTGTTCAAATGTGGTTTTCGTTTTGCCAGGCAACACGCCTAACGGTAATTATAACGTAAAAATTGTTTGTCAAGGTATTTTAAGAGACCTTAAAGTTCTTCCTCCCTGGTAAATGTCTATCTTTGCACCCGCTGAAAAGCGATTAATCTAAGAACTTGTCTGAACTTCCATTAATTGGCTACAATTGGGAAATTTAGACAAGCTCTAAAGCAAGTACCTGGAATTTTCTCTGGTTCTCGCCTTCTTTTCGAATTCTTAAACAACTTCAAAAAAACAGACTTAAATTGGAGGCAAAAGTACAAAATATCCGGATTGGAACCAGAGGCAGTAAACTGGCCCTGTGGCAAGCGAATTTTACGCAAAAAGCACTCGCTGATATTGGGGTAAACAGTGAATTGGTCATTATCAAAACCCAGGGTGATAAAATACAGCATCTTGGATTTGATAAACTGGAAGGTAAGGGATTTTTTACCAAAGAAATTGAGGATTCCTTGCTACGGGGCGATATTGATATGGCGGTGCACTCTATGAAGGATTTGCCGACTCAGGCACCCGAAGGCCTGGCTATTACGGCGGTTTCTTACCGGGACGATCCCGCCGACTGGCTGGTGATGAATAAAGAAAACGCAGATTCAAATCAAATTTTTAATCTGAAAGAAAATCCCGTGGTCGGTACTTCGTCCGCACGTCGTAAAGCACAGTTTAATCATTATCGTCCGGATGTAACGTTAAAAGATATTCGTGGCAACGTTCCCACCCGACTGCAGAAATTAAAGGACGGAAACTTTGATGCGATCCTGCTCGCTGCTGCGGGGCTTTCCCGCCTGGAAATGGATCTGACAGATTTTGTGATTTATAAAATGAATCCCAAAGAATTTGTGCCGGCGCCCGCTCAGGGGGTACTCGCCTGGCAAACCAACCGGGCCGACCGTCCCACCCGACAGCTGTTAAAGCAACTGCACCATCCCGAAGTTTCGGCCACGACCAACGTAGAACGGACGGTCCTGAAATTAGCGGAAGGTGGCTGCCACATGCCGCTCGGTGTTTATTGTAAACAGGATGCCAACGCAAATTTTCACGTCTGGGCCGCTAAGGCGGAAACCTGGGATGGCCCTCTGAAACAGATCAGAATGTCGAGCAGTACCTCGGCGGGATTGGCGGAAAAAGTGCACCGGGCGTTGCAGGAGTAAGCCCCATGCTACAATGAGAACTTTAGCAGCAATTTCAATTCTCTCTTCAACTTTAAAAATATACAGATGACTGACTCCTTACGCTACCCTGTCGGAAAATTTATCTTTGGTGGCCCGGCGAATCCTAAACACATTCCCACGTGGATAAAAGATATTCAGCAACTCCCCCAGCAAATCAACGAACTCACCAAAAACTGGTCTCCCGAAGCATTTCATAAGTTATACCGTCCGGAAGGCTGGACGGGCGCACAGGTGATTCATCATTTAGCGGATAGCCACGCCAACGCGTATATCCGATTTAAGCTCGCGCTTACCGAAAATATTCCAACCGTCAAACCTTACGAAGAAGCAGCCTGGGCCGAATTACCCGATGGACAAAATCTCGATCCTGCGCCTTCTTTACAAATGCTGGCGGGAATCCACCAGCGCTGGACCAGTTGTCTGAAAAATATGTCTGATGCCGATTTTGAACGGCGGTTCTTTCATCCAGGCCTGAAAAAGGAATTGAATCTGACGCAAAATCTGGCGATTTACAGCTGGCACAGCCGACACCATTTAGGACATTTGAAGATTATTGACAACCAGTAAATTTTCGTGTCAAACTTATTAATTTTAAAAACTAAAAACAATGTACCTTATCTTCGATACAGAAACGGCGGGTAGTCCCAGAAAGTGGAATTTACCCCATACAGACACCAATAACTGGCCTCGTATGGTACAACTATCCTGGCTGATTTTCGACAAAAATTACGAAGAAATAGACCGGCAGGACCATATTATTTTTCCGGAAGGATTTACGATTCCTCCGGCTGTAGTGAAAATTCACGGCATCAGTACTGCCCGTGCAAAAAAAGAAGGTAAACCGTTGGAAGGTGTTTTAAATAAATTTTCGGAAGCAATCGACAATTCAGATTATCTGGTTGGTCATAATATTAATTTCGATGTGAACGTAACCGGAGCAGAATTTGTCCGCACAAAAATTGACAACCAATTGTTCGGAAAACCCCATATTTGTACAATGAAAAAGTCCACCGACTATTGCAGATTACCCGGTAAATATGGATATAAATGGCCCACGCTCGCAGAACTTCATTTTAAGTTGTTTGGTGAAAATTTTTCGGATGCGCACAATGCCATGGCGGACGCGGAAGCCACTGCCCGTTGCTTTTTCAAGTTACTGACCGTCAAGGCTTTAAAGCTTTAAAAAAGATGGAAAAGTCGGTATTTATTACGCGGGAGTTGAGTCCAAGAAGTTCTTTTCACAAGCAACTGGAAGCCGCTGAATTTGAGGTGACGGGACATTCTTTACTTACCTTCCGGCAGGTTCCGTTTTCGGCCTTTCCCACCACCGACTGGATTTTTTTTTACAGCCGGAAAGCGGTGGAATTTTTTCTTGCCCAACTCCAGTATTTACCCACTGATTTTAAAATTGCCGCCTACGGACCGGGAACGGCGGAAGCATTAAGGAATCATAAAATAACGCCTAATTTTATTGGAACGGGAGAAGGTGCTTCCACACTAACTGCTTTTCTAAAAATTGCCGACAACCAATCCGTTCTGTTTCCACAGGCTGTCCGTTCGCGCCGTACCATTGAAAAACTAGCGGGTAATCAACTGACTTGTTTTCCGCTGGTGGTGTACGACAATTTGGTGCGCGAAGTGGTAGAAAAACGTTCTGACCGCTTTCTGGTTTTTACCAGTCCACTGAACGTTACCGCTTATTTTGAGCATCACCAACTGGAAGAAAATCAAAAAATTATTGTAATGGGTAAGACGACGGGCGCAGCGTTGGCAAGGTATGGAATTGAAAATTTTAAGGTAGCAGAGACAGCGTCGGAGGAGGGATTGGCGGCGGCGATTTTGTTGAGTTGTTGAATCGTTGAACTTGCTCTAAAAAGTGATTTTCGCGCAGAGATTCTATAACGTGTATATCTTTTACCGTGAATATATTATTTTTTATATAATTTAATTTAAAAATTCCGTTTTCCTGGTTTTTAGAGTGGGCTCATCCTTGAATCGTTGATTTGTTTATTAAAAAAAATGGATTACCGCGTATACGCGATAATCCATTTTTTTTAATCATCCAGTTTCAGTACCTGAATAAATGCTTTTTGTGGTACTTCTACGTTTCCAATCTGACGCATTTTCTTTTTACCTTTTTTCTGTTTTTCGAGTAGTTTTCGCTTACGGGAAATATCACCACCATAACATTTAGCGGTCACATCTTTACGCAACGCGGAGATGGTTTCCCGTGCGACTACCTTGGCACCAATGGACGCCTGGATGGCAATCTTGAACTGTTGGCGTGGCAATAAATCTTTTAGTCGCTTACAAATTCTACGACCGAAATTCTCGGCTTTGGTTCTATGCACCAGGGCCGACAAGGCATCGACGGCTTCCCCGTTGAGCAGCAAATCCAGTTTTACCAGATTGGACTGACGGAAATTTAACGGCGTATAATCGAAGGAGGCATAACCCCTCGAAATAGATTTTAAACGATCATAAAAATCAAAAACGATTTCTGCCAGTGGCATTTCAAAGGTCAGTTCGACCCGTGAAGTCGTCAGGTATATTTGCTTTTGCAGAATACCTCTTTTATCCATACAAAGCTTCATAATCGTACCGATATAATCCGGCTTGGTAATGATTTGTGCCTCAATATAAGGTTCTTCCACAAAATCCAGAATAGCAGGATCGGGCAAATCCACTGGTGTGTTGACCAGGAATTTTTCGCTGCCTGCTTTTTTAGTTTTGGCGTAATAAGTTACGTTGGGAATGGTGGTGATTACTTCCTGATTAAACTCCCGTGACAACCGTTCCTGAATAATTTCCAGGTGCAACATTCCAAGGAATCCACATCTGAAACCAAAACCAAGGGCTGCGGATGATTCCGGTTCGAATACCAGCGAAGCATCATTCAACTGTAGTTTTTCCAGACTGTCGCGGAGATCTTCAAAGTCGTCATTATCAATTGGAAAGATACCCGCAAAAACCATCGGTTTTACATCTTCAAAACCTTTAATCGCTTCCGCCGCCGGCTGGAGCGCATTGGTGATTGTATCTCCTACTTTAACTTCTTTAGAAACTTTGATACCGGTAATAATATAACCAACATCTCCCGCGCGTAATTCTTTTTTCGGTACCTGACCAATTTGTAAAATACCAATTTCGTCGGCGGTGTACTCGTTACCGGCATTCATAAAAAGTACCTGTTCTCCTTTTTTGAGGGTACCGTTCAGAATTCTGAAATAAGCAATTACGCCACGGTAAGGATTGAAAACGGAGTCAAATATCATGGCTTCCAGCGGCACATCAATCTCTCCCTGCGGAGCCGGAACCCGGTCCACAATGGCATTCATAATATCCTGAATACCAATTCCTGTCTTTCCACTGGCCAGTACAATATCTTCTTTTTCGCAACCAATCAGATCAATTACCTGATCGGATACTTCTTCGATCATGGCACTTTCCATATCCACTTTATTCAAAACGGGAATAATTTCCAGATCATTTTCAATCGCCAGATAAAGATTGGAGATCGTCTGTGCCTGAATACCCTGGGAAGCATCCACAAGTAATAACGCACCCTCACAAGCAGCGATAGACCGGGATACTTCGTAAGAAAAATCCACGTGTCCAGGCGTATCAATCAAGTTAAAAGTATATTGCTCTCCGTCCGAATGATTGTAATACAACTGGATGGCATGACTCTTAATGGTAATCCCCCGTTCGCGCTCAATATCCATATCATCAAGTGCCTGATCCTGCATATCCCGCTCGGAGATTGTTTGTGTAAATTCCAGCAACCGGTCCGACAAGGTACTTTTGCCGTGATCGATATGAGCAATTACACAGAAATTTCGAATATTCTTCATGTTGCAAATATACGCAATAATTGACCCAAGAGTTGCCATGATTTGGTCAGAATTGCCGTTGGTTTACAATTGAAAATGAGCAGTGAGATACTATATTTTTTTGTAAAATCGTTTTA
>CAKZUV010000104.1 GCA_937921555.1 uncultured Saprospiraceae bacterium
AGATTCTAGGCGAACTATTTTTGCCTCAATCAAAGAAGCAAAATGGGAGTTATGCTGTGTATAATGACCATTTTGTTGAGGCAGAGTGAGGCAAAAAGAGGAAGTATAGAATCGTACTTTATTTATTTAACATTCCTTAAGCCTGTATTATTTTATAAAAAAAGATTTCTGAGTCTAACAAACCTTATCGGCACAACTGGAGCTTGCAAAAGCATCCGGCTTCGCTTTGAAAACAAAACCCATCCCCAGAATATACCCCATCGCTTCCTTCAGCGCCGTGTTGGACTGAAATTCAGGATCCGTGTTGATGTCCGCGTGTACTTCCAGCGCTACGTCGTAAAGGTCCAGCAGATCGCAAAGACTGTAAGCGACCTCCACGGATTTGGCCACCTCGGTGATCATCCGCTCCTTCAGCTTCATCTGCTTTTTGGATTTGTAGTTGGAAATAAACATAAATCCACCCTTTTTTTCCCGCAGAAAAACAATGACCGTCGCGTACTCCGTCACCTTATTACGTACCTGAGAGTCCGTACCAATACAAACCTTGAGCTTGTTGCCCGCTTCCGTTTCCCGCACAATCGCAGCTTCCACCGCGTCGATGATAGGTTTTTCAATTTTGTCGCCATTAAGTCGTCGCCAATTCATAATTATTTGTTTTTTTGCTAAATTACAAAAATATTATATAGATAATGTTAATATTCACAAAATGAAGTGAAACATTACATTGTCTTTACGAACAATTAACTCCCAGCAGCGGGTGTTTAGTTCCTTTTATGAATAATTATTTTGTTTTTGGTAAAATGGTGGCGTATTTGTAATTTGTAATAAGCGTTTGTCTAATTTACTGTTTATGCTGTCCACGTACTTTTCCTCATTTTAGAATGAAAGTCTTTTGTATCTTTGACTTATGAAAAATAGCCTGTTCTTCCTTGCAATCATCCTGTTTTTTGGATCCTGTCAATCTTCCAGTGGCCCTCAAAATAAGGGTAACCACCAATATACCAATCACCTGATTGACCAAAGCAGTCCTTACCTTTTGCAGCACGCACACAATCCCGTGGACTGGTACCCGTGGGGAGACGAGGCACTCAATAAAGCAAAAGCAGAAGATAAAATGCTCCTCATCAGCGTCGGCTATTCCGCCTGTCACTGGTGCCACGTGATGGAACACGAATCGTTCGAAGATACGACCGTCGCCAAAGTAATGAACGATAATTTTATCTGTATAAAAGTAGACCGGGAAGAACGACCGGACATCGACGACGTTTACATGACCGCCTGCCACGCGGCTACCGGAAAAAGTTGTGGCTGGCCACTGAATGCCTTTGCGCTGCCCGACGGGCGCCCCGTCTGGGCGGGAACTTATTTTCCGAAAAAAGAATGGATTGATATTTTAAATTACTTCCTGAATGAGCGCGAAAAGAACAGTGAAAAAATGGAAACGTACGCGCTAAATTTGACCAACGGTATTCAGGATTCTGAAAAAATACAAATCAATACCGGTAATGTTAATTTTTCAGCCTCCGACCTCAATAAAATCGGAACTAATTTTTTAACTCAAATAGATTTCAAACGGGGTGGCCGGAAAGGTGCTCCCAAATTTCCATTACCCAACAATTACGAGTTTTTATTACGATACCACGATGTTACATATGATCCAAAAGCACTCGAAGCCGTGACCAAAACGCTGGATGAAATGGCCGCCGGTGGTATTTACGATCAGCTGGGCGGAGGTTTTGCCCGTTATTCGGTAGACGGCGAATGGCACGTACCACATTTTGAAAAAATGCTTTACGACAACGGTCAGCTCGTGGGACTGTACGCGACCGCCTATCGCCTCACCAAAAATCCCCGGTACAAAGAAGTGCTGGAGGAAACCCTGACTTTTATCTCCCGCGAACTTACGGATTCCAATGGTGGTTTTTATTCCAGTCTCGACGCGGACAGCGAAGGGGAAGAAGGAAAGTTTTACGTATGGACCAGCCAGGAAATTGACTCGTTGTTAATCAATGAAAATGATCGTAAAATTTTCCGGGAATATTATGATATTAAAAAAAGAGGCAACTGGGAACATAATAAAAATGTATTGCGATATCGCCAAACCATCGGATCGGTAGCGGATAAAAACAAGACCACCGAGGCGGAAGTCCGTGCGGCCCTCGATCGTTCCAAAAAAACATTATTTAACCATCGGGCCAACCGCATTCGTCCCGGCCTGGACGACAAAATTCTTACGGGCTGGAATGCATTAATGCTCAGTGGATACCTGGAGGCCTACCGCGCGCTGGGCGATGAAAATTATTTAGAGATTGCGTTAAAAAATGCCAATTTTATTAAGTCCACGATGTTACAAAAAGATTTTCGGCTCAACCGGAATTTCAAATCCGAAAAATCGGTCATCAATGCTTTTCTCGATGATTACGCCCTGACCATCAAAGCATTTACCGATTTGTATCAGGTGACTTTTGACGAGAAATGGCTCCGGCTGGCCGGCGGAATGGCAGATTATGTGATCGCCCATTTTCACGATTCGGAAAGTGGTATGTTTTATTATACGTCGGATCTGGACCCACCGCTGATTGTGCGTAAAATGGAATTGACAGACAACGTGATTCCCGGTTCCAATTCGGCGATGGCGCGTGCACTTTTTGCGTTGGGAACCCTTTTATACCAACCGGAATATCTCAAGTTGTCCGAACAGATGATGAACAATATGGTCACCACAATTGTCCCTAATGAACAGCCTTCTTTTTATTCCAACTGGTGTAATCTGTACCTGCAAATGGCGCACACGCCCTACGAGGTAGCGATAATCGGAGATGATTTTGCGACCAAGCAAAAAGCATTAATGGGGCAATTTTTACCCAATGCGTTCTTTTTAGGTGGAAAAAATGAAGGATCACTGGCATTGCTGGAAGGAAAATTACAGGAAGACCGGACGATGATTTATGTTTGTCAGAATAAAGTTTGTAAATTACCGGTAGAAGAAGTGGAGAAGGCGGTGACTTTGATAAAATAATAAATATGATAACCTACATTAAGATTGATGGTTTTAAATCTTTTAAAAATTTTGAAATGGCTTTTACGCCATTCACCGTTGTCGCTGGAACAAATGGATCCGGAAAAAGTAATTTGTTTGATGCGTTAAAATTATTATCAGATTTAGCAGATTCAGATTTAAAACAGGCATTTACCAATCAGAGAGGCGAGGCAATTGAACTATTTACACAATACGGTAACGGTGAATACGAAGACCAAATGTTATTTTTAGTAGAAATGCTAGTTAACCAAAAAGTAAAGGATAGCTGGGGTGGAAAAGCAGTATTAAAACACACCAGATTAAGATATAAATTAGTGATTTCCAGGAAAAGTAACAATGAATCGATTAACGAATTATATATCAAAGAAGAACGTCTGGAAAATATAAAACATTCGAAGGATCTATGGATTAAAAGTTATATCCCTAAACAACACATTGAATACTGGCGTCCAAAAGTTAAAACAGGAAAAAGAGGAAAACCTTATATTGAAACAGAACTAAAAAATAAAATTACAACCATTAATTTGCATCAGGATGGAAGACCTGGAGGGGGAAAGAGGACGTCGGTAAATGTTATAAAGAGAACAGTTCTGAGTCGTATTGATGATGTAAATTTCCCCCATGCTTTTGCGGCCCGGGAGGAGATGAAAAACTGGAAATTTTTACAATTGAATCCTGACGATCTGCGAAAACCCACAAAAAAAGAAATTGGAATGTCAGATGTCATTACCCAAAGTGGAGAAAATTTGGCAGCTGCTTTGTACCGAATTCAGACAAAAGATAAGTTTTTCCTTAAGGAAATCTCCAGAAAACTAAACAATCTGCTTCCCAACCTAATCGAAGTAAATGTAATTGATGATAAAGTAAACAATCAATACTTAATTGAGATAACAAGTGAAGATGGAAAGAAATTTACATCACGGGTTTTATCCGAAGGCACCCTAAGATTACTGACACTTTGTATTTTTATGTACGATGACAAGCATAATAGTTTGCTTTGCTACGAAGAACCAGAAAATGGAATTCATCCCTTCAGAATCAAATTTTTGACGGCACTGCTCAATGACCTGGGAGTGGATTTTAGTGACCGAAATATGCCTTTAAGACAAATATTAATTAATACACACTCTCCTAAACTAGTTGGCGAAATTATAAATTGGCAAAGTGATAACAGGGTAAGTATCTGGTTTTCTCAATTGACAACCCTCATTACTGAAAAGGATAATGAAAAAAAGAAAATTGCCATTACTAAAATTCTTCCAGTCATAAAAAACTACCAGCCACAACTTAATTTACAATTTCCTAATATAGAGTTGAAAGAGTCAGAAATTAAATTAACATTAGCCAATGTAAAGGAATATCTCGAAACTACCGACCAGGGACAAATCATCAATGCACTATGACAAAACAGTTGATCATTGGTCTGATCGGAGAAGGACCTACAGATTACAGATTTCTGAACAGTATTGTCAGAAGAACCTTCGAAACAATTGCATTAGAATGTTCATCAGACTTAGAAATACTAGACATTCAAAATATTAAGTCATCAAAAGCTAATTTTGTGGAAGATATGCTCGCCGCTTCAATAAATGGATATCAGGAAAAAGGTCTATCAATATTATGTATTCACTCGGATGCCGATGCAAAAAACGATAAAGCTGTCTTTCAGCATAAAATATCTCCTGCAGTTAAATGTATAAAAGAATTTAAAGGTGTAAATTGTAAAACGGTAGTTCCGATTGTTCCGATAACAATGACAGAGTCATGGATGATAGCTGACGATCATCTTTTTAAAAATGAAGTTGGTACCAATCTGAGCTATCAACAGTTAGGATTAACCGGTAAATCAGAGACACTTAATGATCCAAAACAAAATCTTTTAGCTGCTATTCGACGGGTAATAGAAGATAATCCTCGTAGAAAAGGACTCAAATTAGGAGAGCTATATTTACCAATCGGACAAAAAGCGGACTTGAATAAACTTGCTACTCTGGCTTCATATCAGAAGTTTGCTCAAGCAGTTAGATTCGCTTTCATAGCATTAAATCTAATTCACTAAGAAGAATTTTACAATTTTCACATCAACTAATATTCTTATTAAAAAAAAACATTTATTTTTACGTAGTATTCACGAAAATTAAAACCTATCATTATGAGTTTTATCAATGATTTAAAGAAAATATTTTTTGCGGGTAAAGCCGTCAGTAAATCTGCCGCCGACAAAGCAGCCGATAAGGCCGCCGAACAGGGTACCAAAATGGCACAGGGAGCCGACGAATTATTCGATTCGGCTAAAAACAAAGCCAATGATGTGGGAGGCGAATTGATGGATTCGGCCGGTGACTTATTTGAAAATGCCAAAGACAAAGCGACGAATATCGGAGGTACGGTATTTGAAAAGGCCAGCGATTTATTTGATAAAGCCAAAGATACGGCCAGCGATGCCAGTCGTAAACTCTCCGAAAACGATTCGGTGGACAAGGCCAAGGACTTTACCGAAGGGGTAGGTAAAAAAGTATTGGATACAACCGGACCGATGGTGGATAAAGCAAAAGATTTTACCGAAGATGTGGGCAGTAAGGTACTCGACAAGGGAGGAGACCTGCTCGACAAAGCAGCACAGGCCAGTACCCTCATCGGTGGTAAAGTGCTCGAAAAGGGCAGTGAATTATTCGAAGACGCCAAAAAAATTGCGGAAGAAAAAGGAGCTGACTTTAAAGAAAAGGCGGATGATTTATTTGAAAAAGCCGAAGCAGAAGCCGCAAAAGATAAGATTGAAGACAGTATGAGTGACCTCGACAAAATGGAACGCGACCTGGCCGAACGGGTAAAAAATCGCGACGCAAAAGGCGTATTCGGTGATGATACCAGCATGCTGGATGATAAAGATGATTTCTTTGCACGCGCAGAAAAATACGCCGCCGGAGATTATCATGGAACGGGTAATGTAAGCACTCCTACTCCACCGCCAAGTCCGGAAGAAGACGGCGTTTTAGAATTGCTACCACTGCCAGACGATAAAAAAGAGGCCACTCCTTTTACGGGCGAAATTAAAGGTTTCGAAGATGCGGACGGCGACGGTGATCCCGTTATCGATGACGCAATTATTGTAGACAGCAGTGATGACATTATGCTGCTCGATGATGGCGACGATGAAGAAGAGGTGCAGGAGGACGAGGAGACGAAGGATAGTTGATTATCTAACACTTTGTTTTATGAATTAATGAAGAATTTGATAATGAAGAATTAATAATGCCTGACTACCGAAAAGGTTATATGCTATTACATAAAATTAAAATCTTATAATAAACAGTTAATATGATTAAAATAAATTCTATTGTAAAATTAAAAGCGAAACCAAACTCAGGCGAGATGATAGTTATAGATATCAAAGATAGATATTTAAATCACCCTCATGCGTCATCTTCAAATCCAGTGATTTTCGTAAAATTCTGGGATGATAAAAAAAACAGTTATGAATATGAAGAATTTTACTCGAATGCTTTAGAATTTGTAAAATAATTCAAAATCTTTTAGGGAAAGTTATAAACCATTTTTATATACAATATGCATTAGATAAAATGATAGTAAACAATGTGAAGCAAAACATAAATAAAATTACGATTTCATATGAAAAAAACACTCTTTAATATCATAATTTGTATTCTTTTAGTAGGTTGTTCAATCACGAAATCCAATAGTATAAAACTTGGATCTACAACATTTGAACAAAAGAATGGGGCTGTTATCGATGTCAAAATTTCACAAGTTCTTGATAAAGGAATTGATAGAACATCTGGAAATAGGAGGTACGAAGTCTTTTTCTACGCCAAAAATATTGGAGAATTAACTTCTGAATGGACTAAAATTTCTTTTGAGGCAGTCCTAGAGAATGGAGAAACGATTGAAAAAAGCACACTTTTTTATGAAATAATTGAACCTAATAACTTATCTGAAACACGAAGATTTATTTTTACCTTGCCGTTTAAATCTAAAATTAATACAGTTAAAGCGTCGAAGTTAATGATGTAGGTTGTTGATTTTAAAGACTAATCTAAAATAGAGAAAACAGCATACAATACTAAAGGCTAAAACGTTCATAGCCCAAAAGCTAGCTATGCCGTTCAGCCGAACCGATAGAGCTTTCATATTACATTTCTACTTGAGTCCTTTTATTTTTAATAAATTTGCAAAGCCTTTTCCACAGGAAAAGGCTTTGTTATTCCTAACTGAAAAAGTATTACTACATGCGCCCCCTTGCCGAACGGATGCGTCCCAAAACGCTGGATACTTATATTGGTCAAAAACATTTGATCGGACCGAATGCTGTTTTACGACAGGCAATTGATTCGGGACGGATTCCTTCTTTTATTTTGTGGGGACCACCGGGCGTTGGGAAAACTACTTTGGCGGGCATTGTGGCCAATACGCTGGAACGGCCTTTTTTTACCCTCAGTGCGATCAATGCCGGGGTCAAAGATATTCGGGAAATGATTGAGAAGGCACGAAAATCTTCTTTTTTTGATCGACCCAATCCCGTGCTTTTTATTGATGAAATTCATCGTTTCAGCAAATCGCAGCAGGACTCACTGCTTGGAGCGGTAGAAAAAGGCATTGTTACCCTGATTGGGGCTACGACCGAAAACCCTTCGTTTGAAGTCATTCCTGCCCTGCTCTCGCGCGCGCAGATTTACGTATTGAATCACCTGGAAAAACCGGAACTGATTCAGTTGGTAGACGAGGCCATTGCACAGGATGAATATTTAAAAAAACAAAACATCAGTGTTCAGGAGTATGATGCCTTGTTACAATATTCCGGCGGTGATGCCCGGAAATTATACAATACGCTCGAACTGGTCGCCAACTTCTCAGAAGGCAATGAAATGGTTATTACCAACGAACTTGTCAAAAATCTGGTTCAGAAAAATATCGTAGTCTACGACAAAGGCGGCGAACACCACTACGACGTTGCGTCGGCGCTGATCAAATCTATTCGTGGCAGTGATCCCAACGCGGCGGTTTATTATCTGGCCCGGATGCTGGAAGGCGGAGAAGACATTAAGTTTATCGCACGGCGACTGGTAATTTCAGCCTCCGAAGATATTGGCATGGCCAATCCAAATGCATTGTTAATGGCTACGACTGCGTTTCAGGCTTGTCAGGTGATTGGAATGCCGGAAGCCCGGATTATTTTATCTCAGGCCGTTATCTATCTGGCTACTTCCGCCAAAAGCAATGCTTCTTATCTCGCCATCAACGAAGCAATGGCCCGCGTCCGCGAAACGGGTGCGCTGTCCGTTCCACTCCACCTGCGTAACGCACCGACCAAGCTGATGAAAGACCTCAACTACGGAAAAAATTATCAGTACGCTCACAATCACACGGGAAATTTTGTCAATCAGGAGTTTTTGCCGGAAGCGCTGAAAGGCACCAAATTCTACGATCCGGGAAACAATCCGGCGGAGGGAAAAGTCCGGGAAAAACTGCGACGGGAGTGGAAGGAGAAGTATGGATATTAGCCTATGCTAAAATCCAGAATCTAAAATATTGATTGCTCTAATCCTCGGGAAAAATCTTATCTGCTTCCAGAAATAATTCGGGGAAAACGCCCACTGGAATTCGATCTCCTTTCACGTAAGGCTTTTGCTGAATTGCTGTATACTTCCCTTTATCATCCAGTCGATAAACCAGAATCGTTGCCTCGTGGGGATGAACAATCCAATATTCTGTTACTCCGGCATTTAAAATCCAGTTGATTGATATCTGTGATCATCCTTATTTTTTGATTTAGAATTAATCATTTTTCAGTTCAAAAGGCACGAATATTGCCTGATAAGGGATGTTGAATAAAAAAATAAAATAGTCCATGAATCAGTTTGTTTCCGTAATTATTCCCTGCCACAATGTTGAAGATTATATAGAAGAAGCGATCGCCTCGGTGATGGCCCAAACGTATATGGATTTTGAGCTGATTCTGGTAGATAATAATTCGACGGACCATACGCTCCGTATCCTGGAAAGAGCAGCCATCAATTCGAGCAGAATCAGGGTATTGGAAGAACATGGAAAAGGGGCACCACGGGCCAGAAATCTGGGACTGTCCGTCGCACGCGGGAGCTGGATTCAGTTTCTGGATGCGGATGATCTGATGCTGCCAGACAAACTGGAACGTCAGATTAAACTGGTTAATCCCGATACGCCGTTACTCGTAGGCACGCCTGAATATCTGCGCCTCGATGGTACTTCTTATATTACCGAACCATGGAAAGATCCTTTTCTGGGTGTTTTTGAAGGTTTACGACAGGGCAATACTTGTTGTAATTTATGGAATAAAAAATACCTCAAAATGGTTGATGGCTGGGAGGAAGACCGGGAATTTCAGCAGGACTATGATTTAATTTTCAGAATATTAAAAGAAAATGATCAACCAGTTTACGATTTTGCAGTAAGTACGCTTATCCGCGAAAGAAAAGAAGGTCAGATTACTAAAAAAAATCCACGGGGTATCCGTATTACGTTGTTGGAATTAAGACTGGAAATGATGCGGTGGCTGAAACGCAATCGTCCGGGTCTTTACGAATATGATCAGTTTTTTTATCAACAAACTTTTTATCGTTTTATCCGCTACCTGGCAGAATTAGACCTGAACCTGGCGGAGTCCTACATGAAATATTTACCCAAAGATTTTAAACCACGATATTCTAAAGAATTGTATATTCCATTCTGGAACGCAATGATGGTTCAATTGGTGGGATTTAAAAAGGCGGAAGAATTACGCCGGGTCGTCCGGTCGGGCATTAAGAAGGAAGATCGTTTTGAATTAAAATCAAAATCCGTCTGGAATCAAAAAGGATAAACTTCCCTGAAGACATCAAACATTTCATCTACATATTTTTGAACAGTATAGTTTTGTATGGCTTTTTGCTGACCGGCTTTGCCCATCTGACGGGCACGGTCGGGATCTTTTAAAAGCAATTCCATTTTTTCGGCCAATCCCTGCGCGTCCTTTTCGTACAGAAATCCATCTACTCCATCGGTTACCAATTCCGGCGTTGCTCCACCCCGAAAACCCAAGACAGGTTTTCCGTAAGACATCGCCTCCACCGTCACCCGTCCCATTCCTTCGTCCCGTGAACACATCAGTACGGCATCGGCACGGTGATATTCCTGAGCCACTTCTTTTTTAAAACCGACAAAACGAACCTGTTCTGTAATCCGTTTTCGCTTCGTCATTTCTTTTAGTTTGAGTTCGTAAACCCGACGGCCCGTCCCCACAATCCGCAGACGGGCGTGCGGATATTTTCCGGCAATTAATCCAAAGGCTTCCACCGCTTCGAGTTGACCTTTGGCGGGATGCAGTAGTCCAATGCAAAGAAAAGTAAACGTATCAGCCTCCTTTTCCTGATCGACGGGTACTTCAAAAAAGTGTTCCATTTTATTTTCGTCCAGCACACCATTGTAGACAATCTCCCAGTTGATATCAGACCGATTTTTTCCTACTCCATTTTTGATCGCGTGAGAAATGGCGATAGCTTTTTTGGCTTTTTTTAGATATTTAAATAAAATTTCTTCGCTTGGAAAAAATTTCATCTGGTACTGTAACCATGCGAACTCGCGGATATGCCATACGTGCGGAACTTCAATTTTTTCAGCAATCTGAGCCCCTACTCCCAGCACCGAACTATTGGTATGAATAATGTTGGGACCAAATTCTTTGGCTTCCATTGCCAGCGCAGGCAGTAAAATATTATTCCGGTAAGCAGCAAAGGGTAAATGAAAAAAAGAAGGGTGCATAAAAGTAGCGGCCCAGTTATGATAAGGAAAGATTCTTACATTGATATTTTCTGCTTTCAGTGCCTCCGTAAAATCTCCCTCCTCCGGACACCAGACTTGTGGCAAAACACCTTTATCCCGCAATCCGATAATCAGACTGAATAAAGAACGGTTGGCACCAAGCAGATGAGGATAATGGGAAAGAAAAAGAATTTTCATAAAATATGATACTTTTTTGAGGCACTAAATTACACTAATTTGATCATCATAAAAAAACTCATTAACCCACCGGAGCAGGTTAATGAGTTTTTTAAAGTGAAGTAGATACTCTTTATAAAGTTTATCTGAATACCGTCACATCACCACTATATACCTCTTTGAATCCATCCACAAATTCAACCTCCGCTACGTAGACAAATACGGCTGGATTTACCATCTTATTCCGGAACATTCCCGTCCATCCTCGATCAGGATCATTCGGCTGAAAGTTAATATCTGCATACACCAACTCTCCCCAGCGGTTAAATATCCGGAAGGAATTGATCCGAACTATTCCTCTGCCACCGTTGATGACGAATACATCGTTATTACCGTCATCGTTCGGGGAAAAACTATTTGGGATATATATCTCGCGCGTCTTTTCAATGCCAACCGATACCGTGGCCGTCGTCGTACAACCCATCGTATCAATCAACGTCGCACTGAAATTCGTCGGATCAAATAAATTGTTTACCACTCCTTCAAAACAGTCTTCGTCTTCACATCGAATCAGATCCGCCTGATCCCAGATCAGTGTATCAATTTGATTTTGAGGAACTTCCGTACTCGCACTCAGAATTAAACTATCTCCAAAAAACAAGGATTCGTCGCCTTCCAGATTCAGGTTAATCGTTAGATCCAATGGATCGGGTTCCGTTACCGTTACTGCTGTTGAAAATTCACATCCCAGTGCATCCTGTACCGTCACTTCGTATACACCCGGTGATAAATTAAAATAGGCGTTCTGTGCGGATAATGGTTCGTCTCCAATCGTATAACTGAAAGGTGCTGTCCCTCCAACTACTTCTGAAAATACGATCACCGCGTTGTCCGATTCAAAACAGTCGGATGGCTCTGTAACAATTAACGCTGTTTCTATATCATCTCCATTGTTTTCTACTTCTACTATTTCCTGGGAGGTACAGCCATTATCTGTATTGGTGACAATTAGTTCGTAATTACCAATACTACTGATCTCTACCGATAAGTCATTTCCGATTATTTCGTTCGCAGCATTTTGCCATTCGTAAGCAATATTATCACCCGTAGCCGAACCTTCACCGGATAAGGTAATTTCCGTCACCGTACAATCCAGCATCTCCGGATTACCGATATTTATAACGGGAACTTCCAGCTCTGCTGACACCATCACTTCCGTCGTAGCGCTGCACTGATTTTCGCCGTTTATTACTTCCAGCGTATAAATACCGGCAGCCGTAACGCTTAAATTTACATCATCACTGACCAGTAGATTTCCGTCCGAATCGTACCAGTTATAAGTTGGATTATTACCACTGCTCTCCGAACTACCCGTTACAATCACCGTCGGATCAAAACAATTTATTATTCCCGGTGTAGCAACCGACAGAATCGGTTCGGTGACATCCTGTTCAATTTCAAAACTTTCCGTCGCCGTACATCCCGTCATCGTATTCGTTACCAGCAATTCGTAAATACCTGGCGCCATGATTTCAAAGGCAGCCGCCGTACTGATTACATCGCCGTCGCTATTCGTCCAGCTAAAATCCAGATTGTCCGCATTCTGTGATCCGCTCGCATCTACCAGAAGTGCATCGGTCGCACAATTCAGCGGTTCCAGTGGAACCAGAATACTAATAGCTGGTGGCTCGCTTTCATCCGTCACCGTCACCAGTGCGGGGGAAGAACTACAATTATTTGCCGGATTGAAAATCGTAACAAAGTATTCTCCTTCCGTGTCAACCGTAGGGTATTGTTCACCAGAAGTAAACCCGTCAGGGCCCGTCCAGCTAAAATCGACCGGAGTAGTCAAATCTGTATTTGCAAATAATACCACACTCAGGGAATCACAAGTTAACGGATTTGCGCTTGCCACATTCACCACGGGAACATCATCTTCCTGAAGAATTTCTACTACGTCTGTACTCATACAACCCGTTACGGTATTTTCTACCGTCAGCGTAAAAATTCCGGAACTGTTGATCGTCGGAGTATACGTGTCACCATCCGTAATCATGCCCGGACCAGACCAGGAAATCTGAATATCCCCGCCCGTCGATCCGTTGGCCGTCAGCATAAATTCGCTCGTCCCACAGTCCAGCGTCGTACCCATTCCAGCTTCGGCGGTGGGCAACGCGTTGATATTGATCGTTACCAATTCTGTATCTCCGGGACACGCACCGTTGCCCATTAATTCGTATTGAAAAATATATGTATCCGCAGGTTGGCCGTTCGTTGTAAATATTCCATTACTATTGTCAAACCCGGCCGCATCTCCCTGAACAATCGTCCAGGTACCTCCGGCATCCGCTCCCGTTAGTTCTGAAAATAAATTAATGCTATTTCCTTCGTCACTACAAAAATCAAGCGGAGCATTCGATACTCCCGCAGTTGTCGAACTATTTATTTCTAAATCTACCGTAAACTCCGTATCACAGCCATCGGGCACCGCATCAATCAACGTATATTGTAAAGTATAAGTCCCCTGATCCGCGTTGGCAGCTTCCAGAATTGTATTATTTAAACTCGCTGGATTGGCACCCGGTGGCGTATTTAGAATGGTCCAGAATCCATCCGGTCCACTATTGACCAGCGTACTCAAATCCACCGAACTGTTAACATTACACAACGGCGCCGGAGTGCTCAGACTTACACCAGGACAGGCGCATTCTTCGATCGTAATATTAATGGTGTAAGAAGGATCCGTACACGGCGCAATGGCACTATTGGTCGTATAAACAAACGTATATACGCCGGGAATAACTCCGTCGAAATCCAGATTGGGGAAGTTACCCGATGCGCCCGAACTGGTCGTTTCCGTCCACGTGCCTCCGGTGTCGCCACTGATTACCAGCGATCCGAAATCGAGCGTGGAGCCTTCGGCGGACGTGTTGCATATCGTTACCATATCTGGCGTAAGTTCTGCCACTGGAGTGGTGTTTATGACCACCGTCGTCATATCCATATTTGACTCACAGTCATCTACCGTTACCATTAAGTTATATTCACCTGCTTCCGTCGCATCCGTCGGATTTTGTTCATTTGAACTATAACCATTCGGACCACTCCAAACGTATTCCGTCACCATGCCCGTGGCGTTTACGGTTCCGCTTAACGTAATCATATCGCCCGCGCAAAATGGACCCGCATTATCCGCCATAGCTACCGGAGCCGCTCCAGGATTTACATCCAGTGGGGCCGCAGCGGAACTACAACCATTCAGCGTTACTGTCAGAAAATACGTACCCACTCCGTTATTCATCGTAGGATTTTGTTCATTGGAGGTAAATCCATTCGGGCCCGTCCAGGAGTAGGTTTCTCCCATTCCCGAAACATTCGAATTACCCAGTAATTCTATCGTCGTAGCGGTGCATGGTGATCCGCCCGTTGAGGGTTGTGCGATGGGAAGGTCGTTGATGATTACCGTTGTTATATCCGTGTTGGATTCGCAGTCATCTACCGTTACCATTAATTCATAATCACCCGCTTCGGTCGCATCCGTAGGATTCTGTTCCATTGAACTATAACCGTTCGGGCCCGTCCAGACGTATTCTGTAGTTCCCGTGGCATTTACCGTTCCGCTTAGCGCAATCATATCGCCCGCGCAAAATGGACCCGCATTATCCGCCATAGCTACCGGAGCCGCTCCAGGATTTACATCCAGTGGGGCCGCAGCGGAACTACAACCATTCAGCGTTACCGTCAGCAAATACGTGCCCGGACCGTTATTCATTGAGGGATTTTGCTCATTAGATTCAAATCCATTTGGACCTGTCCACATATAGGTCTCTCCCATTCCTGAAACATTCGAATTACCCAGTAATTCTATCGTCGTAGCCGTACACGGTGAACCACCCGTCGAGGGTTGAGCAATGGGCAGAGCATTTATCATTACCGTAGTCATTGCCGTATTCGACGCACAGCCATCTACCGTTACCATTAATTCATAATCACCCGCTTCGGTCGCATCCGT
>CAKZUV010000105.1 GCA_937921555.1 uncultured Saprospiraceae bacterium
ATTTTCGCGCAGAGGAGCAGAGAACGCAGAGATTCTTTAACGTGTAAATCTTTTATCGTAAATCAAATATGAATATTATTTTTATTAAATGTGTCTCAATTTTTCTGTTTTCCTAGTTTTTAGAGCAGACTCATCGTTGAATCGTTGAATCGTTTAGCTTTATCAAAAAATTTATTTTGCGCAGAGGTTGGCTGTAAAGAAATGCAGCGTTTTAATGCGTATACACACTTTTATAAACAATCTGCCTGAAAAATTACAAAGTGCTTTTCTTCCAGGTGAAGGAAAAACAACTGGTAATGAGTTATTTTTAAATAAATAAAAATAAAATATTTAGAATTAACATTAAGTTAATATGAATAATGCCTTATTTTTATCTGCTTTCCATACATTTAGCAATATAAGCTATGGATAATTGTTGATATTCTAAAATTTGGCCTCATGTTATTACTGGAGAAATGCAAAACTTTATTGGAAAGATTGAATCAGTTAATTATCAAAACGGGAGCGCTGGTTCGCTGGTATTTCCGGAATTTGAATAATGTGTAGCTAATTCGCTCCTGATTTTTTAACATCAATGATTAAAAGAATTGTTCCAACCTAAAAAAAATCCGACCCCAGGCCACTGCCCGGATTCGGATTTTATTTTTATTACTTACGCTAATAGAATTTCTTCTACTTTTTCAACATCTTCTTCACATCCTGGTAGACATTCTCTCCGGTGAATCCGAATTTTTTATCCAGCACAGTATAAGGTGCAGAATAACCGAAATGATCCAGGCCGTGTACGGTTCCATCCGTTCCGACCAGTCCCAGTAAATTAACCGGTAGTCCTGCGGTCAAACCATATTTGGCGACCTTGGCGGGCAAAACTGATTCCTGGTATTTGGCGGTTTGATTGCGGAATAACCCTTCACTCGGCGCAGAAACGACCCGTACTTTGATCTTGTCTTTTTCCAGTAGCGCAGCCCCTTCTAACAGTGTAGCTACTTCTGATCCATTTCCTACCAGGATAACCTTTGGTGTTCCTTTACAATCGAGTACGATGTAGGCTCCCTTTTCAGATTGTGCGGCTTGCTTAAAGCGACTGCCTCTGCCCATCGCCGGAATATCCTTGACTCCCTGACGGGAAAGTATCAGGCCACTCGGACGGTGAAAGTCTTCCAGGCAAAGTCTCCACGCGTGGGTTGTTTCGGCGGCATCCCCCGGACGAAGTGCCACAAAACTATTTTGACCACTGTGGTTTTTCAGATGTTCCAGCAGACGAATCTGTGCTTCCTGCTCTACGGGTTGGTGGGTCGGTCCGTCCTCGCCTACGCGGAACGCATCGTGGGTCCAGATAAAGATCACGTTGGTTTCCATCAGTGCGGCTACCCGAATGGCCGGTTTCATATAATCAGAAAAAGCGAAGAAGGTCGCACAGGCAGGAATTACACCACCGTGTAAAGACATCCCAATGGAAAGCGCCGCCATCGTCAATTCAGATACCCCCGCTTGCAAAAATGCACCAGAGAAATCTCCTTTTTTAAATTGCTTGGTCTTCTTCAGGAAAAATTCTGTTTTATCACTATTGGCTAAATCAGCAGAAGCAACGATCATATTAGGAACCGTCTCTGCTAAATGTGCCAGCACTCTACCAGAAGCATTTCGGGTTGCATCATTTTCTTTTTGTTCGATAGAAGCCCAATCGATCTTCGGTGCTTTTTTAGCAAAGAAGTCTCGGAACATTTTTCCTTTCTTCTTGTCTTTGGTCATCCATGCTTTAAAAGTCGCTTTGCGTTTGGCGGCCTTTCTCTTTTTAGCGGCGAGTGATTTTTCGTATAACTTCTTTACCTCCGGAAAAATCACGAATGGTTTTTTGGGATTGCCACCGAGTCCTTCGATGGTCAGTTCGTAAGATGCTTTTGATTTCCCCAGTGGTTTACCGTGGAGTTCCACTTCGCCTTCGTACAGTTCGTTGTTGTCGCTACGAACACCTTTCCCCATTTTTGTTTTACCAATAATAATGGTTGGGCGATCCTTTTCTGCTTTACCTTCCTTGATGGCTTGCCGGATCTGATCGTGGTCGTTTCCGTCGATGGTGGTTACGTGCCAGCCCCAAGATTCGTATTTTTTGGCGGTATCTTCGCCAGTCACATCATCTACCTCGGTAGAAAGTTGAATATCATTCGCATCATAAAACATAACGATACCTCCCAGTCCCAAGAATCCGGCAATCCGGCCAGCCCCTTGAGAAATTTCTTCTTGTACGCCTCCGTCGGAGATATAAATATAAGTTTGGTGCGCAACTCTTTTTCCAAAACGAGCTACGAGAAATTGTTCAGCGATGGCCGCTCCGATTCCAAAAGCGTGACCGAGTCCAAGGGGACCGGATGTATTTTCGATGCCCCGTTTTACATCAATTTCAGGATGACCGGGCGTAACACTTTTCCATTGTCTGAATTTTTTCAGATCGCTGAGTTTATAATTTCCAAGTAATGCCTGTACGCTATACAGCATCGCAGACATGTGCCCCGGATCAAGGAAGAACCGGTCGCGCAGTTCCCAGGACATATCGGAGGGATCATAGTTCATAAATTCCGAGAAGAGTACGTGTACAAAGTCCGCTCCACCCATCGGACCACCGGGGTGACCGGAGTTTGCCTGTTCAACCATTGCCGCCGAAAGGATTCGGATATTGTCAGCGGCACGCATGCCTGGGGAGATTGTTTTTTTAGAAGCCATTAGGTGATTTTTTTAAGTTTATAGTCTTGATAATTTTTATTGGTGCAAAGGTAATTTTTATTTTTTAACTATGGATTGGTTTATTGTTTTCAGTTGATCGGTTAATCAGTTACTTTGGTGTTTAGAATATAAAGTTTATCTTGTTGGGGAGATTATTAAATTAGAAAATTATGAAGAAAAAATGTGCAGAATGCGGTGATGAATTTATGGGTCGGGCGGATAAGAAATTTTGTTCGGATCAATGCCGCAGTGCTTTTAATAATAAATTGAATAGCGACCATTCGCAGTTTATGCGCAATGTCAATAATATTCTGCGGAAGAATCGCCGTATATTGGCTAAACTGAATCCACACGGAAAGAGTAAGGTAAACAAGGACCGGTTGCTGGAACTGGGTTTTAAGTTTTCTTATTTTACTAATATCTATCAAACAAAAGCGGGAAAAACGTATCGGTTTTGTTATGACCAGGGATATTTGCCGCTGGACGGGGATATGTTTGCTTTGGTGGTGCGGCAGTCTTACGTGGAGTGAGGTTAGGTGGTAATGAATAATGTTCTCTGGGATCGTGTCTAATGAATAATTAATAATGTCTCTTCTTTCGTGGGTCTTTTAATGAGTTTTCTAACTTGTTTAATCAATAATCTATTTGCGTTGAGAAGTATTTTGTCGCGCAGAGGCGCGGAGAGCACTGAGTGGACGTGTATATCTTTAACTTGTTTGTCTTTTGGGGTTTGGTTGTGGATTCAGATATTGAATGGTGTCTCTTCTTTCTTGAGGCTTTTCTAAGTTGTTTAATGAATAATGCATTTGCACTGAAATTTATTTTGTCGC
>CAKZUV010000106.1 GCA_937921555.1 uncultured Saprospiraceae bacterium
CTAAGGGAAAATTCCCAGCGCGATATAATCGTTACTAATCTTTTCCAGTGCACTGATGAAAGCAGCGGTTCTCAAATCTTCTACTTTTCGTTTTCGTCTTTTAACGGTACGAATCTGATTGTAGGCGGTAATCATGGTTTCTTCCAGTCCGGAACGAACCAAATCTACTTCATCGGCTCCCCGGGTCAGAAATTCTCTCTCCTTCATACCGATGGTTTTACCGGTCAACCTTTCGACCAGGGCTACAATGTTGGTGTACGTTTGATTGTCAAAGCGTTTTTCCATCCGACCGAAACGCATGTGCGATAAGTTTTTTAACCACTCAAAGTAAGATACGGTTACTCCACCGGCGTTGATATACATATCGGGAATGACCATCACTCCTTTTTTACGCAGGATGGCATCCGCCTCCGAAGTTATCGGACCGTTGGCCGCTTCCGCAATAATTCTTGCTTTGATACGGGGTGCATTATCCACCCGGATTTGGTTTTCCAGTGCCGCAGGGATCAGAATATCACAATCAATCTCCAGGACCTTTTTACGTTGTGACATTTCCTCCGCTCCCGCAAAGCCCATAATTGAGCCATTCTTTTTGAAGTGTTTGGTTAGTTTGGCAATGTCTATCCCTTTTTTGTTGTAAATGGCTCCATCGTGCTCGGCGATACAAATTATCAGCGCATCTCCTTCTTCCTGAAATATCTTGGCACAGTGGCTACCTACATTCCCAAAACCCTGAATAGCCACTCGCTTGCCCGCCAGTCCGGTGGTCAGTCCGAGCGCTTCCATGTCATCCTTGTGGCTGACGGCCTCGCGTACGCCGTAAAATACGCCCCGGCCGGTTGCTTCTGTTCTTCCCCGGATTCCATTCTGATTGACCGGTTTTCCGGTCACACAACCAGCGGCATCAATTTCTCCGCCTTTGAACGAAATATAGGTGTCAAGAATCCAGGCCATCTCACGTGATCCTGTCCCGTAATCGGGAGCGGGAACGTCAATACCCGGACCGATAAAGTTTTTACGAATTAGTTCTGCGGTGTACCGCCGGGTAATGAGTTGCAGTTCTCCTTCCGAATAGTCCCGTGGAGAAATTTTCACACCACCTTTGGCACCTCCAAAAGGTACATCTACGATGGCACATTTGTAAGTCATCAGGGAGGCCAGGGCCATTACTTCTTCCTGATGTACTTTTTGGGAATATCGAATCCCTCCTTTGGTAGGCAGCCGGTGGTGGCTGTGTTGAACCCGGTAGGCTTCGATGACTTGATAATCTTTTCCGATTTTTACCGGAAAGCGCATCTGATAGACAGAATTACACGCCTTAATTTGTGCCAGTAATCCTTTGGGTAATCCGGTGTGGATCGCAGCCCGGTCAAAATTACTGCTAACACTTTCGAGAAAGCTTACCGTTGCAACGGGTTGTTTAACTTTTTTAGCTTTTGCCATGATTTTTAATTTGGTCCTCTAATTTTGTTAATTTTTTGTCCATATAAAACATAAAACAAACGAGGCCAATAAATCCTACGACAATCACCGCTACGACTACGTAGATTTTACCGGTACTGCGCATAAAATCCGTGGGCGGATTATTTTGAGCAGCCAGCGTGGTGACGGAACAAAGGAGTAAATAAAAAAGCCAGCTTATACGATGTTTCATACAAATGATTAAGGTGGGTCAAACTTCGGTTTTTTTTTTATGATTACAAAACTTCCCTCTATTTTCTTTTCTAAAACCATAGGGATCGTCGTTGTGTATTCTCAGAATGGGGATGTTTCATAAACTGTATCCCTTTAATCTTTCAACATCACATTAACTATTTCACACTATACTTTTATTGTTAAATCAGTGAGCTTGCTCTAAAAAGTGATTTTCGCGCAGAGGAGCAGAGAGTACTTTTTAGGGATAGGTATTCTGACCGACAGCTAATCAAAATACAACTTGTCCCGCAAGGCAGCCATCCGTTTTAACAATTGGGCCATCCATAGTCCCAGCAATAACCAGCCAACTACAGCCGGATATAAAATCATCCGCATGGTATTATCCAGGTCATCGCCCCCGAAACCGGGATTTCCGCCATTACCGGGGTGCAGACTGTCGTATAGCCGGGGGATCACAAACAGTAAAGGAATTAAGGTGGAGAAGGCAAAGATATTATAAACATTACTGATCCGTGCTTTTTTCTCTTCGTCGTCAAAGGAACTGCGCAGGACAAAAAATGCCAGGTAGATAAGCAAGGTGATGGCCGACATGTTTTGTTTAATATCAAAATTCCACCAATCCCCCCAAGTATATTTTGCCCAGATAGATCCGGTAATCAATCCCAAAATGATGTAGAGGGTTCCAACCTGCGTCAGGGCAACAGCCGTATGGTCATATTTAATATCGAGGGTCTGCAAATATTTCCAACTGAACACCATAGAGGATAACAAAATCAACATCATGGCAAACCAGTACGGGACGTGGTAGTACGTGTTACGAATCGTTTCACCCAGAATAGAGCGATACGGAAAGGTCATCTTCTCACTACTGCTGAGATCACTGATTGGATTATTGGTCCATACGTCGTTGACTATCTCCCGGTCGGGATGATTGTCCGTAACGCTGATGGCAGCCGGCAAAGTGGCCGTTCCATCCACCTCATTACTGATCCACAGAGACAGCGAGACGGCCTGGTCGTCACCGGGTAAGTAGGCAGGTACGTCAAAATCCGCAACAATATGATTATCAGATATTACCTCGATGGATTCGGCGGCCAGGGCATGACTGGAATCAATATTTAACCAAATCCGGATGGGGGCTTCGGCTTTGGAGTAATTGGTGTTGTATCCGTAAATATCAACTTTACTGCTTTTTCCGGCTTCCAGATTAAAGGGAGAGACGCTGTATACGCCGGGTTTCAGCGGTACCAGCATACCGACGGTAAAGCTATAAATTAGCAATAAAACACCCAGGATTTTCCACCAGTTTTTCATCTGTTTATGTTTTGAAAATGCGCAAAATATCTTTTCTTAATCTCTCCATAAAAACGGAAAAAGAATAAACGTCAACGTTAACATGATCAGGTCGATGGCCAGTAAAATACCAATGTCTTTCCAGATTCCGGTATCCGTCATCAGACCTAACGCGTTGGCCGAAATTTTTAATAAGGTCATCAGAATCGGAATGACGGCGGGAAAACTTAAAATGGCCATTAAGGTTGAACTGTTTGCGGCCTTGCCGGCAATGGCTGAAATAAAGGTAAAGGCGATCGAAAATCCGATACTTCCCAGTAATAAAGCCAGAAAAAACTGCCCTGAATTCCTGACCGGATTGATTGATAAAATACTGAAAGCAACGTACGATAATCCGGTGATAAACAGCAGTAAAACGGCATTGTAAATCATCTTTGCCAGCAGGATGGCTGCCGGCCTGGCCAGGGAATAATAGTACAATTCCCGCTGACTATTTTCCTGGGTAAAACTTTTGGTTACCGCGTTCACGGAAGCAAACAATACAACGATCCAAAAAAGGGTATTCCAGGCCTTTGCGTCAATTCCACTAAAGGAAAAATAGACAATAAAAACGGTGGAAACCACGTACAATAAAATCCCGCCAATCGCGTACTTTTGCCGCCATTCTACGAGCATTTCTTTGTGCATTAATGTTC
>CAKZUV010000107.1 GCA_937921555.1 uncultured Saprospiraceae bacterium
CGGAATAACGGTAAATCCTTTTTTACTACGAATATCAGACGGGATGGTCTGATCGATGAGCTGGTCCAAAGAGTCAACTTTGATGGCTTTTAGCATCGCCTTTTCATCTTCGTTATTAGTACCGATATGTCGGTTTACGAACTGGTCAAAACTGGATAATTTGGTCATAATATTGTTTGTCTTTTTTTGCTGGTTAGCCCGTTAGCTGGCTGGCTTCCTTCAAACGTAAAAATATTTGGAAATAGGGCTGACCGGCTAAGAGCAAGTCCCCAAATTCGTCACGCATTCAAATAATACAGATGTAGTGCCCGTGGCATTGATTTTTGATGATTCAAAGATACAGAATAAATCAGTTCATTTAACAATGATTCGATGCTTTTGATGAAAGAAAATGGTGGGAAATATTCAGTTTTCGGTCATCTTTTACAGTCGCTATGATTTTTACTCAAAATGGTCTGGTTACGCGGATAATTTTAACCAAAAAGAGGGTATTAACATGGGTGTTTTGGCTATTTGCTTTTGGCCATTGGCTATTTGCGCTCTTTCATTGCGAATGAAGGGAGCAAATAGCCAGCAGCAAGCGGCAAGAAGCATCTTTCAGAGACTTTTTTATAGATTAGAAATTTAACTTCTGATTCGCATTACTTGATAATTTTTGTAAAACGGTTCAAATTTAAGGTATTTTTCCGAGTACCGGATAAAATCAAAAGCGTAATTTTAGCCTCGTCCCGGAATGACCAATCCTGGGTTTATCGGACGATTAGGGTACATTTGTATATTGTTACGTAACCATCCCTGTTTTGCTGCGTTTCTTTTAGTTAAAAAAAAGCGGATTCTTCATGTCGGAAAAGCCCACGATTTCAATTATTACGGTTATTTACAACGGTTCGGAACTCCTGCCGGGTACCATTGAATCGGTTATTTCACAAACATATACCGACATTGAATACATCGTCGTCGATGGTGGCTCGACGGATGGAACGGTGGCTTTGATTGAAAAATACGCTGATCATATCGACCAGTGGATCAGCGAACCGGACAAAGGCCTGTACGATGCGATGAACAAAGGCCTGAAAATGGCGACGGGAGATTTTGTCTGGTTTATGAACGCCGGAGATCATATTTACGCACCTGATACGGTCGAAAAAATGGTCGGAAAATGGCACCCGGATACGGATATTCTCTACGGCGAAGTAATGCTCGTGGATGATGCCCGCAAGGAACTCGGAACGCGTAGCGCTACTACCAAACAAAAATTAACGACACCACTCCACTGGCAGGATTTGGCCAAAGGAATGGTTGTTTGTCATCAAGGATTTTTGCCGTGCCGCGAGATTGCTCCATTTTATATTGAAAATAATCTGACAGCGGATATCGACTGGGTAATTAAATGCTTAAAAGTCAGTAAACGAACAACACCGACCGAAATGATTTTGGCGTCCTATCTGGTGGGCGGACTTTCCAAACAACAACATCAACAATCTTTAAAAGACCGGTACTTTGTGTTAAAAGAACATTTTGGTTTCTGGAACAACTTGTGGAATCATGCGGGGATTTTATTGCGAAAATTGTTTTAAATCAATATCGAATATTGGATATCCAATATCGAATATTGATTTGCGGCTAATGCGGCAACCGCTCCCTTAACAATCCATAAACAAATGTTCCCAACACGGCACTGAGTATCAGGATAATCACCGTCGTATAACCATTCCCCACCAGGGTGTACATCGGTCCGGGGCAAGCACCCGACAGCGCCCAGCCCAATCCGAAAATGATACCACCAAACAGATAACGGACAACACTCTTATCTTTGTCTTTTAATTGAATGGGTTGGCCATCGACAGATTTTATATTTTTGGATTTTAACCATTGGGTCATGACCACACCAACGGCCAGTGCTGTTCCGATAATTCCATACATGTGAAATGCCTGAAAACGAAACATCTCCTGAATCCGGTACCAGGAAATGGCTTCTGATTTGGTCATTACAATTCCGAAAAGCATTCCAATCAATAAAAATTTCAGTAATTTCATTTTGAGTATTTTTAAAAAATTAATGGAAAAAGGAGGAAGGTCATGATGAGGCCACCGATAAAAAATCCGATCACCGCAATCAGCGATGGAATCTGTAAATTAGACAAACCACTAATCGCATGTCCGGAGGTGCACCCCCCCGCGTACCGGGTACCAAACCCGACCAGAAAACCACCTATCACAATCACCAAAAATCCTTTCAGGGTTGCCAGGCTCGACCAGCTGAACAACTCCATCGGCATCAGTCCACCGTCAAAAGAAATCCCAAGCTGCGCCAAATCGCTAACGGTAGATTCGGAAATGGCCAGCGGTTCCGGATTGGGCAGCCAATGGTGCGCGATAAATCCTCCGATGACGGCTCCGGCCACAAAGACCAGATTCCAGACTTGGCTTTTCCAGTCATAATCAAAAAACTTAATGCGCTTACCGGCACCTCCAATTGCACAAACGCTCCGCAGTGTACTACTGACACCAAATTGACCGCCCGCCCAGAGGAGGAGCAACATCACTAGACTAATCATGGGGCCAGACACGTACCAGGGCCAGGGTTGGGAAAGGAAATGGATCATTTGTTTATTGTTTATATGTTGA
>CAKZUV010000108.1 GCA_937921555.1 uncultured Saprospiraceae bacterium
TTGGGAGAAACACAAATCCAGTCGATTATTTCAGGTGCGGCGAGCGTTCCGTTTGTTTCAATGGCTACCTCTAATCCTGCTTCCTGAAACGCACGAACCATCGGTTCATCCAATTGTAACAATGGTTCTCCGCCCGTACATACGACATAAGGCTTCCCGGTTTTATTCCCTTTCGGCCAAAGCGACATAACCTTTTTAGCCAATTGCTTTGCCGTATATTTTCCACCATTGTCTCCATCCGTTCCCCAAAAGTCGGTATCACAAAATTTACAGATAGCTTTGTGCCGGTCTTCCTCTCGCCCACTCCACAGGTTACACCCCGTAAAGCGACAAAACACCGCCGGACGTCCCGTGTGTGCTCCCTCTCCCTGGAGCGTGTAATAAATTTCCTTGACTTTGTAATATTGAACTGCCACTGATTTATTTTCGCTAATTGGCTGCCTTTTGGGCGACCAGAACATAATAATTAAAAATAGTTTCTCTCTTATATAAAACCGAACTTAACATTTTGCAGTTTCGGTTTGTAAGCATCTTGCGATATTCCGGCAGGTCGTACTGATGCGGATGAAGAATATCTCCCGGAATCATTCGGAACAAGGATTTAAGCATCCCGTGATTGTGTGCATCAATAGACAAAATAATCGTTCCACCTGGCTCCGTAATTCCGACCAGTTTATCCATACAGGCGGAGAGATCTGCTACGTGATTGATGGCATTTATACAAAAAACATAATCAAAATTTTCCGTTTTTTGATAATTCTCAAACGCCTTATCGTGAAAAGTAACGTACGGATAATCCGCCTCCCGGAAATGATCCAGCTTCTCCCGGTAATCTGACAGCAATGGATCCAGCGCGTCAATCCTCAACTGGTCCAGTACCATGTAAATTCCAGCCGGTCCGCAACCAATATCAATGGCCCGGCTATTGGCTTCTGGTGTCACCTTGATGTCGCGCAAAAACGTCTGCCAGTAGTCTCGCTTCCACTCCAGATAGTTCTTTTTCGGCTTGTTTCGCAGATAATGTTGCCACCATCTGATCTCAAAAGCCTGCGCTATTTTCCAGCGTAATGACATGCGTAATGTATTCTTTATGCGAATTATAAATTAAAACAAAACGTGAAGTTACACAAGTTTTAGTAAGACGACGTTCAAATACCATGATTTTTGCGGATTCCTTCCCACGTTAAAGAATATTTTTTTTACTAAAAAAACACTTGCAAATTAAACTATCAATCGTTAGTTTTGTTGTAATAAGTGTAGATAACCAGGGTTAAGACCTACACAGATGAGTAAAATTTGTTATGACTAAAAAAACTTTCCAACTATCCGTAGCTGCCGTTGAAAAAACGACCGAAGATTGTACCATTGTGACTTTCGATGTTCCGGAAGAAATACGATCCGAGTTTGCGTATCAACAAGGGCAATACCTGACGTTGATTGCGGAGATTAACGGAGAATCTGTCCGGCGATCTTACTCGCTTTGTTCGAGTCCGATGGATAACGCCTGGCAAGTCGGTATTAAGCAAATTCCGGATGGTAAATTTTCTACTTATGCCAATCAGCAGTTGAAAGCGGGAGACAGCCTGGAGGTGTTGCCACCAAATGGTACCTTCTTCGTTTCCGTCGCACCGGATCAGGCCCGCAACTACGTGGCCTTTGCGGCCGGAAGTGGTATTACGCCGATTTTATCTATTATAAAAACCCATTTACAGGCCGAGCCAAAATCTACGTTCAAGCTTTTCTACGTCAATCAAACCGTTAATTCTATTATTTTAAAAGAGGAACTGGAAGGACTGAAAAACCGGTTTATGGAACGGTTGGAAATTTTTTATTTTCTAACCCGTGAGCGACGTAGCGTCCCGCTTTTTAATGGTCGCCCCGATGCCGAAAAACTGGAAATAATTTTTAAAACGATTTGTGATACAGATCGTATTGATCACTATTTTTCCTGTGGTCCGGAACCGATGGTTTTACTGATCCGGGATTTTTTATTAGAAAAAAAGGTACCCAAAGAGCGTATTCACTTTGAACTGTTCAACACGGGTGGCGCCCCCGTAAAACGAAAAGAAATTGCAGAAAAATTTAGTGGTAAGGTTTCTGATGTAACGATCATAGAAGGTGGCATGACGACTAACTTTAAAATTGCGCAGGGTTCTGATAATTTACTGGATGCGGCTATGAGAAATAACGCAGATCTTCCGTATGCTTGTAAAGGAGGTGTTTGTTGCACCTGTCGGGCAAAGTTAATCGAAGGACAAGTCGAAACGCTGGTCAACTATGGACTGGAGGAAGAAGAAATCGAAGCGGGGTACATTCTGACCTGCCAGGCATTGCCGGTTTCGGATAAGGTGGTGGTGGATTTTGATGTTTGACTTGAGTCAATTAATAATTTTTTAGTGAATAATTAATAATGCGCTTTAACGTTTTTTTACTAATGACAAGATTAAGGGAAGCAAATAGCAAATAAAGAATATTATGAAAAATATAACAAGTAAAGACGAAGCTTTTCAGGCGAGAATTGACGCCGGGGAAAAAATCGAACCGAAAGACTGGATGCCCGAAAAATACCGAAAAACGCATATTCGGCAAATTTCTCAACATGCACATTCAGAAATTGTAGGTATGCTACCGGAAGGAAACTGGATCACGCGTACCCCTACCCTACGCCGTAAAGTGGGATTACTCGCAAAGGTTCAGGACGAAGCGGGCCATGGACTTTACCTCTACAGTGCCGCCGAAACTTTGGGTATCAGCCGCGACGAATTATTTCATCAACTACATACGGGTAAAGCAAAATATTCGAGCATTTTCAATTATCCGACAATGACCTGGGCGGATATCGGAGCAATCGGATGGCTGGTAGATGGCGCGGCCATTATCAATCAGGTAATGCTGACCCGGACTTCTTTTGGTCCTTACGCGCGGGCGATGGTACGGATTTGTAAAGAGGAAAGTTTTCACCAGCGACAAGGATACGAAATCATGCTGACGCTTTGCGAAGGCACTCCCGAACAAAAAGCAATGGCACAGGATGCCCTCAACCGTTGGTGGTGGCCGTCACTGATGATGTTTGGCCCGCGCGACGAAGAATCTCCGAATACGGAGCAATCCGTCAAGTGGAAAATAAAACGTAAAACCAACGATGAGTTGCGCCAGCAATTTGTAGATATTACGGTTCCTCAGGCGAAAGTACTTGGCATCACGATTCCTGATCCGGATCTGAAATGGAACGAAGAACGACAGCATTATGATTTTGGAGAGATCGACTGGGACGAGTTCTGGCAGGTCGTAAAAGGAAATGGTCCTTGTAACAAGGAACGGTTACAGGCCCGAAATGATGCGTGGAACAACGGAGCGTGGGTACGGAATGCGGCGAGAGCGCACGCGGAGAAACGGGCAGCACAAGCGGAGGTTTCTGAGGCTGGCTGATTGTTGAATTGTTTATTTGTTGAATCGTTTAATTAGCTTGTTTTAGATGAGAGCTTAATGATTTTTAAAATAAGACTTAACCACAAATGAGCTTGCTCTAAAAACTAGAAAAACGAAAACCTAGAAACGCATTTAATAAAATTAATTATAGACCATCTTCGCGATAAAAGATATACACGATCGCTCAGCGTTCTCTGCTCCTCTGCGCGAAAATCACTTTTAGAGTAGGCTCACTAATTAACTAAAAAATATGAAAGGTAATCCAATCTGGGAAGTATTTATCCGTAGTAAAAATGGTTTAGAACACCGGCACGTAGGCAGTCTCCACGCGGAAGATGCTAAAATGGCGATGGAAAATGCGCGTGATGTCTATACGCGGCGACAGGAGGGAGTAAGTATTTGGGTGGTAGAAAGCAAAAATATTACGGCTTCGAATCCAAGTGAAAACGGAGAGATGTTTGATCCGGCGAAAGATAAAGCGTACAGACATCCGACTTTTTATGATTTACCGGATGAACTGGAACATATTTAGTCGATTTTTTGATTTGCAGATTTTTTGATTTGCAGATGTGCTGATTTTCTGATGTGCGGATTTTCTGATGTGCGGATGTTCAGATTATTAGATGTGTGGATTTATTGATTTTCAGTGGATCACGTTAGATATCTATAAACGATTAAACAGTTAAACGATTAAACATTTTGATATGCAAATTCAGCAAAACCATTGTTCTCACTTTTTTATAATAAATTTTTATGGAAAATAAGCATAAAAGTCTGATAGATTATTTGTTGATTTTAGGTGACAACTCTTTGATTTTAGGTCATCGGTTGTCGGAGCTTTGCGGGCACGGACCGAGCCTGGAGACGGATATTGCCCTGACAAATATTTCGCTGGATTTGTTTGGTCAGGTGCGAAGCTATTTTCAATACGCGGCAGAACTAACGGGTGGAGAAGCTACCGAAGATACCATTGCGATGAAAAGAGTGGACCGGGAATATCGCCACACCTGGCTGGTCGAGCAATCCAATAAAGATTTTGCCTACGTCATTGGTCGTCAGTTTTTATTTGATGCATTTCATTTACCTTTGCTGGAACAGCTGGTAAATAGTAAAGATGAAATGATCGCCGCCATTGCCGCAAAATCTATCAAAGAATCCAGATATCATTTGCGTTTTTCTTCATCCTGGATGGAACGTCTCGGAGACGGCACGCAGGAAAGCCACCAGCGAATGCAGAACGCCGTTAATGATTTATATCCTTTTACGTACGAGTTTTTCGAAGAAACAGCAACGGAAAAAATGATGTTGGAAGCGGGTATCGGAGCCGATTTAAAATCCATTGAAACCATCTACCGGCAAACCATCAAAGATGTTTTTGCGAAAGCAAACCTGGAAATACCTGATACTCCAGCCCGAAAAACCGATGGTAAAAAAGGAATCCATTCGGAGCAACTGGGCTTTATACTCGCCGAACTCCAATACATGCAACGCGCTTATCCCAACATGTCATGGTAGCAGCAGATCTTCAAAATCTCCCCGTTCCCGTACAAGAGGCACTACTGGAAATTACCGATCCGGAAATTCCGGTGTTGTCGATTATGGATATGGGTGTTGTACGGGAGGTGACACTCGATGAAAAACACGTTCACATCAAACTAACGCCCACTTATTCCGGCTGTCCGGCGATGGACACGATGGCCGTTGATATTAAACGGGCACTAGAAAAAAGAGGATATGACGCTACCGTCAAACTGGTCCTTGCCCCGGCCTGGACAACCGACTGGATTACGCCTGCCGGTCGTGCCGCACTGGAAGCGTATGGTATCGCAGCGCCCCTCGACGCGCAGTCGGATAAATATGCTTTGATCGACGGAGAGCGAATTGTTAAGTGCACCAACTGTGGCTCCGCAAATACAAAAATGGTAAGTCAGTTTGGTTCTACCGCTTGCAAAGCACTTTTTCAATGTGAAGAATGTCTGGAGCCTTTTGATTATTTTAAGTGTTTGAAATAGATCAGCTGGTTGACCTGGTTTCTGGTTAGCTAATTAGATTATCTTTAACGTTTTTCACGATTGAGGAAAGCCAAACAGCCAACTGGCAAAAAATCAAAATCATGTCTCACCCTACCGACCCTGCCTCCGTTTATCAAAAAATGATGGAAAAAGATCATTGCAGCCAATGGATGGGAATTGAACCCGTTATTCTGGAAGTTGGTCGCTGCATAATCAAGATGACCGTTAAACGCGAGATGCTGAATGGGTTTGGAATTTTACACGGGGGAATTGCTTTTGCTTTCGCAGACAGCGCCTTCGCATTTGCCGCCAATGGACTAGGCCGGATGGCGGTTTCTATCAGTGGTCAAATCAATTATCACCAACCAGCCAAAGAGGGAGAAGTCCTGATCGCAGAAGCCACTGAAGTGGCTACCTCAAAAAAAATGGTTACGCTAGACGTTGCTATTCGCCGAGAAAGTGACCAGGTTTTGATTGCTTCGTTTCGGGGAATGGGATACCGGCGCGGCGAAAAATAATCTTTCTTATTCTTTCTAATCCACCTTCCCAAAAAAGAACTACCTTTGCATATTCGTTGGTTCCAGATTCGTTCTGGATTAAAAGGGAATTTCGTGTAACTCGAAAACTGTTCCCGCAGCTGTAAGTTGTCATTCAACCCGATTTTATAAATCCACTGTCCTGCCACGGCAAGATGGGAAGGAAAAGTCAGGGGACAATAAGTCAGAAGACCTGCCAGCAGAATATATTTTCATTTTTCTATCGGGATAATAGTAAGAATGGATATCGGAAATGATCGGCTGTTTAATTAAAGTTTGTCATGTCTCAGCGTGTATCGTGTATTCTCAAAAGAAGATATATCCGCTGATACTATTTACTGAACAGTCCCGAAATCATCGGCCCTAATTGTCGATTAACGGTGGTGTAGTTTTCATCCTGAAACTACCTGCGCTCGCTCCCCTATCCGCTCTTTTCTCTTTTCCCACTATTATTTTTTCATGCATCGCGCAATTGTTAAAGCTTGTCTTTTTATCTCTCTGCTTTTCCTTACGGGAGCAGTAACCGGGCTGTATGCACAAGAAGATACGCTGGCGTTGCCAACCATTACCATCACTGAAAAACCAGTTTTTAGTGGCGAACAAACGGATCGTCCCGACGAAGCATTGCTAGCCCGGCAGCCTGCTATCCACGTCGGAGAACTACTCAGTCAGTCTACCGGCGTTTTCGTTAAATCTTTTGGCGGTGGCAGTTCCGCTACAACTTCTATCCGGGGGGGCAGCGCGGAACATACCCGGGTGCTCTGGAACGGTTTGCCGATTGAAAACCCCATGTTGGGACAGCTCGATTTTTCGTTGTTGCCTGCCATTTTCGTGGACGAAGTTGCGGTGCATTATGGTGGAAATACCGCAACGTGGGGCAACGGCGCCATCGGCGGTACGGTCCAGCTGGATAATAAAATCGACTGGAAAAAGAAAGGTCTGATTGCCCAATATACGGCAACAAGCGGTGCGTTTGGTTTGGCACAGCAGGGCTTAAAGGTTGGTTTTGGTAACGAGAAATTTCAGATCATAAACCGAATATTTTATCAGCAAGCGGAAAACGATTTCACCTATTTTATCAGTGAAAATTTGCCACGCAGAAAGCAGACCAACGCGGCTACAAAACAATGGGGAACGCTACAGGAACTGCATTTTCGAATCACCCCCCGCCAAACCCTTAACGCTTATTTTTGGTATCAAAACGTAGACCGGCAGCTTCCGCCCCACGCCGCGCAAACCCGCTCCGAAGCCCGGCAATCCGACGAAACCAAAAGACTCACCGTTGACTGGCAGTACGCTGGCAATAGTTGGCTACTGAAAGCGCAGGCAGCCTGGTACGAAGAAGATTTATGGTACGTTGATCCTTTGAGTGGCATCGATGATTTAAGTGGTTTTAATACTTTACTGGGACAAATAACGGGCACTAAAAACATTGGCCGCATACACCGGTTGACGGTTGGAATTCAGGAAGCATTTTATCAGGCAGATACAGATTTATACCAAAACAGTATTACCCAAAACCGGCTGGCAACCTGGTCGGACTGGAAAACGGAATGGCAGAAATTATCCCTTCAGTTAAGTATTCGACAGGAATGGCAGGACGGAAAAGCACTTCCGGTCGTACCAAGTTTTGGAGCGGTTTATCATCCTTTCGACTGGATCAGTTTACGTGGCAGAGTAAGTAGAAATTACCGTTCTCCCAACTTAAATGCCCTTTATTATTTTCCAACGGGCAATCCGGATTTACTGCCGGAGCGTGGCTGGAGCCGGGAGCTGGGACTGGATATCAATTTTATAAAATTCAATAATTGGACGGGAGGTTACGGAATAACCGGATTTCGAAGAGAGATAAAAAACTGGATCCGATGGATTTTGCCGGAAGGCAGCTTTTCGTTCGCACCTACCAACGTAGCCGAGGTCCTGAGCGAAGGAATAGAACACCGGCTAAACTTGAACGGAAAATACAAACACACTGTTTTTAAATTATCCATTGGCTATAATCAATTGCGTTCTGTTCATAAAAAAGGGATCGTACGTCCTCAAATCGCAGCGGGCAGTCAGCTGGTTTATACACCGAAACAACAGTTTTTTTCTACCCTAAAATTCAATTACCGGGACGCGCTCTTTATTTTTCAACACCGGTACACGGGAGAGGTTACGTCGCTTAATAACAATATACTGCCAGGATATCATTTGAGTGATTTAACGCTCGGTTATACTTTAAAAACAAAGCGCTGGCAACATCGACTCAGTTTGCGGATCAATAATTTATGGGACAAAGATTATCGGGTGCTGGAACGACGCGGGATGCCGGGGAGATATTTGAGTTTTGGTATTAATACGGGGGTTCGGTGAATTGTTGATTTGTTGATTTGTTGATTTGTTGATTTGTTTAACCTGCCTTCCTGCGTCGGCAGGCAGGTCGTTTAAAATTATGATACTTTTAGCGGAAACAGTGAGGTAAAAAATCAGGGAATCTCCCTTCAGGGCTGGGGTAAAATTCCATGATTTTTTACCGACGTTACCTGTGAATCGTTGAATCGTTTATTTAAAAAATTTAATTTAAAATTTAAAATAGTAACATGAAAAGATTATTTACACTTTTATTGCTGACTTTTTGCCTGGGACTGAATGCACAGGTTTATTTTGAGGATGTTGTTGAGTCGGGAGAATTTATTAATGATAGTTCGCCGGAAGCTGGCTTTACTTTTGATAATTTATTTTTTCCAAATACGTACGATGCGGATTTTGATTTCTGGACGGGATGGGCAATCTCTGCTACCACGGATGTGACGACACCTGGTTTTATGAATCAGTATAGTGCCATCGTCGGAGAAGGAGCGGATGGGTCTGGTGCGTACGCAGTCAGCTTTGCGTCGCCCGAATCTTACGTGACACTGGATACCGAGCAGACTACGGGGATGCTTACAATTCCTTCCGTGCACGTAACCAACAGTACTTACGCGTTTTTGAGTATGCGTGACGGGGACAGCTTTGCCAAAAAATTTGGTGGGGAAACAGGAAATGATCCGGATTTTTTCCTGTTGACCATTAAAACCTATTCGGAAAATCAGTTACAGGATTCAATTCTGTTCTATCTGGCAGATTTCCGTTTTGAAGACAATAGTCAGGATTATATTCTGAATGAATGGGAAGAAATTACTTTTTCTAACGAAGCAGTTGACAGTATAACATTCGGATTGTCTTCTTCCGACAATGGTATGTTTGGAATGAATACGCCGGCTTATTTTTGTGCCGATGTTTTTGGAAATCCACTGGTACTTAGTGTCAAAGAGAATGACCTTACGGGTATTTCACTGCTCAATACGCTGGCCGCTTCGGAGTTAATTATTAATTCTGAATTAGCTAAAGAAGCGGATTATCAAATTTTTGGATTGAGCGGACAGGTGATTCAGAATGGAAAAATAACAATCGGTGAGCAATACCTTTCGGTAGATAATCTGACAACGGGTAAGTACTGGATCCGGGTAGAACAGGATGGACAACAGTGGGTTCAGGGATTTGTGGTGAATTAAAAGATTATTGGATTTTTGGATGTGTGGATTTTTTGATTGAAAAAATTTCAATAGTTTTGAGCGGGCTTTTTTCGTTTTAAAATGATGACAACAAATCCGCACATCCTCCAATCTATTTTCTCAACAATCCGCTAACAATCAAGCCCATCGAAAACACCTTTAGTGTTCTTGATGATCCATTCCACTGGTAGGAATTTTGATGCTTCCGGGCAACAAAAAAATCGAGACTGAAGTTTGGGGAGATAAGATTTGACCAGCCGATTACTCCTTCCAAAGAAAGGGTACGGAAATCCGTCGTCCACCGTTCTTCGTCGGTTTGAAAACCTCTGATTCTGACATAACTACCGGAGATACCAGCGCCAGCCTGCAACCATAGTTTTCCTTTTTTTTCCGGACGAAAATATTTACGAACCAACGTAGTTCCTCCAACTCCACCACGATTAACACCTGACAAACTTAAATCCAGGTCCAATCGTAATCCGGTAGTCCATCCACTACCCCAAAACCGGTGTACCTCTGGTTTGATAAAATCAGTCCTGTCTCCCATCTCAAAATTTCCACCTAACAACCAATCACCCGGATAAAAACGATAATCAGTTTTTCCCGTTAAATTTTGTTTATTTTTATGAATAAAAAATTGTAATCGTCCTTCCAGAATTATGGGACCACTATCATAGTCTGAAAAATCACCAAATTGACCTCTAACAGTCCGGGAAGTAATCACTTCATAATTAAATAAGAATTCCAGAGCAATCGAACTTTGTAAAAAAACTTGCAGCCCGCCCTGTAAATTTGCCGAACGATTATTAGTGATTCTGTTACCTCCTCCAGTAAACATGTCTGTTACTTTTTCAAAAAATAATTCCCCACCATAAAACAAATGATAATTATCCAGTTGCTTAAAATAATGTCGAACCAGCAAAGTTTGAGATACCGGAACTACTCGCCGCCGTTCACCTCCACTCAAACCAATACTCAATTTCCCACCCAGCATCAAATGATCGGTGACCATATAAGCCAGTTCAGGAGCAAGTAATAAATTAAATGCAGACGAAATCCGGGCGTCCGGAAAAGTAAAATTTTCCTGCTGTAAAACTCCGTTGACCATCCAGCTCCCTTTTTGTAATTGCGCCTGCGCAACCAACGTGGTTCCCAGGATTATCAAACTACAAAGCAGGAAACGAAATATCATATTTTACTTTTAATAAAAACTTCTAACAATTTAAGTGCTTCGTTATAATTTTTATGGTTATTAACTACCAGATCGGCAGCATCACGGTACGGTTCAATGTATTTTTCGAAGCTCGGCAATACGTGGTGTTCGTAGCGGTAGAGCACATCTTCGAGTGGATAATTTCGTTCCGTTTTGTCCCGTGTTATCCGCCGGATCAATTTTACATTTGCTTTGGCGTGGACAAAAACCCGGAGATCCAGCAAGGCATTTATTTTTTTATAATGAAAAATATACAATCCTTCCACGATGATAACAGGTGCGGGACGCAAGGTAATTTTCTTCGGCTTTGCCTTTTCGTTGTTGAACGTATATTCCGTTCTTTTAAAAGATTTTCCGGCGATTAATAATTTCAGATCCGCCAGAAAAGCTTTCTTGTTAATGGCTCCGGGTAAATCAAAATTGGTAACGCCTTCTGAGTCTACTTTCTGATCTTCCCTCGGATAATAATAATCATCCAGAGAAATTACACAGACTTCTTTCTTAGAAAAAACTTTTTCCAGTTCGCGGATCAACGTCGTTTTACCAGAACCGGAGCCACCGGTAATTCCAATCAAATAAGGTTTTTCTTTCATTTTTTTGGAGCCTTCGCTCTTTGGAACCGTTAGAAGCTGTATCTTCACCAATACAATAACCTAAACGATCAATTATCAAAATCGGGTATTTCTTAACACTTTTAAAGATCACAAAGCTAAAAATATTTGGCCATTAGTTTTAGGATTAATTCAAAGACATTCCTTACTTTACACTTTTCTTTCTGAAAAACTCATGATAAACAATTTATAACCAAACATAACTATGGATTTACTGATAGATATTGTCCGCGGACTGATTGGAATCGTTTCCATGCTGGCTATTTGTTACGCCCTCAGCGCCAATCGAAAAGCGATTGACTGGAAGCTGGTATTATCCGGGATTGCCCTGCAAATTGTACTGGCACTACTGATTTTAAAGGTGGATTTCATCTACGAAGGCTTCAGAATCGTATCAGACGGGTTTGTAGCCTTACTTGGTTTCGCCGATGCAGGGGCAGCTTTTTTATTCGGCGCCTGGCCGGAAACCATGGTTTGGCTTCCGACAAATATTGAGGGGGTGGCTCCTGATGCGACCCAAGTTGCGGTTACTCCCGACACTAAAATGCAGATTTTCAAAATGGGCTATATGTTCGCATTTAAGGTATTGCCCACCATTGTTTTCTTTGCCGCATTTACCTCTATCCTCTATTATCTCGGTATTCTGCAAAAGATTATTTATGTTTTCGCCAAGGGAATGAGTAAAGTCATGCGGCTCTCCGGAGCGGAAAGTCTGGCGGCGGCGGCCAACGTTTTTATCGGACAAACCGAAGCGCCACTGGTCATCAAACCCTACCTGGACAAGATGACCAAATCTGAAATCATGTGTCTCATGACGGGTGGAATGGCAACGATTGCCGGAGGAATTTTTGCACTCTGTGTCTCACTGCTCGGTCCCGAATACGCACTGCACTTTCTGACGGCTTCCATCATTTCGGCACCCGCTGCAATTGTGGCCGCTAAAATGCTGTATCCCGAAACGGTAGAGGTAGATCGCTCGGTCACCGTCCCTAAAGAAAAACTTGGAAATAACTTGCTGGATGCCATCTCCATCGGTACCACCGACGGTGTAAAACTGGCGGTCAACGTCGGCGCCATGCTGCTCGTTTTTATTTCGCTGGTCGCCCTGGTCAATGCCGTTTTAGGATGGTTCGGAGACCTGACCGGACTGAATGGATTGGTCAATAATTTTACCGATGGCCGATTTGCTACTTTTAATCTCGAATCCATCCTGGGACTTATTTTTTCTCCCATTGCCTGGTTATTGGGAACACCTACCGAAGATTTAATTTTAGTAGGCTCTTTGTTAGGAAAAAAGACGGCGGTCAACGAAGTGGTTGCCTACGTGGATTTGAGTATTATGGTCGCCGATGCCAAACTACAATTATCAGATAAATCTATCGTGATTGCGACGTATGCACTTTGTGGATTTTCCAATTTCAGTTCTATTGGAATTCAAATTGGCGGGATCAGCGCGATCAGCCCGGATCAGCGGCCTACCCTCACGGAACTTGGTCTGAAGGCACTGATCGGTGGAACTATTGCGTGCTTTCTGACGGCAGCGGTTGCGGGGATGGTACTTGATGAGATTATGGTTTGAGTGCGCTGCGCGCGTTGAATTGTTGAATTGTTGAATTGTTGAACCTGCCTTCCTGCGTCGGCAGGCAGGTCGTTGATATTCATAAAGTAAAAAGTCTTAAAATCTCCCCTCGGGGTTGGGGTAAAATTTTCAGATTTTTTACTGGTCATCTTTTGAAGCATTTCGCTTAATTTAATCGTTGAATCGTTGCGCGGTTTAAGGGTTTATTTGTTTAGAATACTTTTTTAGTGAAAAATTTTTAAAATGAAAGATCAGGAAAAAACGCCTACATGGTTTAAGGTGGTAGCTATTTTGGCAATTGTTTGGAATTTTATGGGGCTGGTTGCTTTTTTTATGCAAATAAAAATGTCGGAAGCTACGCTGGCAGCGATGTCTGCTACGGATCGGACGATCTACGAAAATACGCCCGTCTGGGCAACGATTGCTTTCGCGGTAGCCGTCTTTGCGGGGACTTTTGGTTCGGTCGGTTTGCTGCTTCGCAAAAAATGGGCTTATCCTGTTTTTCTGGTTAGTCTGATTGGAATTATCGTTCAACAATCTTATTTTTTCTTTGGTAGTGAGATTATGAAAGACGCGAAAATTTCCTCGATGATTATGCCCGGAATGGTTTTATTGATTGGAATTTTATTATTGTTTTTTTCAAAGAAAATGATTCGTCAGGGCTGGCTGAGATAATGTATGTGCAAAAAATAATCCAGCGTTATTATTCCATAAATCGTAGTGTAGCAAAATGTTACCGGTCCAGCCCGATTGTTGCCAGTCCACGCGTCAGTTCCCGGACGATTCCTTTTTGTTTAGGATCATAAATCCAGTTCGTATCAAAACGGGCTAAGATTTCGCTGTTGGGTTCATCACTCAAAGTGAGGCTGTGGAATTCCGTGTTTTTATTTTGTTGGTGAAAACGAATATCTGCCAGTACATCGTCATCAATTTTATACATCACAAAATCTGAAATCATCAGCACGTCGGCATCTTCGTAATTCTCATTTTTAAGTTGCCGTAACGCCTCGTACAACGCCAGCGAAGCATCGGTACCTCCGTAAAAAGACATCTGTAAAAACTTGGCGATGTCATCAATCGAATTGGCAATATCATATAAATCGAGGGTTTGAATTCCCACGGAAAAATTAATCAGATATGCTCTTCTGTTTTCGCGGATCGCCATTTTCAAAATACCAAGACAGATCGCTTTGGCCAGTTGTTCGGGCCGGCCTTTCATCGATTCACTGGTATCGACACAAATGATAAACGGTCCTTTTTCTTTCTGCCGTACTTTTTGAAAAACTTCCATTTCCTGATCGTTGCTCGTTACCAATTTGCGATCTTCGTACCGGAAAGTGAGAAGATTTTTATCCGCATATTTTTTTAAAAATAAATCTTCCGTCGCACCATCACTCAGCAACCCAACTTCTGAACTCACCAGATTACTCAAATCCTGACTTTCGTGGATACCCACAATCTCTGCTTTGGCCGTTTCATCTACTTTCCATTCCTGGCGAATAATCGTTTTTTCAAAAGTCTCCTCTTCGATCTCAATTTCGGCGGCGCGCATATTTCCGAGAATATCGGCCAGTTCCTGAATAGAAGATTCCTCTTTGAGAAATTCATTGTATTTTTTCAACACATCAAAACTCGTATCCTGCCAGAGATCACGCGATAAATCCCATCCCAGATAATCCGTAAAAGGCTCGACCATCGAAAGTAGTTGTTTGTATTCAGTGACCTTAGCTTCAATCAGTTCGGTAAACTGCTCGCCTTCTTCCTGTAATTTTTTTAATTGGTAAGTAAGAATTTTTCCCTGTAACAAAGCATCCCATTGTGATAATAAATCGGTGACCACCAATTCAAATTTCTCCTTTTCTGCTTCGGTATGCTGCCCGTCTTCCTTCTGAAAATAAGTATTGAACTGCGCTTCGTAAAAATCAATATCCAGTTGTTCTCGCGGATAAGTCTCCCGAATAAATGCAATCAGGTGTGCCCGCCGGATTCTGAAAATTTTGAGCGGGGTTACCGACCAGCCAGATAAGCGATCTACTTCCGAATCGTAAGGATGCTTCGTCGCCAGTTTTTTAAAGGTTTTACGAATCCAGTAGAGCGTGTCCAGAACTACCTGTTTGGTAATCAATTCGTTTTTTTCGCAAAGCAACAACAAATCATCAATTCCAAAGATATCGTCCAGTGCCGAAATAAAATATTCAAAATACTGATCGTTGATTTTAGGATTATCATAGGCGTAACCTTCCAGCTTGTGCTTGAAATAAGCCACCAGATATTTACGGGTTTTCCGGTCGAGCAGATTCCCAAACTCAATAAACCGATCGTATTCTTCTTCGAGGATCGCAGCGGTATCTTTTTGCATTTAATTTTCCTTTTGATACGAAAAAGCCAACTTCTCCAGTCGTAAAGAAAGATTTTCCAGCGCGGCCTTTACCTCTTCCAGATTACTTTTTACAATTTCTGCGCGATCTTTGTTTATAAATAAATTTCCCGTCAGGTGATTCATTTCTGCGGGTGCGTTCTGGCTGATTTTGTCCTGCTGCGCCGCAATGTATTTAGTTAAGCGTTCGAGTCGTTCGTCCCAGAATTTTGTTATTACCTGATGGGGTTGTTTAAAAATAATTTCGGTGGCCTCCCGCTGCTGGGTTAACAGAGGAAACGTATAAATCGTATCGTTGTAGGATACATCAATGGTGTTTTCGGAGAGTCCCCGTTTGGCCTTTATTCTGTTGATCAGATTTTCGGCTTCATCGTAAAAATTGGTGACCTGATATTCGTCGAGCGACAGTTTCCGGAACTGCTCAATGGTCATCATGTTACCTTTAAACTGATTTACTTTTTTATCAATTTGATAATAATTTTCTTTGATCGGCATCAGTTGTGCAGTCGTGGAAACGTACGGCACCTGCGTCTCATTTTTAACGTCCGCCTCAAAATCTGCTACTTCTTTTTTAAGGTTTTGCAAATTTACCACCATCGTATACCCGTGCTTGCGAATGGCATCAATCAACATTTCACGGATCACTTCGCGGTGCACAGGATAATTCCACAGACAGTGTTCCATTAAAAAACAATCCATCAAATCTACTTGCTTGCGTCCGTTGAGAAACGCAGCAGTCCGCAGCAGCCGGATAATTTTTTTCCAGCGGCGATCATAAATTTTTATCGGATTGTCCGCATGATTGGGATGACTGTTGTATTCGTCAATTTTTGCGGTCATTAACTGCACCGTGTTCAGTACTTCGGCGGGAACTTCAATTCCGTCAATCACCCCAGACCATTCGTCCAGTTCGGCGTTAGTCAGTTTTATTGCTTCGGGAATCTCATCCTTGTATACGTCGCGCGTATCGACGATCATCTGGACAAACTGGTTCCGTTTTTTAATATTTCCAATTTCCAACCGGAGCAGAAAACGATCCCAGATCGGTTCGAGGCTTTGGTTACGGGGAGGAAGTTCATTGGACGCAGTAATGATTCCACGGATATTTACGTTGATATCTTCGGCACCGTTCCGGTAAATTTTTTCGTTCAGAATGGTCAGCAAAGCATTCTGAATGGCCGGCCCCGCTTTCCAGATTTCATCCAGAAAAACAATATTGGCACCCGGCAGATAGCGTTCGGTAAGTCGCTCGTACTGATCTTCTTCTTTTAGTTTTTTAATAGAAATAGGACCAAATATTTCGTCCGGCGTACTGAATTTACTCATCAGATATTCAAAAGAAATACCATCCCGAAAAGCAAACTTTAACCTTCTGGCAATCAAACTTTTCCCTACTCCCGGAGGTCCCAGCAGGAAGATACTCTCTCCGGCTACTGCGGTCAGAAAGGCCAGATTCATCGGTTGTTCCCGTTCGTAAAGTCCTTCCGAGAGTCCTTCCAATAATTTTTTTACCCGACCACGCAAGGTCACATCTATCTCCTGTTGTACTTCCATTTATTAGTTAGATTTTAAAATAATCACCATTTCCAAATAATAAACATCATTCGGGAGATTTTGTTAAGAGCTTGTCCAAATTTTCATGATTGTGCGAAATTGAGAAAATTTTGTTCTGAATGAGGCAAAAAACGTAGACAATGCCTTAGCATTGGCGAGGCTTTTTAACGAAATACAGACCATAATTTGCCAATTGTAGCCAATTAATGGAAGTTTAGACAAGTTCTAAGGACTTGCCTAAAATCTAACCATCTTTTCTACTCTTCGGTCGGTCGCCGTTGTCATTTCTATTAAATAAACACCACTTTGCCAGTCTCCAGTAGTCAAATTTATTTGAGGATTACCGGGCAGCCACTCTTTTTCCAATACATTTTGTCCTATTCCGTTATAAATCCGAATGGTCATCTTTTTTGATAAATCCGGATAGCGAATGATCAGATTATTTTTAAAAGGATTGGGATATATCGTCAATTCGGCGAAAGCCAATGCTGAAATATCCGTCGTTAAACAGGGCACCGCCGGATCGTAAGGCACATTCAACGTAAAACTATTGGTACATCCCGTCGCTTCATCCACCAGTGACAAGGTGTAATTTCCGGATTCAAAAATACAAAGCGACGTTCCAAATTCGCCCGGCAGAATCTCCCCGTTGAGCAACCAGGCAATCGTGTAATCTTCCGGTAAATTATTTTGATTAAAAAGCGTCAGCAGGTTTTCTTCGTTAACGTAGGCGGGCGTAGCAGGAGGAGTTAAAAGCGTGACGGTCAGGATTTCGGAACTGGCCGGGCAACCTACCTCGCTCTCATACTGCACGTAATATTCACCCGCCTCACGCACTTCCAGTTGTGATTCCGTAGCATCCGGAATCAATACACCATCCTGAAACCACTGTATACGCTCGACGTAATTCGTTTCTAAAATAACCGACTGGCCACTGCACACTTCCGTGCTCGCCAGGGCTATAATTTCTGGATCGGCGGGAACCGCATAAACCACCACAGAATCCAAAGCAGTGACCGTGTCCACCGGATGAATAATGGTCAACCGGACCGTCAAATCGTCAATCACCAAATCACCGGTAGTAAAGCGATTAAAAGAAACCACTCCGCATTCGTCGTCTCCCAGATTTAGTCCACCGTCATCATCAATCACTTCTACCCGGTAGGTTTGCGTTCCCAGATCAAGATTGGTGCTGGCTTCGATCGGTGCAAAAGTATTGTCATAATTTGGCGTTAAAAACAAGATACTATCATTGGCATCCAACACTTTGATGTTCATATCTGGTGCCGTACTGAAATTGGGAAAACTGGGCAGATCGCGACAACCGGATTCCAGCACTTCGATACTGGTCAGCAGATAACCTACCGTATCAATGATCGCCTGGTACTGAATTGGATAGACACCCGGTTCGGTATAGGTTTGCGGATTGGGTTGTTCGTTGATGGTAGAATTTCCATTACCAAAATCCCAGAAATAACTGATTCCATCCTGACCACCGGAAGGAATGTTATTAACAATGCTCACTTCTGTTGGTCCGCAACTAATGTTATTCGTCAAACTAAACCCCGCCGTATTGCTGGACGCCGGGTTGATGACCATTCTGAACCGGAAAGAAGCCGTCTGGGTAATCACAGATACCTGCGCTGCGATGGTTATCTCTACTACGAAGGTATCTGCCAGCAGCGGCGTTCCGCAAAACTGGATACAACCATCCGTTTCTTCGTCTGGATTATATTCGGTTTGAGCAGTTTCCCAGGTCATTCCCGGAGGTAAATTATTGATGGAAATAAGGGTGATATTCTGAATATCCAATCCTGCCGGAGTCCCCGGATCAATCGCGTTGACGGGCGTCGTCGTTTTGGGCATTCTGAAATTCAGGGCCTCCGAATAACTGGCACCTACCGTTCCGTCGGGCATGGTGCTGAGGAAAAGCGTGTCTTCCGGCAGCGTAGGTAAATCAACGATACATTCACCGCAATTTTGTGCACTGATATTTCCAAAAAAAGCGGAAAAAATAAAAAGTACGAGTCCAATTTTTTTCATGATTTTTTAATTTAGGAATGTATTTTAATAAAATAATCAACAGGCCGTGCCTCACCGTGACGGCAAGCCGGAAATTCTGATACTGGGAAAATAACTGGATGTAGTGTGGGAATGGGAAAAGAGAAAAAAGTTTAAAAATTGCCGGAACGCCCTTTATTTACTTGGGATAAATTCCGGCAATTTCTAACGTGTTGTATTTAGTATTAGCTATGATAAAACAATAATTTTCCAATTTATGACTGGAACTCATTATTTGATCATTACTTATTTTAAAATGACCATTTTACTGGAAACTCTGGATTGACCGTTGGAGAAACTATAATTGTAAATACCATTTTGAAGTTGACTTCCGTCGAATGGAATACGGTTGGTACCTGCCAGAATATTTACTTTTTCTGTGTGGACCCGTTTTCCAACCAGATCAAAAACTTCAAAGGTTAATACTTCCTGTGAAAGAGAAGTCACTTCAATCGTCGTCTCATAACCAAACGGATTCGGTGTATTGACCAGCGAAAGCTGCTCTTTTAAATAGTCGCGGGTGCTGGTCGTCATACAGGCACCTTCTTCGCGGACTTCCAGAAAATAATTTCCGTCGGCGCCGGGAATCGCTCCGGAATTATCTGGTAACGTGACGGGTTGAGAAATAATATTGGTATGCACCACCGCATTCACCATTATATCCTTTATACCTACATCATTAGGATTAGTGGGCGTTCCAAAAAGAACAATACAAGAAAGTGTATCTTGCGGGACCAGGACACAGGTAGGCGGATTACACGCATAGCTCATACCATCCGGCAGATTATTAACGGCTCCGGTGGTAGCTACCGTTACAGAGTCAATCTCCAACTGAATACCGGAAAAATTCAAATTAGGCGGTACCTTTACGGTAATCACAAATTCGTAAGATTCGTTGATACACGCTGGCACGTCAATTCCACCGTCGGGACGATCCTCTCTGAAAGGCGAAGGATAAACACCAATAGCAGAATCCCGAAATAATTCATCCGGCACACAGGATTGTGCGCTGATCAGCGTTACAAAAAAGGAGGCAAATAAGAAAAGTACAATTTTTTTCATCATATTATTTTTAAGTAAAAAGGCAGATTTATATTGCAAGTTATCTCTTTTTCGACGGTAAAAATGACGGCAAACGCTAATTTAAGATTTTTTTAATACCCTTTACCTGATATTTATCCCTTTGATTTTACTAATTTTGCCCTTACTGTTTCTCCACACTACGTTGAATTTTACCTGATTTATTAATTCGATTCCATTCCTTATCAATTGCTGCGATAAGAGAACTTACGTGTTTATTATAAATACACCTGGTTATTTCTTATCTTTTGGCAGTCTTACGGAAGTTAGTAATGGTTAAACCGAACAATTGAGTATTATGAAAAAATCTATCCTCCTGAGTGTCCTGGCATTCTTCCTTCTTAACTGTTTTAGTACAAATTTGTTGGCCCAGAAAGTAGAGATAGTGGGACAAATACTAGATCAGCTATCCGGTGACCCGCTAATTTCGGCTACTGTAAGGGCGGGTGATACGGGTACCACCACCGACCTGGATGGTAACTTTGTGCTAAATTTAAATCCCGGCGATTATACCCTTTCTTATTCTTACATTGGCTACGAAACGGGCAAAATAGATATTCGCGTAGAAGAAAACAGACCACTCCAACTGTCACTCCAACTTTCCGAAACAACCAATATTTTGCAAACGGCCACCGTCACCAGTGGTCGCTACGAAAAACCGCTGGGCGAAGTAACCGTCTCGCTGGAAGTCATCAAACCAGCCTTGATTGATAATACCAATGCCACTTCCGTCGATCAGGTACTCGACAAAGTTCCGGGGGTCAACATCATCGACGGACAACCTAATATCCGGGGTGGATCGGGCTGGTCTTACGGTGCGGGTAGCAGAGTCCTGGTACTGGTAGATGATATTCCGATTTTGCAGGCGGACGCAGGCAACACCAACTGGGGAGATATTCCGGTTGAAAATATTGAGCAGGTCGAAGTCGTAAAAGGTGCCGCCTCTGCCCTTTACGGTTCGTCGGCCATGAACGGAATTATTAATATTCGTACTGCTTACGCAAAATCCAAGCCTGTCACTAAATTTTCAACTTACTACACCGGTTACATGAATCCGGCCGACGAAGAAAAAATCTGGTGGGACGGAGATCCGGAGGAACCGGTCGTTCCGACTTTGTGCGAAGGTCCCATTTCTGATACCTGCCGGATGCGCACCAACTATCGTCCTTACGCCGTGGGCATCAGTGCTTCGCACCGGCAAAAATTTGGAAAATTTGATTTGGTCCTGAGTAGTTTTGTTCGGAAAAATGAGGGATACCGCGAAAATAATTACGGCGATCATCAACGATTTAATTTTGGGACGCGCTACCGTTTGAGTGACCGGCTGAGTTTTGGTTTGAATGGAAATTTCAATACCAGCCGGAACATCAGCTATTTTTACTGGCTCGACGGAGGTGCCGGAGCGTACCGGGCCAATGCGACCGAACAGACGGGAGAACCGTCCCGAAGACTACGCTACACGCTTGATCCTTTTATCACTTATTTTGACAAATCCGGTAACCGGCATAAGGTACAGGGGCGTTTTTATAATATTGACAATAAAAATACAGAAAATCAATCCAACGCTTCCAAACTTTATTACGGTGAATATCAGTTCCAGAAAAAATTCGATAAACTCGGGCTGGTAACTACCGCCGGAATTGTCGGAACCAGAACCAATGTACGTGCAGAACTTTATGGTGACACGACTTTTACCTCCAACAACGTTGCCGGTTTTTTACAATTAGAAAAGAAGATCGGTACCCGGCTTAATATTTCCGGTGGTGTCCGATACGAACGCAACACCCAGTTACGACCCGAAGTTTTTCAGCAGGATACTTTGCCGGGTGGAAAAGTAACCGAGTCCCGTCCCATCTTCCGGCTGGGAACCAGTTATCAGGTGGGGGCCGCGACGTTTCTTCGTGCCTCCTTTGGACAAGGCTACCGCTACCCTACCATCGCCGAACGATTTATTACCACCCAGGCGGCCGGATTGAATATTGCCGCCAATCCCAGCCTGAATTCCGAGACCGGATGGAGCGGAGAATTCGGGATCAAACAAGGATTTAAGATAGGTGGTTTCAGTGGTTTTGTGGATGCTTCCGCTTTCTGGACGGAATACCAGGACATGATCGAATTCAATCTTTTTAACGTAGGCTTTCTGATTGCCTTTCAGGCCCGTAACATTGGTGATACACGAATCAGAGGACTTGAGTTAAACATGGGTGGACAGGGAGATCTCTGGGGAATGCCGACGACGCTGCTGGCCGGGTATACGTTTACCGATCCAAGGTTTAAAGTCTTTGACGAAGAGGCCAACCGAACGTCAAGCGCAGATTATAATGTTTTGAAATACCGTTATCGTCACAATGTAAAATTTGACGTGGAAACGCAGATGAAAGCTTTTTCTGTCGGTGTCGCCGCTAATTACACGAGCCGGATGGAAGCGATTGATAATGTACTGACATTGCTGGCCGGAATCGGGGAATTTCGGGAAACGCACGATACGGGCGTTTTGCTGGTTGGTGTACGGGCAGCGTACCGTCCTTTTGACGGCGCCAAGGTTTCTTTACTGGTTAATAATTTATTGAACAAAGAATATTCGCAGCGACCGGGATTGCTGGAAGCGCCAAGGAATGTGACGGTTAGGTTGGATTATAGTTTTTAAGGAAAAATGAATATCGAATATTGGATATTGATTCGGTGAATATTGAATTATCAAAAACTGAAAAGCTCCGTTTTATCAATGATAAGTTTCAATCAATATTCCTGATTGGATATTGAATATTCGATATTTCTAAAACCCTAACATCGCCCGCACTTCCACCGCATACGTACTACCCGTCGTAATCGAGGTCTGTGCCTTATCTTTCAGAATTCATAAAATAAGGGATGTGCGAATCTGCAATTTTCATCTCAACCTACCCCATCTATCCATCTCCTCAAAAAAGCCTGACAAAATGTCACCTTTCCCTCCGTTTTCTTGTATATTTGCAAACAGAATTCAATAAAAAAGGGTAAAATCTTTAAAGTAAGTCTATAGACTAAGAGCTTGTCTAAGAATTTACCTGAAATCAAGTGTTTTAACATCGCTTTATGTACGACAATAATCCAACCTTAGATCCACACAAACCGCTCGACGAGTCGCAGCAGGGATCGGTATATTTTAAGAACGCAGAGGTAGCCGGTGATCCCGAAAAAGGAATACGCCACTTCTACATCGAAAGCTACGGCTGCGCCATGAATTTCAGCGACAGCGAAATCGTCGCTTCGATCCTGGGCGACGTAGGTTTTCAGCCAACCCGGGATATGGAAATCGCAGATTTGATTCTTATCAATACGTGCTCCATCCGGGAGAAAGCTGAACAAAATGTCCGCCAGCGTCTCCGGATTTTTGATCAGGTAAAGAAACGCAGAAAAGGAACCCTCGTGGGAGTCCTCGGTTGTATGGCCGAACGACTCAAAGCCAAACTGATGGAGGAAGAAAAACTCGTCGATATGGTCCTCGGACCGGATGCCTACCGGGATCTGCCCAAATTGGTCGCCGAAGCTTCACAAGGTGAAAAAGGGATCAACGTTTTGTTGTCCCGCGAAGAGACCTACGCGGACATCAGTCCTATGCGTCTGGACAGCAACGGCGTGGTTGCTTTTATTTCGATTATGCGGGGTTGTGACAATATGTGTTCATTTTGTGTAGTACCGTTTACGAGAGGTCGGGAGCGGAGTCGGAATGCCTTTAGTATCATCGCCGAAGCGACGGATTTGTATCAGCGTGGTTACCGGGAGGTTACGTTGCTGGGACAAAACGTAGATTCTTACAAATGGGAAAATCCGGACTCCAAAGAAGTTGTCAACTTTGCCAACCTGCTGGAAATGGTGGCGCTGGTGCACCCGGATTTAAGAATTCGTTTCTCCACTTCGCATCCGAAAGATATCACCGATGAGGTTTTATATACGATCAAAAAATACGAAAACATCTGTAATTATATTCACCTGCCGGTACAGTCCGGAAACAGCCGCGTCCTGAAATTAATGAACCGGACGTACGACCGTGAATGGTACCTTGAACGGGTCAAAGCAATTTACCGTATTATACCTGACTGCGCTATTTCGGCGGATATCATCACCGGATTTTGCAGTGAAACAGAGGAGGAACATCAGGATACGCTCAGCATTATGCGGGAGTCCGACTATACCATGTCTTACATGTTTTATTATTCGGAAAGACCCGGCACGCTCGCCGCAAGAAAGTACCCGGATGATATTCCACTGGACGTAAAAAAACGCAGATTACAGGAGGTCGTTGATTTACAAATGGAAATGTCACACGCCAATAACCAAAGAGATATTGGAAAAACATTTAGAGTGTTAATCGAAGGAGATTCCAAAAAATCTGACCAGCAATTTAAAGGCCGCAGCGGACAAAACAAGATGGTTATTTTTAATAAAAAAGAAAATCTGAAAGCAGGTGATTACGTGAATGTAAAAATTAATTCCGTGACACGTGCAACGCTGCTGGGTGAGATCGTTTGATTGAGAGATAGATTTCTTTTGTTACTTGTCGTTTGCTATGACGTTAAATCTACCAAATAGAAATGAAAATCCTCATTAATAACCGAAACTGCTCCCGCTTTAGGAATTTTCCGACCTTGAGCTTTTTTCCATTCGGTGTATTAATAAAATGTCTTAAGACAAATACTGTGTGAGCTAACCGACAGTTAAGTAAAAAGTTAACAATCAATAACCAACGATTTAAAATTTATAGCAAAACTTTAAAGCGAGTTTATTCGGCTTGACATTTTATTAGAAATGCCGAATTCGAAAAATGCGACAGGCGGCAGATTTTTTTGTTTCGTTTTTTTTTCTGCCAAAAAAAATGAACAGAAGAAAAAAGATAAGCTAAAATTTCTGAAAAACTTAAATGAAAAAATTGTAGTCATGTTTTCTTTTTACTTGAAACCCTTAGCTATTTTCTACTTGTCTCCATCTAATTCATAAGTAAACACAATAAAAGTAAGCGAGTAGTTAGCAAAAGCAAAGATCTATGAGTAACAACAATTTACAGGCCGTAAAAAGAAGGTTTGAAATCATCGGCAACGCACCCGCGCTGGACAACGCCTTGTCCACCGCCGTCCGCGTTGCCAATACCGACCTGACCGTTTTGATTACCGGCGAAAGCGGAGTCGGAAAAGAAGTTTTTTCAAAAATAATCCACTCCCTCAGCGCCCGTAAACACAGTAAGTTTATTGCTATCAACTGCGGTGCCATTCCCGAAGGAACGATCAACTCAGAATTGTTTGGTCACGAAAAAGGCGCCTTTACCGGAGCTTCCGCCGAACGGAAAGGATATTTTGAAACCGTCAATGGAGGAACTATTTTTCTGGATGAAATTGGCGAAATGCCCGCCGATACCCAGGCCTATCTTTTACGGGTTTTGGAAAACGGAGAATTTATCCGGGTCGGTTCGTCGGTGACCCAATCGACCAACGTCCGGGTGGTAGCCGCTACCAACGTCGATTTACTCGAACGGATTCGCAAAGGAAAATTCCGGGAGGACCTTTATTACCGGCTCAACACCGTGCCGATTCACGTGCCTTCGCTCAAAGAAAGACGCAACGATATTCCGCTTTTATTCCGGAAATTTACGGTAGATTTTGCCGAAAAGTACCGGACTACGCCCATCAAACTGGACGAGCGGGCCGAACTGGTTTTTGAAAATTATTCCTGGCCGGGAAATATCCGGGAATTGAAAAACGTGGCCGAACAACTTTCGGTGCTCAGCGAAGATAAAATTATTACCGCCGAAACGCTGGTAGAAAAATTACCCCATCTGCTCAAACGTAATTTGCCCGCAGCCCTTTCACCGGAAGGAGAATCTTCTAATTTTCAGGAACGGGAAATTTTGTATAAACTGTTGTTTGACATGAAAAATGACCTGAATGATCTAAAGTCGCTGGTCTTTGAGTTGATTAACAACAACGACTTGAACATTTCCAATCAACAACTCAAACAACTGACCAGTCCAAGTTATTCCGAAAGCTATCCGGTCTACCGTCAGGAAAACCGCCCTCGTCCCAACTTTGACGACGCAGAACACAATCCACCTACTAATGGCAGCGTTTCATTAGAAGACAACCGACCCATTTTATTAGATTCTCAGTCCAGCCAGGAATACGAAAACAGCGAGATTATCGAGGAGAGCCTGAAACTGGCGGACATGGAAAAAGATATGATTTTAAAGGCCCTTAAAAAACACAACGGAAAACGAAAAGAGGCCGCGAAAGATCTGGATATTTCAGAACGGACGTTGTACCGGAAAATTAAAGGGTATGATATTCAGATTTAACGAATGTTGAACACTCGATATTATGAAACATCTTAAAAAATGGCTATACCAAAAATAAAATTTAAATCAATCATCTCTTTATTTTTTCTGACGCTTTTGCTCGTCGGCCAGCCCTCCTGTTATTCCTTCAAAGGAATTTCGATCGATCCTTCCATTGGCACCTTCTACGTTTCTATTTTTGATAATCTCTCCAACGATTCGCCCCCTACCCTCGGGCAGGATTTTACGGAAGTACTGCGGGATAAAATTAGAAACGAATCCCGGCTTAATTTAAAAGATACCGATCCTGATATTGACTTTACGGGTGCCATTTCATCTTTTCGTGTCAGCGCCGAAGCACCGGAACCGGGCGAAACCACTTCTTTTAACCGACTCACTATTACGGTATCCGTCGATTATGTCAACAACCGGAACGAAGACAATAAGTGGAAGCGCAGTTTCAGCTATTTTGCTAATTTCGATGCCAATCAAAACCTGCTGGACGTTCAGGATGCTCTCATCACCACCATCAGTGATCAGATTGTAGAAGATATTTTCAACTATGCTTTTACCGACTGGTAGATTTTTTGTCAGTTGGCTGATTGTACCAGATTTATGCTCTGAACTATTGAGAATCAAGTTCGTTTTCGTATTTTCACGTTTTTTGGAAATCAGCTGTAGAAGATATTGATTTTTATTTTATGAAGTTGTTTAAAAACGCTTACATTCGACTACATTTCCATCATAATCTTGAAACACTATTAATCAAAATTATGAATCAAGAAGATATCCTGAATTACATCCTGAATCCGGACCGGCTCAAAGAGATCAGCTTTGACCGACTCAAACAGGCTTTAACCGATTATCCTTATAGTCAGAATCTGCATTTTTTGCTCGCTCAGAAAAGCCTGCAGGAAGAACATCCCGATTTTGAGCGGCATCTGAAAACCGCCGCGACCTACATGAGTAACCGGTCTTTTTTGCGTAAACAACTTCAGGGATCAGACCGACCCTCTCAGCCCATTGTAGAACCAGAACCGGAAGCCGAGCCCGCCCAGGGAAATTTCACCCCGACCGTAGCTCCGGAAAATCCGCTGACCAATCTTCCGGATCAGGAACTTCCGCCGGTAACTTTTATTCCCGATACGCCAGCCGAGGAGGTGGTCCCTAACCGGGTAGCTGATATTGTTACCGATACACCACCGGCAGATCAGCCGCCTCCGAGTGAAACTTCCGAAAATCCGGAAAATTCAGACCCAATTCCACCCGTTGTACCTGATATTTCAGTTGCCGGCAACAAAACCGACGACCCGGAAATTGCTCCGATAGAAAAAAAGATCATCGTAACGCATGAACCAATTGCAGACCAGTCCCGTATAATTAACGAACCGATTGCTAAAGTGAAACACGAAGAACCAGTGATTCCCGGCAGTAACATTCCGGATTTGTCCACACCGGAAATGGAAGAAATTAGCGGCATGGATTTGGAGGAAGAGGATTTAGCAGAAGAGGATCTGGAAGAGGACACGATGGAAATAATTTCCGTTCCTGAAACCGAAATGCCGGAAATAATAGAATTTCCCGAACAATTTGATTTCGATGACGAAATGGACGATTTGCTGAGTGAACCTTTAATTGAGGTGGTCCCGGAAAATTTTGCTAAGAAAAATAAAGATACAGACCTGGAATTAGAGGAAGAAGAGGAACTACTCGGGGGACTTGAAGAGATAACGATCATGGAGGAATTAAATACAGAAATAGAGGAACCGCTAACTATTCAGCCCGGACTGGAAAAATGGATGAAAAAATACCAGTCTGCCGAAGAAGAGGAACCGGAAAAGAAAAAAGACAAAAAACGTTCTAAGAATAAATCAAAAGCGGCGAAAACCAAAAAGAAGGGAAAAAAGAAAAAAGCGGTTTCAAAAGCAGAAAAAAAGGGAAAAAAGACCGAAAAAGTGGTTAAACCCAAAGCTGATTCATCCCAGAAGGTAAAGAAAAAGAAGAAAAAGACCGCAGAAGAGAAATTAAGCAAGAAAAAAGCGATTCGTAAGTTTGCCAGTCGCAGTATCGTAGAGGATGGAGAGACCATTTCTATGACCCTGGCGGACCTTTACGTCAAGCAGGGAAAAATAGAAAAAGCAATTGTCGCTTACGAACGATTGAGTTTGATTATTCCAGAAAAAAAGGCGTTCTTTGCATCGCTAATTAAAAAACTTAAAAAGAAATAGCTCATGTTAACAGCAATGACCATTTTAATTGCCATGATTTGTATCCTATTAATGGGTGCCATTTTAGTTCAGAACCCCAAAGGTGGCGGAGTTGATGCCAGCCTTGGTGGTACCGCAACTACCCAGATGTTCGGAGCGGCAAAATCTACGGATTTTATCGAAAAGGCAACCTGGTACCTGGCCATCGCCTTGTTTGTTTTATGCATCATTACCAGCCTGATGATTACTGGTACCGGCGCTGAAGGTCCTGCACTGTTATCCGAATAACAATAGTTTACCATAAGTATTCGCCCTCAAATTACGTGGATAAGTTAAATAATAATTTTGTCCGGATAATTTAGGAACAAAGAAGCTATTTTACCTGTCATTTCTGGTAAAATAGCTTCTCGCTTATTGGCCAATTCAGACAAGTTATTAATATCTGTATTTCAGAACAACCAGCAGAAAACAAGACCATCAACCGAAAACATATTATGGGTTATTTGCCAATTTGGCAATTCCATTCTGATATCTACTTTTTATTCTGACAAAATTTCGCTGTTTTTTATAGCAACTGTGCCCGATTCGGTAAATATGTCACCGTTATCGGTTTGGCACAATGCGTGATGCATTAGAATAGTAGCATAATTCTTCTGCGGTTGATTTACAATATCCGTAGAATTTTAATAGATATATTTTTTAAATTTTTCGACTCCCCTCCCACATTAACGAGGCTTTGTCGAAACCAAAACTTACTTAAACATGAAGCCAATCAATGACCGTGTGGTCGTGAAACCAGCTCCAGCTGAGGAGAAAACCAAAGGTGGCATTATCATTCCTGATACTGCCAAAGAAAAGCCGCAACGTGGTAAAGTCGTAGCGGTAGGTCCCGGAAAAGACGGTGTCAAAATGACCGTAAAAAAAGGAGATGTCGTGCTCTACGGCAAGTACTCCGGTACCGAACTTTCGCACGAAGGAAATGATTACCTCATCATGCGCGAAGACGATATTTTAGTGGTGCTGTAAACCAGATCACTTTTATCACTTTTCTAATTAATTCACAAAAAAATTATTATAGCAATGTCTAAAGAAATTAGATTTAACGCAGATGCCCGCGAAAAACTAAAAATGGGAATCGACGCGTTGGCCAACGCAGTAAAAGTAACACTCGGACCTAAAGGTCGTAACGTGGTTATCCAGAAAAGCTTCGGCGCTCCTGCGATTACCAAGGATGGAGTAACGGTCGCAAAAGAGATCGAACTGGAAGATCCGGTAGAAAATATGGGCGCTCAGATGGTGAAAGAAGTTGCCTCCAAAACCGCGGATATCGCCGGTGATGGTACGACGACCGCTACCGTTTTAGCTCAGGCGATGGTGACCGCTGGTATGAAAAACGTGACCGCTGGTGCCAACCCAATGGACCTCAAAAGAGGGATCGACAAAGCCGTCAAAGTGGTTATTGAAAACCTGAAAAAGCAGACCGAAGTAATCGGTAATGACTTTAATAAAATTCAGCAGGTAGGAGCGATCTCCGCCAACAATGACAACGAGATTGGTAGCCTGATCGCCGACGCGATGAAGCGAGTTTCCAAAGATGGAGTAATCACCGTTGAGGAAGCAAAAGGAACAGATACTTACGTAGAAGAAGTACTCGGTATGCAGTTTGACCGTGGTTATTTGTCTCCGTACTTTGTTACCAACACAGAGGACATGACCACGGAATACGAAAATCCACTGATCCTGATCCACGACAAGAAGATTGCCAACATGCAGGACATCGTGCCGATTTTGGAAAAGGCCGTTGGTTCTGGTCGTCCATTATTGATCATCGCCGAAGATATCGAATCTCAGGCGTTGGGTGTTTTAGTGGTAAACCGTTTACGGGCGCAACTGAAAGTAGTAGCGGTAAAGGCTCCAGGTTTTGGAGATCGTCGAAAAGCAATGCTGGAAGATCTGGCCATCCTGACGGGCGGTACTGTTATCTCCGAAGAGCAGGGTTACAAGCTGGAAAGCACTGAATTAGCACACTTGGGTAGCTGTGAAAAAATCACCGTTGACAAAGACAATACAACCGTTGTAAACGGTGGCGGAACCAAGAAAGCCATCAACGCACGGATCGCACAGATCAAGGCGCAGATTGAAAGTACGACATCTGATTACGACCGCGAAAAACTACAGGAGCGACTGGCTAAGTTAGCTGGTGGAGTTGCCGTACTTTACGTAGGTGCAGCCACTGAGGTAGAAATGAAGGAAAAGAAAGACCGGGTCGATGATGCGTTACACGCAACCCGTGCTGCCGTCGAAGAAGGAATCGTTGTTGGAGGAGGTGTCGCACTGGTTCGTGCCATCAAATCCCTGGAAAAGGTACAAGGTGAAAACGAAGATCAGATGATCGGTATCAATATCGTTCGTAAGTCTCTGGAAGCACCTATCCGAATTATTGCTGAAAATGCGGGTGTAGAAGGTTCTGTGGTATTGATGAACGTACTGAAGAGCAAAGGTGACAACGGATTTAATGCCCGTACCGAAGAGTACGAAAATCTGAAAAAAGCCGGTGTGATTGATCCAACCAAAGTAACCCGTATTGCATTGGAAAATGCAGCTTCTATCGCAGGTATGGTACTGACAACCGAGTGTGTTGTGACCGACAAGCCGGAAGAAGGTGGTGCTGGCGGAGGCCACATGCCTGGTGGCATGGGCGGCGGAATGCCCGGTATGATGTAAGCAGATCTGGTGATCTGTCAGTTATCTATTTGCCTTTGGCTACTGGCTCCACTCAATCGCACTTGTTAAGAACGGGTACGTTTGATGTTCAGTCGGCAGTTCTAAACCAGGCAAATTTCTAACGGAAATAAGATTAAGTGCGATTCTCGGAAGAGGGTCGCACTTTTTTTTGTAAAATAATAAAAGGTAAATCGTATTAACAAAGACAGTTTGTGATGATTCTGCGGGAAATAGCGCAGAAATCGATATTTTTTTCGTTTAATTGGCATTCAATTTTCCGTGATGCGATTGATTTTTTCCATTGTACTGTTCTTCTATTGCTGGCAGCTTTCAGGTCAAACCTGTTGTACTGCCGGAGCGCCGGTCAGTAGTTTTTATGGTATTCAGACCGGAGAAAAAAACACCTGGATCATAAATCTGAACTACGAATTTAAAAGTATCAACCTGCTGATTGATCAGAATGAAAGACTGGTAAATGACCCAAGAAGAAGGTCCGGACAAAGTTTGTCAGCCAAGATAGATTATATCGTCAGTAATAAATGGTCTTTTTCAGCAGTGCTTCCTGTTATTCAGCAGTCCCGGAAGACTATTTCGGCGGAAGAATCCAGTTTGGGAATTGGGGATATATTACTGGTTTCACAATATCAGTTTCTACGAAAAAATGATTTCACCTTCGGTGTATCCGGTGGTTTAAAAATTCCGGTTGGACAACGGGACCACCGGAGCGATGCCTTCATTTTCCTTTCACCAGATATGCAAAGTGGCAGTGGTAGTTTTGACTGGATAGCAAGACTCAATCTGATCAAAGAACACACAGGGATTCCGTTCCTGACTTCCGCTTTTGAAGTCTCTTACCGGGACAATGGAATTAATAATTCCTTTGGCAGTACCTCAACGTTCAATGGTCGCAGATTTGGTTTTGGGGACGAATGGGTTTCAATGCTTTCCTTCAATTATCAGTGGATTACGGGTCAGGGTACTTTTATTCCCGACCTCAGTCTGAGATACCGGCACCAGGAAAGAAACGTGGAGCAAAGCAGTCTTGCACCTAACAGCGGTGGTCACTGGTTGAGTCTGCCTTTCGGAATTTCTTACCAGCCAGACCCGCAAAAATCGTTGAGAATTTACACAGAAATACCTTTATACCAACAACTCAACGGTCTTCAGATAACCACCAGTTTTACTGCCGGTATTCAATTCCGGTATAACTTAATAAATAAAAACAAACCATCAGTAAATTTAAAAATTTAGTACTCATGAAAAATTGTTTATTTTTTTTAATCATTCTCCTCGGAGGATTAATTTCTTGTTCTAAAGATTCAGATGACCTGAGAAATTCCGGAAACAGCGATTGGTTAATTCCCGCCGGCGAAGTATTTGATGGCGGGCCGGGTAAAGATGGTATTCCTTCGGTGGATAATCCAAAATTTGAAGCAGCCGCAGAAAGTTCTTTTTTAAATTCTGATAATCTGGTTGTCGGAATTGTGCACAATGGCGTCGCAAAAGCCTATGCTCACCGAATTCTGGACTGGCACGAGATTGTCAACGATCAGGTGGGAGATATCAACGTGGCGCTGACCTATTGTCCGCTGACCGGAACGGCCGTTGCCTGGAACCGTGAGGTAAACGGACAGGTAACCACTTTCGGCGTTAGTGGCAAATTATACAATACCAATCTGATTCCTTATGACCGGGCAACGGATAGTTACTGGTCACAGATGAGACTTGATTGTGTAAACGGAGATTTGATTCGTACGCGAATTGAAACTTTTCCGGTTATTGAAACCACCTGGGAGACCTGGAATCAGCTGTATCCCAATAGCATGGTCATGACGACCGAAACGGGTTTCAGCCGAAATTACAGCCAGTATCCTTATGGAGATTACCGAACCAATAACAATAATATTATTTTTCCCGTCAGTAACAATGACAGTCGTTTGCCCGCAAAAGACAGAACCCTGGCGGTGCTAACAGATGCTAAAAATAAAGTATATCCGGTCGAAGCTTTTGGAGACGGTATGGTCGTAACCGAAGATTATCCCGACGGAGAAGTCTTGATTTTTGGTTCAAATACGAGAAACTTCATGACCGCTTTTTACAATGATGGTCTCGAGAATGTCACTTATACGGAAGGAGCCGGTCCCGTGGTCGCAGAAGACAGCAATGGCAATAAAATATCCGTTTCCGGTTTGATCGTAGAAGGTCCGCTGGCCGGAACGCAACTGGAAGCAGCTGAATCCATACTCGGTTATTATTTTTCACTGGCTGCTTTCTATCCCAATATCGAAATTTTTGAATAGTAGAAACCTTATAAAATGACTGTTATTCGTTTAGCAATTTTCAGTATTTAAACGAATTACTAAAAAAGTCATCTCGCACCGTTAGCAAATTTGTTGTTTGTTGCTTATAATCTGCATTTATACTTTCTGGTGTAAATGCAGATTTTTTTTTCAATTCACATCGCAAGGAAGGAGTTGATTATCTGTTTAGGATTTTTTCAATTCTTAACAAAGCCTCTTCCTCTGAAATCCCATTATGATAATCCGCTACCAGTCTTGAAGACATATATTCATTTTTCTGAATTTCTATCAATGGCCTTTTTCCTTTTCCCTGGGTAATAACTTTCGTTTTTATGTTTTCCATTTCTTCGAAATCATAATCCGGCAACAAAGAATTCAACCAGCCGAAATAGGTGGCCTGATAACCATCCTCATTCGCATTCAAAATATAATCATTAAAACTTTGTTCGCTTAGCGAAACCCAAACTCCGTATTCCAAATCCTGACATCCATCCGTAACTTTTTGTACCAATACCCCTCTGACAAATCTGAAGGTCATCTCCGCTTCTTTTACAATACAGGTATCCGAATCAATTTCTGCGATACTTTCTTTTTCCTCTTCTGACAAATTAGCGTAATACAAAGGCACTTTATATGCAATGGCAGGATACTGATCCTGCTCTTCTCCACAACAAGTACAAACAAATTTCATAGCGTATATTTTTCATTTATTTTTGAATATGAATCACCACATAAAGATATTTGGTTTACACCAAAATTACTAATCCCGCTCGTGAATCGGTCCTTCCCGTTCCCGTAAATTACCACCGTCCCGTTCCCGGAATACACCGATAATTTCCGCCGTAATCGCCAGCGCAATCTCCTCCGGACTTTCCGCTCCGATGTCCAGTCCGACCGGAGCGTAGAGATTGGAAAGCGTCGACAAGTTAAGCGCTACACCCTCTCCGTCCAGTTCCGCTTGCATTTTTTCCATTCGCTTCTTAGGCCCCAGTAATCCAATGTACGGAACTTCCTGCGCCGCAAATACTTTTAACAACGTGTAGTCAATCTGATAATCATGCGACATCAGAATAATCGCCGTGTACGCATCCACCGAAATATCCGCTACCGTCTCGTACGTGTACACCCGGGCAGCCTTCTCAAAAACGGAACGATCCAGTTTTCGTCGCTTACCCGCCACGTGAATCTCCCAGCCGAGTGCCTCCGCAATGCCCGCAAAAGCGTTGACATCATAATTATCACCAACCAGGACGACCCGAATATTGGGACGGATTCGTTCCACCAAAATCCGGGTAACATCATCCGGACTGAATACCAGCGACTTCTTTTTATTTTTCACTTCCCGGATAGCTTTTGGTAAAAAATCAGTCGCCAGGTTTAAGCGTTTTGTCAATTGACCGGCCTCCGTTTCCTTCACCGTCCAACCTAATATATCCGACTCATCCGTCGCAATTACCTGCAACAAATACGCATCTGTACGGGTATTTCTGATCTCTTTTAACAATTCAACCGTATTACTTGCATCTTTTGATTCAATCGGCATAAACAGTACTTCAATCCTGCCGTTACAGCCCAGACCTACTCCGATTTGGTGCGCATCATCCTCCATGGTATCGTATACAACCACCGAAGGACAATCTTTATGAATAGCAATTTTTGCCTGCTTCAAAGCATCGCCTTCCAGACATCCCCCGCTAATCCCTCCAATCCATTGTCCGGTACTGCTCACGTACATCCGCGCACCGATCCGCCGGTAAGCAGACGCCTCCACCCGCACCACGGTCGC
>CAKZUV010000109.1 GCA_937921555.1 uncultured Saprospiraceae bacterium
CCCTGATTGATGAGTACATTTCCTCCGATTTCTTTGGGAACATCGACCGGGAAATCCATGCGCATGCCGGGATCAATTTTTGTGACGGTAAGGATACCACTTTTGGTATTGAATAAAATACCGATACCCTCATGGCCGAGTTCTTCGAACAGGACATGGGCCGTGGCGAGGGTCGCGTGACCACAAAGATCTACCTCGGTAGTGGGCGTAAACCACCGCAGATCATATCCATCTTCTCCGGGAATGAAAAAGGCCGTTTCTGATAAATTATTTTCGGCAGCAATGGCTTGCAACGTCTCATCCGGTAACCACTTTTCCAGTGGACAAACGGCTGCGGGATTGCCTTTGAAGCGTTCGTTGGTGAAGGCGTCGATTTGGAAGATTTTTGGCATGGTTGTTTGGTTTGTGCGCTTTGTTTGTTGAATCACTTTGTTTGTTGAGATGCTTCGCTGTTGAGACGCTTTGCTTGTTGAGTCGCTTCGCTTGTTGAGATGCTTCGCTGTTGAAACGCTTCGCTTGTTGAGATGCTTCTTTCGTAAAAAATATAAACAACTTTCTACGCCAGAAGCGTTAAATTCCTAAACGCTTCAACCGCGCAGTAAGGTGAAAAATCATAAAATCTCCCCTTGGGGCCGGGGTAAAATTTTATGATTTTTTGCCGGGCTTTGTTTGGTTTGTGCGCTTCGCGCGTTGAGTCGCTTCGCTTGTTGAGATGCTTCTTTTGTAAAAAAATATAAACAAATTTCTACGCCAGAAGTGTTAAACCCATAAACCGCGCAGCGATTAAACCTTTAAACTTCTCAACTCATAAACCGCGCAGCCCTAAACCGCCTCAATTATCATTTTATTCTTCTTTCCGTTATCCAAAAACAAAAAACGGTCATGAATTAAATCTGAATTACTAATTTCTAAGTCTTCGCCGCTTGCTTTTACCTTGTTGATAGAAATAGCGTTTGATTTGATGGCTCTTTTAGCGGCACTTTTTGACTCCAGAATATCTGTTTGCTCGGTCAGTAAATCAATGATGTTTATCTTTGCGTCGAGCGCGGATTTTGGTATTTGATAATTAGGGATTTCCTGAGCAATGGCATTTAATGCTTTTAGGTCTAACTGTTTCACCATTTCACTATCCACTTTTTTATTAAAAATCAATTCAGAAACCTTTAGTACCGCTTCGAAGTCTTCGTCCGAGTGGACCCGTCGGGTAAGTTCTTCGGCGAGAATGGCTTTCAGGCCACGAGGGTTTTCTGCGTATTCTTTTTCCAGGGACTCCACTTCTTCTTTTGATTTCAGGGTGAAGTATCGCATAAATGTCGGTAAATCCCGGTCATCTGCGTTGATCCAAAACTGGTAAAACTGGTAAGGGGTCGTCTTCTCCGGATCGAGCCAGATATTGCCCGCTTCGGATTTTCCAAACTTACTGCCATCCGCTTTGGTCAGCAGTGGAGTAGTGACGGCGTAGGCTTTTTCTCCCAGATTCCGACGAATAAATTCGGTACCGGAAGTGATATTTCCCCACTGATCCGATCCACCCATCTGGACGGTACATCCATATTCTTTAAACAAAACCTGAAAATCATACGCTTGTAATAACTGGTAACTGAATTCGGTAAAAGACAGTCCGGTTTCCAGTCTGTTTTTTACAGAGTCCTTGGAGGTCATATAATTTACGGTCAGCGTTTTGCCAACATCCCGCAGGAAATCGAGGATATTCATTTCTTTATAAAAATCCAGATTGTTGGCCAGAATCGCCTTGTTGTCACCGTCGGTAAAGTTGAGGAATTTTTCCATCTGCCGAACCTGATGCTGCAGGTTACTGTCCAGTTCTTCGAAAGACTTGAGTTGTCGTTCTTTGTCTTTGCCCGATGGATCACCGATACGTCCGGTGGCTCCGCCCATCAGCACGATGGGTTGGTGTCCACTTTTTTGCAAAAGCGTCAGCAGCATAATTTGAACATAGTTTCCGATCGTCATCGAAGGAGCGGTGGGATCAAAACCGATGTAAGCGGTTACTTTACCTGATTTAAATGCTTCTTCCACACCCGGTGTCGAATCTTTGAGCATTCCTCTCCAACGTAATTCTTCGAAAAAATCCATAATTTATTTTTATAAAAAAGTGATATTGTTTTGAATAACCCATTTTGTCAACGGATAATTCGCAAAAGTATTAAAAATGTAGAGTAGTTGAGGCGAAATTCAGTAATGAGGCGGAAGTTTATCCAAAAAAAACTATTTTGCGAAAACTAAAGAAGTGCAATCGATACGTTGAATATGAGATAAACTATCATTCGTGATCAACAAATCAACAAACAACCTAAACATATTTTGAACTTCCCTTATTTCATGGCACGGCACGTGGCCGTTTCGGGTAAAAAGTCCTTTTCCCGGCTCATCATTCGTATTGCGATTGTGGCCGTGGCGCTGAGTATGACGGTGATGATCGTTTCGACGTCTCTCATCCGGGGATTTAAGACGGAAATCAGTGAGAAAATTTTTGCTTTCTGGGGGCACATCCATATTACGGATACCAATATTACCCGGAGTTTTGAGTCTGTACCCATCGAAGGAGGCACCGAACTGATTGATAAGATCAGTGGCCTCGAAAACATCGAATATTTTGCGGAAAAGACTTTTTTAAATATTCCGATCGGGGACGAGATGGTACCCGTCCGGACCAAAGGCGGCGTTCGTCACGTGCAGGCCTTTGCGCAGATTGGCGGTATTATCAACCATAAAGAAGAATTCGAAGCCATTGTTCTGAAGGGTGTGAGTACAGACTTTGACTGGGAAAATATGAAGGATTATATGGTGGAAGGCACTACGCTTACTTTTCCGGATGACGAAATTTCTGAAGATATTATCATTTCTCAGTCCACTGCTAACCGACTGAAATTAGGTCTAAAAGATAAGTTTATCATCAGTTTTGTACGAGGTAAAAAGCAAGTTCGGAAACGGTTTCAAATCTGTGGTATTTACAAAACTGGCCTGGAGGAATTCGACAAAATATTTGCCCTGACCGACCTCCGCAAAGTGCAGGAACTACTCGGCTGGCCAGATAACGAAGTGGGCGGCTTTGAGGTATTTATTGACGATATCGATGATCTGGGACCGTTAAACGAATACATTTATATCGAAGAACTTCCAAAAAATCTATTTTCCCAGACGATCAAAGACAAATTTCCCGGCATTTTTGAATGGCTGGGACTACAAGACATCAACGAAGTGGTCATCCTGTTATTGATGATTATCGTGTCGGTGATTAATATGATTACGGCACTGATGATTCTGATTCTGGAACGAACCAACATGATCGGTATTCTGAAAGCCATGGGATCGAGTAACTGGAATATCCGGAAAATTTTCCTGTATTACGCTGGATATATTGTGGCCATGGGTTTGTTCTGGGGCAATTTGATTGGACTGGGAATCTGTCTGGCGCAGCAGCATTTTGAGTTTATTACCCTGAGCGAAGCCGATTATTACCTTTCTACCGCGCCCATTGAGATTAATTTCTGGACGGTTTTATTGTTAAATTTAGGGACGTTGGCGTTGACGGTGTTGGTGCTGGTGATTCCGACGTATTTGATTACGCGGGTGAGTCCGGTAGAGGCGATTCGGTTTAAATAGATGTGCGGATTTGTGAATCTTGAACCAAGTCAGCTTTATAATGGTAAAAAATTACGGGAACTCCCTTTTGGGCCGGGGTAAATTCCCGTAATTTTTTACAGATTTATGCAAAGTGCGGATTTTTTGATGTGCAGATATGCGGATTTCTTCATGCACGTCACTCGTGACAACAAGGTGAAAAATCGTAAAATCTCCCCTCCGGGGCCGGGGGTAAAATTTTCCGATTTTTTGCCGATCTTTCTCTTTTACATTTTGATAGGCAGATTTGCAGCTTTTTTAATAATAAATCTCCCCGGTCGATTCTCCAATATAAAATGGCAACGTCCAGCCGACCTTCACGCCAATCAGTAAATCCAGTCTTTTGTCCGTATCGGCGCGCATTTCATCAAAATTAAAGCTGCGGCGATTTTGGGTAAAACCCTGAATAAATTCCAGGCCGACCGTAAAATTGACCAGTTTGTTATTGCCCAATAATTGATAGCCAACGAATTGCCGGAGTGCCAGGCCATTGGTCAAACGATCGTAGCCTTTGGCGTAGTCGCCGGCGATCTGGTTGACAAAATTTGACGGATCCTGCTGCAAACGGATTTTATGTTGTAAAAGTCCGGCGCCGAGCGTAAACCGGATACCGGAGCGGCTGTTGGTGGCAGAAAGTGGAAAGATTTTTCCGATGTGTGCACCCAGATAAAAACCCCGTTGTGCCCGTCGCAGTTCGGTAGCGGCGGAAAGGCTGTTGCCGAAAATAAAACCTTCGGGCGCCAGATTTCCTAAAATATTCTCTTTGACGGTATTGCCAAAGTGAAAATCACCTTTCCAGCCAAAAATCAGGTTGTTTTTTTCGGTAATAAAATCCATGCCGGTCCCGATGCTGATGGTCGTTCCAAAGCGGTCACTGAGGTCGCCAGCCGGTACACCCGCGCCAAATTGAAAATTAAGTGCAATGACGTTGCCCAGATTCCGGCGTTCGTCCTGGGTATAACCATTTGACTGACAGATGATTAAGCAAAGTAAAGATAGGAGGATATAGATAAAGTTGTTTTGCATATAGCAAATTTATGGTATTTTTGCGCGGGGTCAAAGTGTAGGGTAGCACAAAAATCTCATTCCGCCAATACTTTACGCAGACCTCTGATACAATTCAAGATAATTAACTTTTCCAAATTCCTGAAAGCCAGTCTGCAACATCCCTAAATTTGTACCGTACTAAATTTACAGGTTGCTTAGATACAACCCAATATTTTTCAATTTCATAGCATAAAAAAGTCAAAAATGAAAAAGATTTTAATTACCGGAGCAGCCGGATTTTTAGGTTCACACCTCTGTGACCGCTTTATCAAGGAAGGCTACCACGTAGTTGGGATGGACAATTTGATTACGGGAGACATAAAGAATATTGAGCATCTCTTTCCGTTAGAACAATTTGAATATCACCACCACGATGTGAGTAAATTTGTTCACGTTCCCGGAGAATTGGATTATATCCTGCATTTCGCTTCCCCGGCAAGCCCGATTGATTACCTGAAAATGCCGATTCAGACCATGAAGGTTGGTGCTTTAGGTACCCATAATTTACTGGGGCTGGCCAAGGAAAAAGGCGCTCGTATGCTGATTGCTTCTACTTCTGAAGTATACGGTGATCCATTACAGCATCCACAGACCGAAGAATACTGGGGTAACGTAAATCCAATCGGACCACGTGGTGTGTATGACGAAGCCAAGCGTTTTCAGGAAGCCATCACGATGGCATACCATACTTTCCACGGCGTAGAAACCCGCATTGTACGGATTTTTAATACCTATGGTCCGCGGATGCGAGTGGATGACGGTCGAGTAATGCCCGCATTTTTCTCTCAGGCGATTCGTGGCGAAGGTTTAACGATCTTTGGTGATGGTAGCCAGACCCGCTCTTTCTGCTACGTAGATGACTTGATTGAAGGAATTTACCGGCTGTTACACAGCGATTATACCCAGCCCGTAAACGTTGGAAATCCACATGAAATTACCATGACGCAATTTGCTGAAGAGGTAATGGCTATGGTTGGAAATCCGGATGCGACGCTGACTTATCACCCACTGCCACAGGATGATCCGAAGAAAAGAAGACCGGATATCAGCCGTGCAAAAGAAGTGCTTGGCTGGGAACCGCAGGTGTCCAGAGAGGATGGCATGAGAAGAACGTACGAGTACTTCAAGACGGTAGTTCCGACGACGGCGAATATTAATTAGTTTTGAGTTTAGCGTTTTGAGTTGTTGAGTTTGCTTGACAACTCAAAACCCATAACTCAAAACCCACAATTCACAACTCACAACTCAATTATCATGCATCATATTCTCGTTACCGGCGGTGCCGGATTTATTGGATCACATTTAGTTCGTCTTTTGGTGAATAAATATCCGGACTATCATATTGTAAATCTGGATCTGTTGACTTACGCGGGTAATCTCGAAAATCTGACGGACGTCGAAAGTAAGGAAAATTATACCTTTGTCAAGGGCGATATTGTCGATGATCAGTTTCTCGATGAGCTGTTCAAAAAATACAATTTTGACGGAATCATTCACCTGGCGGCAGAGTCGCACGTAGACCGGTCGATCAAAGATCCGATGTCTTTTATCAAGACCAACATTATCGGAACGGTCAATCTGCTCAACGCGGCGCGCAAAGCCTGGGGTGATTATGAAGGTAAGCGATTTTACCACGTTTCTACCGATGAGGTCTACGGAAGTCTGGGTGAAACGGGTTTCTTTACCGAAGAAACACCTTACGATCCCCGTTCTCCGTATTCATCCTCCAAGGCAAGTTCGGATCATTTGGTGAGAGCTTACCATCATACTTATGGAATGCCCATCGTTGTGAGCAATTGCAGTAATAATTACGGACCCTATCAGTTTCCGGAAAAATTATTACCGTTGTTTATTCACAATATCAAAAATGAAAAAACACTACCGGTTTACGGAGATGGAAAATATACCCGTGACTGGTTGTGGGTAGAAGATCACGCGACTGCGATTGACAAAATTTACCACGAAGGCCGCAACGGGGAAACCTATAACATTGGGGGCAACAACGAATGGAAAAATATTGATTTGATTCATGCCCTCTGTGAAATTATGGATGATCTGCTGGATCGTCCGGAAGGTTCCAGTGCCGGATTGATCAAGTACGTTACTGACCGTCCGGGACACGATCGCCGCTATGCGATTGATGCGTCCAAACTGTTGAACGAACTGGGCTGGGAACCGACCATTAAGTCTACCGAAGGTTTGCGAAAGACGGCCGAATGGTATCTGGAAAACAGCCAATGGCTGGAGAATGTGACCAGTGGTGCTTATCAGCAGTATTATACGAAGCAGTACGGTACGGAAGTGTAAAACAGATGTTTTTTTAAATATTGAAATTGTTAAAAATAA
>CAKZUV010000110.1 GCA_937921555.1 uncultured Saprospiraceae bacterium
ACTCCATAATATCCAAACTAATATGGCCAAAAAGCGTAAAATTAAAGACGAAAAAAACAACGATTCCGGGAATATTTATGACCGTATTTTCCGTGAAAATGCACGAACTATTTTTATTCCATTAATCCAGTTTCAATTAAATATCGATATCACCAGATACGAAGCACTGGAATTTAAAATGTCCAGAACCCGGGAAAGGGAGGTAGATTTTTTATATAAAATTTTTGACAAAAATGGGAAGGTGAGTATCCTTCATTTAGAATTCCAAACGAAGAACGATCCGGCAATGCTCGCCCGAATTCAGGAGTACCACGCTTTAATTTATCGAAAACACAAGTTTCCTATTCGTCATATTGTGATTTATCTCGGTAAGCGAAAATCTTCCATGAAAAATAAACTGGAACCAGACCACGTTTTCTCTGGTTTTGATATTATAAATATCACTGCGATTGATCCCAATCAACTGATCAGCACCCAAATTCCGGAAATGGTGATTATGGCTTTGTTAGCTGATTTCAAAAAAGATAAACTGGAAAAAATACTGCACGATATTGTCGAAAGGTTAAAAAGTCTGGTCGATTCCAAGGATTCAATGTCTAAATACATCAACCAATTGTTAATCTTAGCAAGAATTCGTAACTTACAAATGATTATTTCACAAAAATTAGATGATATGCCTATTTCATATAACGTCGAAAAAGACGGGTTATACCTAAGGGGAGTTGAGAAAGGAATTCAGAAGGGAATTGAAAAAGGGGTCAATAAAGGAATTGCCCAATCTGTCTGGAAGCTTTTTAGCAGAGGTAATTCAGTTGAGTTCATTGCAAATAATCTTGAATTAACTATCCAACAAGTGAAGCAATACATTCAGGACTGGGAAGCTAAATCCTGATTATTTCACAAAATTTAGATGATATGCCTATTTCATATAACGTCGAAAAGGACGGGTTATACCTAAGGGGAGTTGAGAAAGGAATTGAGAAGGGGATTGAAAAGGGAATCGCCCAATCTGTTTGGAATCTTTACAATGGTGGCTTTTCGATTCAGGTAATTGCAAAAAATCTTAACCTTAGTATCCAACAAGTGGAGCAATACATCCAGGACTGGGAAGCCAAATCCTGATTATTTCACAAAAATTAGATGATATGCCTATTTCATATAACGTCGAAAAAGACGGGTTATACCTAAGGGGAGTTGAGAAAGGAATACAAAAGGGAATTGAGAAGGGAATTGAAAAGGGAATCGCCCAATCCGTTTGGAATTTTTATAATGGTGGCTTTTCGATTCAAGTAATTGCAAAAAACCTTAACCTTACTACCCAACAAGTGAAACAATACATCCAGGACTGGGAAGCCAAATCCTAAAACCAACCCAAACAACAAAACCCTTCAATTCTCCATTTTTTTCAAAAGAAATCTGCCAAAACCTGCCTTCTTTCTGCGGAAAAGCCTATTTTCGCGCTATCTTTATTAAGTCTAAATAGGCATACCATTATGATTTCTCTTAATATGCTAAAAAAGGGTACCCTCGCCAGAGTTGAACTACTCCCCAGCGACGCGGAAGCCCGCCAATTACTGCTTACCCACGGGATTCATCCCGGTAAGCGGATTAGACTTTTACAATCCTTCCCTTCGCAGGATCTTTCTCTGATTACTTGCAACGGAAGAAAATTAGCCATCCGTCGGGCTGATATGGCCTCGATTCAGGTAGAACCAATGAATGAGTAAAACAATCTTACTGGCCGGAAATCCCAACGTCGGAAAATCCAGCCTCTTTAATCTATTAACCGGTCTTAAGCAACATACAGGAAACTACGAAGGAGTAACGGTAGAAAAAAAGACGGGACGCTACCAGGACTATTCCATCATCGACCTGCCTGGCCTGAAATCCCTGTGGGCGGCGACCATCGACGAACAGATTTCTGCCCGCGCTATCCTGCAAGGCAAAGACACCAGTCAACCCATCATTTTCGTCGTCAGCGGTACCAAACTGGAAGAGGAATTATTACTTTTTACCCAGATTGCGGATCTCCAAATTCCAATGATTCTCGTCATCAATTTTAAGGATGAACTGGCCGCTAACAACATCACCATTGATACCGATTTACTTTCGGGCCGGCTCAATTGTCCTGTCCTGCTCTGTAACTCCAGAAACGGAGACGGACTGGAGGATATAAAAGAGATTATTCACAATAATAATTTTGCGATACCAACCGCTTTTGCGCGCAGTCATTACGATGATTTCAGCAGTGGTAATTATGGTAACGCCTACGAACCACTGGTCCGCGCCTGGGTCGGTGACCCTGCCGATACCAAACCGGATCTGGCGATTCGCGATCTGGAAAAAAGGTACCTGGTCATTGGTCAGTTACTAACGGATACCATGGAAATTCCTGCCCTCGTGGAACAGCAGGAACGCAGCGACCGGCTGGATAAAATACTACTTCACCCCTTTTTTGGCACCTTGATTTTTCTGGCCATTTTGTTTGTTATTTTTCAATCCATCTTTTCCTTTACGGCTTACCCCATGGATCTGATCGACGGTACTTTCGCCTGGATAAGTGGTAAAGCCAGCAATATTCAGCCCACCTGGCTGGGAGATTTGCTCAGTAATGGATTGATTCCCGGTCTGGGTGGTATCCTGATTTTTATTCCCCAAATTGCGATTCTGTTCTTTTTCTTCGGACTTCTGGAAAGCACCGGATATATGACCCGGATTTCTTTTCTTTCAGATAATGTTCTGAAAAGATTTGGCCTCAGTGGTTCCAGTGTTGTACCAATTGTTTCGGGACTGGCCTGTGCGATTCCCGCGATTATGTCCGTACGGACGGTAGAGCGAGAACGGGAAAGACTGGCCCTGATTATGGCCATTCCATTCATGACCTGCAGTGCGCGGCTGCCCGTATATACAATTTTGATCGCCCTGATTTTTCCCGACGAATATCTCTTCGGTATTTTTAGTTACAAAGGACTTGCCTTATTCGCGTTATACCTTTTGGGTACTTTCAGTACGCTCGGAGCCGCCTGGCTGATTTCCCGCTGGAAAGAACCCTCCGCTGATCCCATCTGGATCATGGAAATGCCGTTGTACCGGAGTCCGCACTGGCGCCGGGTCTTTAGTGATATGTTTATAAAAACAAAATCATTCGTCGTAGGAGCCGGAAAAATCATTTTATTATTTTCGCTTATCCTCTGGTTCCTGTCGGCCTTCAGTCCGCACGATCAGGATTTTATTGACCAAAAAGCAGCCCAACAAACGGAAGTAGATGCTTCCTCGGTAGCCCTGGAATATTCTTACGCGGGATATATTGGAAAAACCATTGAACCTATTATTGCTCCGCTTGGTTATGACTGGAAAATAGGAATTGCCCTACTCTCTTCTTTTGCCGCCAGAGAAATTTTTGTCGGTACTTTAGCGACCATCTATAGCATCGGATCGGAAGAAGAAGGAAGTGTGATTACTCGTTTAAAAAGTGAGGTGAAACCGGGTACCAATCTGCCCCGGTTTGATATCGCTACCTGTTTTTCGTTGCTGCTTTTCTACGCCTTTGCGTTGCAGTGTATGAGTACGGTGGCCATCGTCCGCAGAGAGACAGGAAGCTGGAAGTGGCCTTTGATTCAGTTTGGAGCCATGTTGCTGGTGGCTTACATAAGTGCGCTGGCGGGCTATCAGTTATTGTCTTGATTATGATATCAAATCAGTGTGAGGATTCCAGCGGAATCACATTATATTAGCCCGGGTAATGGTAACGAACCGACCCCAGCGGGTGTCGCATTATATTTTGAAAGTTATTTAAAAAGTGTGCCAGGACATTTTGAATGTTGTTTAAAAAAAACCGGCTGAACAATATGCTCAAAAAACACCTTATAAACCTGCGTAAAAACTAAATTTTCCCTAATAATTAAAAATTTGACAGAAGAAGGTTCGTAAACCATGAATTTATCGTTATTTTGTCCTTTTTTAGTGTTAGGGATCATTAAAATAATAACTTAGTAACATTTGGTTGCTTAATTAGCTCCTACTCTTCGTTGGCAAAAAACTCATTATGCTACGGCATAAATCGCTTTTTACCCCTCGATTAGAACTAAATTAACCGACCCAAACCTTTATATCTTATTTTTTAAATGATCCCCAAAAATTAAATGTGATGGCAGAAAAGAATCCAACCGCGACCAGCGGCCGAATGTACGAAAATCCAATTTTAGAAAAGTTGACGGCTACGTCTCCCCGAATGATGGTCCCCTTTCATCTTATCATCGCCTCTTTCTGTATTTTCTGGGGCTTTTACAATGGCTATTCCAGTAGCCCATTGACCATCGGACTTTTATTTCTGGGCGGTATGTTCTTCTGGACGTTTGCCGAATATGCCCTGCACCGCTGGATTTTTCACTACGTCCACGACTCTCCGATGATGAAAACGGTTCATTATGCGATCCACGGATATCACCACAACGCACCGAGAGATGCCAAACGTCTATACATGCCCCCCATTCCAGCCATCGTTATTTTACTGGCTTTTTTCGGTATGTTTTATCTGGCAATGGGCGACCTTGCGTGGTTTTTCCTGCCGGGTTTTGAAATTGGTTATCTGATGTATGCGTCTGTACACTACGGCGTACACACCCGTAAAGCACCAAAACGATTGAAACATCTATGGCACCACCACGCATTACACCACCACAAATATCCAAACCTGGCTTTTGGAGTTTCCAATACTTTCTGGGACAAGGTATTCCGAACAATGCCACCGGAACGAAAGAAATTATCCGCATAAAAAAAAGCCCGATTTGATCTGATGATTAAATCGGGCTTTTTTGATAGGTTTAGGAAACGAATGAGGGAAAGGTTCTGGGGGCGTCAAAATCTTCTCAACAACTCAACCGCTTTGCAATTCAACGCGCAAAGCGCTTCCAACAGCAAAACGCTCAACAAGCGCCCTACTCCAACCCAAACAAATCACTTACTCCAACCGGGCGCACCACGTTAAATCCTTCACCAAAGGTAGCGTTGATATACCGTCCGTGGATTCGGTTTTTGGCTTTGATGGATTCAAAAAAATCTTCGCCGGAAATGGGCGTTTGGGGGCCTTTGATTTTTGCTTTTGGATCAAAAAACTGGGTTTTATAAGCGAGGATGCATTCCAGTTTTTTATCGAGGTATGGAGTGATATCCACTACAATATCCGGATGTAACGTGTGATCCTGAATATAGTGATAGATGACTTTAGGTCGCCACTTTTTCTGTTTTTTTCCATCTAACTTTGTTTCTACCTTGCTGAGTCCCGCCAGAAAACAGGCATCATTTACCAACTGGGCGGCACGTCCGTGGTCGGGATGCCGGTCGCTCAGCGCATTGGCCAGTACGATGTCCGGCTGACAATCGCGGATGACTTTGATAATCTTTTTTTTATTTTTTTTACTAAGGGTAAAAAATCCATCGCCCAGATTCAGGGTTTTCCGGAAACGAGCTCCCATGATTTTGGCGGAAGCCAGTCCTTCTTTCTTTCGGGTTTTGGCGGTACCGCGAGTGCCCATTTCTCCGCGAGTCAAATCCAGGAGTCCGACGGAATATCCCAGATCAATATGCCGGAGTAAAGTTCCGCAACAACTCAATTCTACGTCGTCGGGATGGACACCGATTGCCAGTATGTTAACTTTCATCTTATAGTAATTTTTCGATGGCTTTTTTCACTTTTCCACTGGTCGGTTTGGTTGTGGAGAAATAATAGTCCACCACTTTTCCCTCTTTATCGACGAGGTATTTATGGAAATTCCATTTGGGTTTGGAAGATACTTTCCCGTTTTTGGATTTATCAGAAAGAAAATCGTACAATGGATGTACTTCCTTGCCCTTTACTTTTATTTTATTGAAAATGGGATAAGATACTTCGTATTTAGTCATACAAAATTGTGCAATTGCTTCGCCGTCGAGTGGTTCCTGTCCCGCAAAATCATTACTGGGAAAAGCTAAAACTTCCAGTCCCTGGTCTTTATATTCGGCGTAGAGTGCTTCCATATCTTTTAGCTGTGGCGTAAAACCACACTTGGAGGCGGTATTGACAACGAGCAAAACTTTTCCGGCGTACTTTTTTAAATCCACGATGGCGCCCGTGGTGTCTTCGACTTGAAACTGATGAATAGAATTTGACATAATTTTTATTGAATACAACAATGAAAAGGACAAATAGTTAATGAAACTACTTCTCTCTCAGAAAACGGGCTTTTGCGATCAATCCGTTTTCTATTTCATAAATAGCAATGATGACAGATACTTCAACACCTTTTCTTCCGGTCACTCTTTCGTGGTCAATCACTGTATTTCCCATCACCATTCTATTGATAATTTCAGCATGCAAATCCGGTGAATTTTCAAAAACATCCTGATAGATATTCTTCAGATCCGCTCTTCCCGTCGCATAAGGTGTATGCTCCGAAAAATGATATAACTCAACATCAGGAGCGTGACAATCTAAAAAAATTGCCAGATTCCTTGCGTTATAAGCATCGACCTGTTTTTGAACAACCATTTCTGAATTCATTTATTTAATTTTCTATTAAAATCAGTATTCTTTACCCTCCCGTCAGCGCCAATGACCTCACCACACTACCCCGTTCCGTTTCGATCACCAAAAAATAGGTTCCCGCCGCCGCCGTTGAAATATCTACTTCCACGAGCAATTCCCGACCGGTTTCCTGCTGCAAAAACACGGTTCTTCCCATCAAATCCAGGATTTTAAAATCCACCACCGACGAGTTTTCCAATACCAGATCCACCTTAAATATTCCGTTGGATGGATTCGGAAAAATTTGCAAAGAAGTCAGATAATCCGGCAATTCCGTCGAGGTAGGATAGTCAATAAAAAAGTCCGCAACGCCCGTACAGCCGTTTGCATCCGTGATGGTTACACTATAATTTCCCCGAGTCAGATTTTCAATAAAAATACCCGTCGCTCCCGTACTCCATTGATAAGAATAGGGACCTTGTCCACCGGAAACATTCGCGATGGCCGATCCGGTATTAGACTGTGTACCCGTAGTAATCACACTGGGAGTAATGGCCCCCGAACTGCCCACCGTAATCGATCCGATCAAATTACAATCATTGGCATCTACAATTTCAAAAACATATTCTCCCACTGGTAAATTTTCCAGCAAGACTCCCGTTGCACCATTTGACCAGTTAACGGTATAAGGTGCCGTGCCGGAAGTTATTTCCAGTATGATTGTTCCATCTTCTGCATTTTCACAACTAACATTTTCGACCACCGGATTAAAATCGATGGCCATTCCCGCGTCAATCGTCGACGTCGCAATCTGACTACAGCCCGCAGCATCCGTGACCGTCAGAGTATATGTACCCGATACCACGTTAGGCAGGTCCGCCGTTATTGCGCCCGTATTCCACAGATAGGTCAGTGCGCCTGTTCCACCTTCGGCCTCCGTTGCGATGTATCCTTGTCCCGAACAGGCTCCCGTCGTATTGAATGAAACTGCTATTTCCGGACTCACCAGTATATTAATCAGATGTAAGCTGTCGCATCCCCGGTAACTGGTCAGCGTCAGATTCAATTGGCTGTCTTCGGTATATCCAATGCCATTATACATTTCACCATAACAAAGATTGACCGTCTCGCTGGTTGCCGGAATTTCTATATCTGAAATCGTAAAGTCCGTCGTTCCCGTACAGGCTTGAGCATCGGTAACGGTTACCGAATAGATACCGGGATTATTTACATTAATAAATTGCTGAGTACTTCCCGTAGACCACTGATAATTGGAATACGTATTTGTTAACCCCAACAAAATGGGTGCTCCTTCGGCACAAACGGACGTCGCCCCTGTTCCTGTCAAATCTAATTCTGCTCCGGGCGCAACGGTAAAATTTGTGGTTCCGGTACATCCCGCGTCGTTGGTGACGGTCACAAAATAGTTGCCGGGAGTCGTTACAGACAATATTGAATTTTGGGAATTATCACTCCATTGGTATTCCGCGTAGGGTTCGGATAAACTCAGATCGGCAATGCCCCCCGTACAGACAGCCGCCGGACCGGAGATAACCGGAGCGACCATTTCTTCGGCTTCTACTGTCACACTGTTTGTTAGCTGGCAGTTGTTGTCATCCGTTACGCTCACGGTGTATACTCCGGGTGTATTGACCACGATAGATTCCGCGTCACCTCCGTTCGACCAGGTGTACTGATCAAAACCCGGTGTGGCGGCCAGACTGGTCGTTCCCTGATCACAAAAACTCAGACTTCCAATAATTTGTAAATCTACGGTTGGAAAACCCTCAACGACAAAGCTGGCTATCCCAAAACAACCGTTATCATCGGTTACCGTCAAGGTGTACGTTCCCGGTTCCGTTGCGGTAAGATCACTTCCATTGCTTCCATCGGACCACGAATAAGTGGCGTATTCTTCGTTGACATTTAAGGTAAAAACACTTCCGTCACATACGGTTGCCGGACCACTGATTTGCGGCATCGTACCACAATTAATTTCCAGAAAATTGGCAACAATAGTATCTCCGGTTTCCAGACTCATACTGATGGCAATCTGCATCTCGTCGGGACCAAAGATATTGTTCGCAACTTCCCAATGAGAAAACGCAAAATTATTTTCGGGCAACGCGGTAAGGTTCAGATCGATACCTCCGAAATACGAAACCGTCCAGGGATAGGACGTTCCAATGGCGCTATTCATTTGCACGTGTCCTCCCACGGGTGGAAAAACATCCAGTAAAATATCGAAAGGTCCGGTGAGTCCTTCTTCTTCGTAACAATCTGCTACCTGATCTACCACTACAAAGCACTTTTTTTGAATTTGTATCCGGAGTGAATCCAGGTTTTTGTACCAGTCGTCCAGGTCCCCGTTCCAGCGTTCTACCTGGCGGGGCATCTCCGGTTCGATTTCAGCGACCATCTCATCGAGTAGTCCCAGCATTGACTCACAACTAAAAGTAGTAGCCGCCAGATCTGCGTAACGACTGGCGTATTGCTGAAAGAAATTTTCGTTTTCAAACAAAGCCACCAGCATTTCAATATGACCAATATCCGAATCATTCACATTACCAAAAACGCCTTCCACATCACAGGGATTGCTTTGCCAGGTGACGTCCGGAAGTCCACTGTAATTCTGCCCCAAACCAAAAATATTGTCCATGTCCCACAGACAATACCGCCAGCCAGTTCCAGCGTCTTTATTACCACGCCACCATTTGGTATTCCAGTTGAGCCAGTCCGTATTGACCACAAAAGTGTTTAAAACAATATAATCAATCAGGCTGCTAACGTCCAGTCTTTCCGTCACGTAATCGTAGTTGGCAGGAATGGATAAATCATTTTGAATCATAAAATTATAAAGTAATTCCCAGTCGTCATCGTCGCCGTAGCGCGCATCCAATCCACCCCAGTACTCAAGCATATCGACCCATTTTTCTCCCTGATCGTAATAATGTTTAGTATAATCCGAATCAATCCGTTCCCGCATTTCATAAATCCCCCAATATTGTCCATTGACGTACATTACGCAACGACGGTAACGTCGTTCGTCCAGATTCAGATCATGGCGATCAGATAATTCCTGTACATAAGCGTCCCGCAAGTGACAAGAGGGCCGGTCCCATTGTTGTTGCGCGTTTGGAAAATTATCAGAAGCACTGGCTTTTAAAATAAAGACATCAAAATCGGTTCGGTCAGAAGTGGGGAAAAGTTGGTGATCAATTTTATGCGCGTAGCCATAATCATCTTCGACGTAAAACCGGATACCACGCTGGTTGAGACTCCAGGAATCATTTCCGTGAGGACGACAATGCCCGAGCATATTAAACACGCTGTTTCCATCTTCAAAATATTCTGCGTGGGTAATATAATTACGGTCAAAATCATTGCCACTCAACAAAGTTTCGACCCTGTCCGAAGAAACAGAAATGACAGGCAGTGTATGATTTTCATTAATAAAAAAAGTATTTACAATGGTAAAACTCGCCGCGTGGTCATTACCCGTCGGAAAAGCTTTTGCTTTGACAACCGTTGTATTATTTATGGTAATTGGATTACTGTAAAGAGGACTACTGTTATTTGGCTCGTCACCGTCAAGGGTATAGCGAATTTGTGCATCCGCCGGAGCAAACAGGGACAAGGTGACAGGGGCCTCATAAAATCCTGCTGTTTCCGAAAAAACGGGTGCATCGGTGTATGCTGATTTATAATTAAAGTTTGGTTGGTTGGGAGAAGGTTGTGTGGTTACCCCCCAGGTGGGTGCTCCGTCTGAAATTCGTCCGCGGGCGTGGTCCCGTTGCGTGGGATTGACCATCTGAATAAAATCAATGGGTATTCCGGATGGATCGCTCAACACAATATATTCCTGTTTCATTTGGGTGAGCTTGAAGTTGGTATGAATACCGGAAAATGTCATTTCATCGCGACTATCACAGATAAAAACCTGGTGGTCATTGGCCGTGATGACGACGCCGGCAGGTATCTGCCATTTGGTTGGATTGTCAATCTTATCACTCAGATAATAACCGGTAAGATTAATGGTGGCGTTGGTGGTGTTATACAGTTCTATCCAGTCCGGGTACTTGCCTTCGCTATCTTCCAGGCCATTCATATTGGAGGCAGAAAATTCGTTGATGACGACCGATTGGGCTTCAGACCTCCCGGGAAGAAAGCAAAACAGGAGCAAGATGGCGCAATACCATATTGTGGTTGTGTAATTGAGGTTCAAGATTTTTGTTTTTTATTAGTTCCCAAGATAGGGGTTTTGGAATTAAAAAGGCGACTTAAACGGAGTGTTGAAAGATTTTTTTGGAGTTTTGTATGACAATTTTGGACAGATTTTTCAGTTTGAGATCTTGAGACTGTCCTAAAAAGTATTTTATCGCTCAAAAGGGCAGAGAAATGCAGAGCGTGTAACCTACCTTTGCCGACAAACAGAAGTGCATATTTTTAGAAATTAAATTTTTACCATCTAATCAACGCCGATCCCCACGTAAAGCCACTACCAAAAGCCGCCATACAAACCAAATCTCCGTCCTTTACTTTACCCGCTTCCCAGGCTTCGCAGAGGGCAATGGGAATGGAAGCAGCCGTAGTATTTCCGTATTTTTGAATATTATTCCAGACCTGATCATCACGTAGTCCGAGTCTTTTTTGAACGAACTGGCTAATCCGCAGATTGGCCTGATGGGGAATTAGCATATCGATATCCGTCGTCTGAAGTTCATTGGTCTGGAGTGCCTCCATAATGACTTCGGGAAATTTCTGGACCGCCATTTTAAAGACCGCCTGACCTTCCATGTTGGGATAATACTGTTCATCCTGCCACATTTTTTCGGTCAGATAAGCCCCCCCGAATTCCTGCTCGGGATAACCGAATTGTTCCGGTCCCAGGTGTACTCCGCCGTGACAACCGGGATTCAGATAGGCGAGTTTTTCGGCGTAGTCACCGTCCGCGTGGAGATGGGTAGAAAGAATACCTGATTTTTTGTCCTCCGTTGGTTGCAGAATTACCGCTCCGGCACCGTCTCCAAAAATGACCGTTACATTTCGACCTCTGGTAGAATAATCCAGTCCAAATGAATGCACTTCTGAACCGACGAGCAGAACATTTCTATACATACCCGTTTTCACAAACTGATCGGCAATACTCAGTCCATACACAAATCCACTGCACTGATTACGAATATCCAGTGCGCCGATGCCCTGCATGCCCATCTGTCGCTGCAACAAAACGGCACTGCCCGGAAAATAGTAGTCGGGACTAAGGGTCGCAAAAATGATAAAATCAACATCGGCGGCGGTAATTCCCGCTCGTTCGATGGCAATTTCAGCGGCTTTGACACCAAGCGTAGAAGTAGATTCTTTGTGTTTTTCGGCGTACCGACGTTCTTTGATGCCCGTACGTTCCTGAATCCATTCATCGGAGGTATCCATTACTTTGGTCAGGTCATCATTGGTAACTACTTTTTCCGGAACATAGTAACCGATTCCAGCAATCTTTGCATTTTTCATACGGGTTCTTACTTAATTTGGTAAATGAATGTGTAAAATCGGAAAAATATAGGCTATTTCAAAATTGAAATACCTGATCCGGTGTTTTTGTATATTTACAATCGAAAAATTGTTAGAAAACAGTCAAAACCCCCTCATCATGGATTTATGGAAAGCAATTATGAGTTTTATTAATGCGATATTGGGAAAAAAGAAGAAGGATAAGGATAAAGATCAGCCGAAATAGCGGTTTAGCATTACGTGGTATTTTGGGAAGCGTGGGAGTATTGCTTAAATCTAAAAACCTTTTTTCCGGTCAGCCGGTTGGTTCCTTTTAATCAAAAAAGCCTCCTCCGATCAATTAAAATCAGAACAGGCTTTTCGCTGATTAAGGTAATGGATATATTTTTACGAATTTACCCGCAGCGCCTTCAGGCACTTTTCCAGGCTCGCTTCCCAGTGCGGGATTTCCAGGCCAAATGCCTTTTTGATTTTAGCTTTATTCAGCAAACTGAAATGGGGTCGTTTGGCGGCCGTCGGATAATCTTTGGTTTCAATGGGTGAAACGTGACAGTTGATGTTTTCTATTCTAAAAATGGCAGTTGCAAAATCATACCAGGAAGTAACACCTTCGTTGCTGTAATGATATACACCGCCAATGCTGTCAGATTGTACTTCTTTATTTTCAATTTTTGTAATAATATCCAACATGGCTTTGGCCAGATCATACGCGTAAGTCGGTGTGCCGATCTGATCAAAAATTACGGTCAGTTTATCCCGGTCTGCTCCTAAACGCAGCATTGTCTTCACAAAATTATTTCCAAAAGTAGAATATACCCACGAAGTCCGGATGACCAGATTCTTTGAATTTATGTTCAAAACCGTCCGGTCTCCCGCCAACTTGGAAGAGGCGTAAATCCCCTGCGGATTGGTTTCGTCCGTTTCTACAAAAGGGGTATTTTGATCATTATGATAAACGTAATCTGTCGACAGATGAAGTAGTCGCCCGCCTGTTTTCTCTGCGGCTAACGCCAGATTTTTTGCTCCTACGGTATTGACGAGCATGGCAATATCTTTAAATTCTTCCGCTTTATCAACCGCCGTATAGGCTGCACAACTCAGACAGTAGTCGATTTTTTCATTTTCAAAATAAGCCATCACCGCCGCTTCGTCCGTGATATCCAGTTCTGCTTTATCGACAAAATCAAAACTAAAATCAGGATACTGTGCAGCAAGTGCTTTGAGTTCCGAACCTACTTGTCCATTGGCACCGGTGACGAGGATATTTTTCATTGTTGTTGATTTGTTGAATTGTTGATTTGTTTAGACACTTTTTACGCTGAAATCCAAGGTAAAAAATCATGGAATCTCCCCTTGGGGTTGGGGTAAAATTCCGTGATTTTTAACTGGAGCCTTTAAGCGTTTATTTCTCTGCGCCTACGGTAAAATCAACGAATTTCAGATGATTTCCGAGCGTTGGCAGAATGGCATCTTTTTCAGATAACAATACATTTTTAACTTCTACTTCCCAGTCAATTTCAATTTTCGGATCGTCGTAACGCAGACCGCCTTCACTTTCTTTATTATAAAAATTATCACATTTGTACGCAAAAACCGCGTGTTCACTCAAAGTCAAAAAACCGTGTGCAAAGCCTCTTGGAATAAAAAACTGTTTTTTGTTTTCACCACTCAACCGAACGCTGTGCCACTGCCCGTAGGTGGGTGATCCTTCGCGAATATCGACGGCGACATCCAGCACTTCACCGGACAATACCCGAACCAGTTTTGCCTGCGCGTAGGGAGGTCGCTGATAATGCAATCCTCTTAAAACACCCTTGACGGAGGCCGACTGATTGTCCTGTACGAAGTTGTTATTAATACCGGCCGCTTTGAACGTCTGCGCGTTATAGGATTCGTAAAAATAGCCCCGATCGTCCCCAAATACCCGGGGTTCAATAATTTTAAGTCCTGCAATATGGGTTTCAGTAATTGTCATTATGCTTAGTTTGTATGCTTAAAACTGCTGATTTTCTGTTTGAATTCAGCTAATATTTACGGAAAAGGCCATGACCACACCTTTATTATGGCAGTTATTGTGCCTATTTTTGCCGGAAAAAGATACCAATCGGAACTCCCGTAAAATTGAATTCTTTGCGCAGTTGATTTTCGAGGAAATTTTTATAATCCGCCTTAATGTATTTTGGGTTATTACAAAAGAAAGCAAAAGCCGGATAATAAGTGGGTAATTGGGTGATAAATTTGATTTTTGCGAAGCGCCCCCGGTTTGATGGCGGTGGGTTTCGGTCGATGGCTTCCAGCATAAATTCGTTGAGCGCCGAAGTTTTAATTTTACGGTTTCGGTTTTCGTATACTTCCAGTGCCACCTCAATGGATTTCAGGATTCGCTGCTTATTGACCACCGACGTAAAGATAATCGGGACATCGTTGAAAGGAGCAATTTTGGCGCGTAGTTCAAGTTCATAATCCCTGGCCGTATTGGTTTCTTTTTCTACCAAATCCCATTTATTGACCAAAATAACCACCCCTTTATTTCTTTTTAGCGCCAGCGAAAAAATACTCATATCCTGCGCTTCCATTCCCGTCTGCGCGTCAATCATCAGGATACAAACATCGGCTTCCTCCATGGCTTTGATGGCCCGCATCACCGAATAGAATTCTATATCTTCGTGGACCCGCGCTTTTTTTCGCATACCCGCCGTATCAATAATCAAAAAATCTTTGTCAAATTTCTGGTAACGGGAATGAATCGAATCCCGCGTAGTACCGGCGATGTCCGTGACGATGTTTCGTTCTTCGCCGAGCAACGCATTGGCCAGGGACGACTTTCCGACGTTCGGTTGTCCAAGAATCGCAAATTTAGGAATATCCAGTTCCATCGGCGGATCATCTTGAATGAGTTCCGTAACGAGATCCAGTACCTCACCCGTCCCGCTACCGGTCAGTGACGACAGGAAATAAGTATGTTCAAACCCCATGCTCCAAAACTCATTCGCTTCGAGCATCCGGCGGTGATTATCCACTTTGTTGACAACCAGAATCACCGGTTTATCGGTTTTACGCAACAACTGCGCTACCTCTTCGTCCAGGTCGGTAATCCCGGTCGTTACGTCTACCAAAAATATCATCAGCGTTGCCTCTTCAATCGCTATACGTACTTGTGAACGGATTGCCGATTCAAAAATATCATCCGACCCCTGCACGAATCCACCGGTATCAATAACGGTAAATTTTTTCCCGTTCCATTCACTCATCCCGTATTTCCGGTCCCGGGTTACCCCGCTGACATCATCGATGATGGCTTGTCTTTCGCCGATCAAACGGTTGTAAAGTGTTGATTTTCCGACGTTCGGACGTCCCACGATGGCTACAATATTTCCCATGATTTTATGCTTTGTGGCACTTTTGAGGTTAGAGCTTGTCTAAACTTCCATTAATTGGCTAAAATTGGTAAATTTGGACAAGCTCTTAGTGCGTTTGAAGTGCAAAGATACGCTTATTTTGATGTGTGGATGTGTGGATTAATTGATGTGCGGATTTGCGGATGTCGGATTATTTGATGTGGGGATTATCGAGTAAAAATCCGCACATCTACTAATCAAATAATCCACACATCCATCAGTATCCAAAATGCTTCAGCATCCGGTCGTCGTCCCGCCAGTTACTTTTCACTTTGACGTGTATTTCCAGAAAGACCTTTGATTCGAGCCACTTTTCCATATCCTTCCGGGCGCTCGCTCCGAGTCTTTTGATGGCCGAGCCGCCTTTTCCGATGAGGATATTTTTTTGTGAATCCCGGGCGACAAAAATAGTAGCAGCAATCCGGACGATGGGTTCGTTGTTTTTAGTTACGGTATTTTTAAAACTATCAACGATCACCTCGCAGGAATAAGGAATTTCCTGATGGTAAAATAAAAGAATTTTTTCGCGAATAATTTCGCTGATAAAGAATCGTTCGTTGCGGTCTGTGAGTTGATCTTTGGGATAATAGACCGGACCTTCCGGCAGATTATCGACAATCAATTTTAGTACCGTATTTACATTTTTTTCATTTAAAGCAGAAATTGGAACAGTTTCTTTAAAGTTGACCAGGTTGTTCCACCACTGGATCAGTTCGATTATTTTATCGGGCGTGCTGAGATCCGTTTTATTGATTAATAGAAACAGTGGAATTTTTACTCTTTGTAATCTTTTGATAATCGGATCATCTGCCTTGTATTTTTCTTCGGTATCCGTTACAAATAACATCACGTCAGCGTCTTCAAAAGTAGAAGCGACAAAGCGATTCATGGCCTCCTGCATTTTGTACGAAGGGTCTGCGATGATACCGGGTGTATCCGAAAAAACAATTTGAGAATCAGGCGTACTTACGATCCCGATGATCCGGTGCCGGGTCGTTTGGGGTTTATTCGTGATAATGGACATTTTTTCACCCACCATAATATTCATGAGGGTGGATTTGCCGACGTTGGGACGACCAATAATATTAACGAATCCTGATTTGTGCATTTAAAATTTACTTTTCTGATTATTGACTATTTCTCCATTTGCAACCTCCCAGCCTCCAAAAGGAGTAGCTCCAAACCCGCAAATGTCCAATAATCAGTTTAATTTTCTAATAGTTTGACGTCTCCGTGAATCAGCGCTTCCATGAGTAAGCGGAGGTTTTCGGGCTTTTGAGTTCGCCAGTTGATATTGTTGTAACGGTCGCCAAAGTTAAGATAATAATGCAATTGGGTGTCGGACATTTCCTGAGCTACGTGTTCCTGCACGTTGATCATACAAATCCAGCCATCCTCGTCCGCCACATCGTCGTACCATTCTTCGTAATAAGCATCTTCGTCCCCATGGAAATTCAGGACATTTTCCATGATAAACATAAATTTATGGATACCGTGGTGGGCCAGCTGATCCACGATTTCACGTTTAAGCCACATGATGTCGTTGTGGATAACATCGTTCCACTCACCAATGAGTTCGATGGCCGCAAAACCATCGTCGTAATCCGCAAAAAGTATTTTAGCATACAGCGTTTCCGAACCAAAATGATCCCATTGCGGATGAATATAATAGTTGTAAATTTTTTGAGAAAAAGAAAATTCATCGTAGGTCCGTCCGTAGAAAGGAGAATTTTCGTCTTCGGCGGCGATGTATTTATTCCGCCATTTAAAATGTGGTTCTATATCGTGCATCTGGGAAATTATTTTAAAAATATAAAGATATTTAATTTTTTAGAAACTGTGAAGTAAACAAAAACTACTCCGTAAGGTTGTTTAAAATAAAAATTTACAAAAGTGATAATAATTTGTAATTATAGTCAAAATTGATTATATTTATACTGATAAAACCATACAAATGCAAGTACAAATAATATCCGTTAAAACACAAAAAGAGATAGACGCAGTAATAGAAAATGCGATATTAAAAGATATGCCTAAGAAAAAAAACGGCTGGCAATTTACCTGGAGCACACTCTACAAAACGGAAGGAGCAAAGTTTTATAAATTATCGCTGATAAATAACTCAGATCAGGTAGAAGGAATTTTAATGTTATCAATAATGTATGATGAAATGGTATACATGAATAACATTGAAGTAGCGCCACAAAACTTAGGTAAAAAAGGGAAGTATAACAATATTGCAGGATGTTTAATAGCTTACGGATGTTTGAAAAGTTTTGAATTAGGTAAAAATGCTTACCAGGGATATTTAACATTTGAAAGCAAAACTAAATTGATTCCGTTATACGAAAATAAATACGGAGCTACCCTAGCAATGGGACAGAGAATGTTTATTGAACCGGAAGTAGGATTAAAATTAATTAAAGAATATTTAAAACTCTAAAAATGGCAAAAAATACAGAAGACATTAACCCAGGAGGAATAAACGGATCAGGAAAAGGAGTTGTAAATACTAATAGTGCTGACTTTATCAGTTTAAGAGAAGCGGTCAAGGAACATGCTAAAAAACAAACACCAGAGGATCAGATAAGGTATAAATTGTTATCACTAAAATTACAAATGACAACATACGTTTCCGAAGAAAACCCATCAGTACATATTAGTGTCGGCGATTTTTTGAAACAACATTTAAAAGCAATAAAAATAAAAAATAAAGAATTTGCAAAGTATGTAGAAATTGAAGAATCCAATTTAAGTTCAATGATAAGAGGAAGAAGAAAAATAAACATTGACTTTGCTTTAAAATTAGGTCAACTCTTTAAAGTTAATCCAAATCTTTGGTTACTCATACAAAGTAAAAACGAATTTTTAAATATAGATAGAGAAAAAAAACTATCCTACCGAAAGTATAAACTCGATGATTTATTAAAGAAAACAGGATGAAAAAAATCACCCTCACCGGCCCCGAATCCTCCGGAAAAACCACCATCGCTCAGCGTTTGGCCATGGACTTTAACGCGCCGCTCGTTACCGAATATGCCCGTACTTATCTGGAGCAGTTGAACCAACCCTACCAAAAATCCGACCTCCGAAAAATCGCACAGGGTCAACTACTCGCTGAAAAAGAAGTCACTGAAAACAAGTCCCGTTACCTGATTTGTGATACCGACCTTTTGACCATTATCATCTGGAGCGAAGAAAAATACGGAAGCGTTGATCCGTGGATTTCCGAAGCTTTTTTAAATCAGCAGACCGACCTTTATTTCCTCCTCCGGCCTACCCTGCCCTGGACCTACGATCCACAAAGGGAAAATCCCAATGACCGGGATCGCCTGTTCCAAATCTACCGGAACAAGCTCCGTCAATACCGAAATCCTTACCTCGAAATAGACCCGACGGATAAAAATTTTTACAAAAAAATTAGAATTGGCCTCACCCAAATTCAGACACCTCTTTCAAAATAGGGTATATTTGCAGCAGATTTGTGTTTTACACGAATTTTTACACTTACTGGGGTGCCGATAAGGCTGAGATTATACCCATTGAACCTGCCCGGATAATGCCGGGAAGGGATAGTTCCTACCAACTACGCAGTGGATGCTTTGTACGCATCCGACCTGTCGTCGTTTCTCCAGAAGTGCATTTTCTAACATTAACCCCTTTTACAATGCACAGAATTGTACTCTTTTTCGTTGGTCTTTTTTGCTCCTTTTCTTTGTCTGCTCAGTACACGCTGATCGGAAATATTATTGATCAGGATGGCATTTCTATTCCCGGTGCAACGGTTGAATTACTCACCACCAATCAGGGAGCCGTTACCGGAACGGACGGTTTTTTTATTTTTCAAAAACTGGATCAAACTGCTTATCAGTTACGTGCCAGTTACCTGGGGTATGAAACGGTTACCAAGGATGTCAAGCTGACTAAGGCTACCACCGAAGTGACCATCACGCTGGTATCGGCTAATTTTGAAATGCCGCTCATCGAAGTAAATGGCAACTGGGCCAACGAAAAAACGCCCGTTACCTACACCAATCTCGACGCCGAAGAAATTCAGGAACGCAACCTCGGACAGGATGTTCCCTACCTGCTACGCTGGACACCGTCGACCGTCGTTACCTCAGATGCCGGAACGGGTATCGGATATACGGGTATCAGAATTCGGGGCAGCGACCCGAGTCGTACCAACGTGAGTATCAACGGTATTCCGCTCAACGACGCTGAATCACAGGGCGTATTCTGGGTAGATTTACCCGACTTTGCCACCTCGACCAGTCAAATTCAAATCCAGCGGGGCGTCGGAACGTCTACCAACGGAGCGGGTGCGTTCGGTGCAACCATCAATTTGAGTACTACTCAAATCAATCCCGAACCTTTCGTAGAAATTAATAATTCTGTCGGTTCGTTCGCCACCCTCAAACACAATATCAACGCCAGTACGGGATTGATCAATAATAAATTTGTAGTAGACGGACGACTCTCCAGAATTACGTCGGACGGGTTTATCGACCGGGCGACTGCCAGACTGCACTCTTTCTATCTTTCGGGTGCCTATCTGGGAGAAAAACAGTCTTTACGACTTAACGTTTTTTCCGGACACGAAGTAACGTACCAGGCCTGGAACGGAGTTCCGGCTCAGTACATTGAGGTCGATTCACTGCGCAATTTTAATACCGCCGGAACGGAAAAATTTGCCGGAGAACCGCATGATAACGAGGTCGATGATTACACGCAAACTCATTATCAACTCCTTTACAATCGCAAGATTAATTCTCAGTGGAACGCGGATTTGAATTTTCACTACACCCGTGGTCTTGGTTTTTTTGAACAATATAAAGGAGGCGAAGACCTGATCGATTATCTGGTAACCGAGGATCCAACGGTTCAGTCGGATGTGATTCGCCGCCGCTGGCTGGACAATCATTTCTACGGCGCCACTTACGCGCTCAATTATATGAGTACGAATCAGAAAACACAGTTTACGCTGGGCGGTGCGTTGAATCAATATCTGGGCGGACATTACGGGGAAGCAATTTGGTCAGTGCCAACCGGCGAACTGAAAGGCGCGCCCCGCTACTACGACAATGACGCGACCAAAACAGATTTTAATATCTTTGGAAAAGTCAATTATCAACTGACGGAAAAACTAAATGGATATCTGGACCTGCAATACCGACGGGTCAATTATGAGTTTGTAGGTTTTGATATTGATGGAGAAAATGTAACGCAAGACGATCAGCTCAACTTTTTCAATCCAAAATTCGGGTTGGTTTTTACACCCAAAAAAGGACAACGACTGTACGCCAGTTTTGCGGTAGCCAATCGCGAACCTAACCGTTCGGACTACACCGAATCTTCTCCGGCAGACCGTCCGCAGCACGAAACATTGTACAATACCGAGATCGGATATCGTTTCACAGGAGAGCGTGGATTTGCGGGTATCAATGGTTATTTGATGGATTATAACAATCAGCTCGCCATCACCGGACAGATCAACGACGTAGGTGAATATACGCGTCGCAACGTACCGGACAGTTACCGGCTGGGCGTAGAACTGGAAGGCGCAGTAGCCATCACCCGTGGTTTACAATTGAACGGAAATTTGACGTTAAGTCAGAACAAAATAAAGTCCTTTACCGAATTTATTGACAACTGGGATTACTGGTTTCAGGATTTTGAAAATACACCTGTCGAAGATCTTGAACCTTTACAGTTTGAAAACGAACTGGAAAATACAGATCTAGCTCTCTCCCCCAACGTAATCGCCGGAGCAGAATTGAGTTATGATTTTTTAAATGAAATCAGTCGGCAGAGTCTGGTTATCGGATTGATGAATAAATACGTCAGTGATCAGTTTATTGACAATACCAGCAATGAAAATACCATGTTACCTTCTTATTTTTTCAGTGATCTGAGACTATCTTACGACCTGAGCGCTGCTGGTCCGTTTGAAAATATTCTCTTAACCGTACTCGTGCGCAATCTTTGGGATGCTGATTTTTCTTCTAATGCGTGGACTTACCGTTACCGTTCGGCGGGATATGATGGTCGTCCGGATGATCCGTATACCCGTCTGGAAAATGCGGATACCAGTATTTACAATCTGACTGGATTTTATCCACAGGCCGGACGAAATATCTTGGTTGGATTGAGATTACGGTTTTAGAAGCTAACTATTTGCCACTTGCTTCTTGCGCTCTTCAAGTTGTTAGAGGAGGGCAAGAAGCAAGTGACAATCTATTTTTATAAAACGTTTTTCAAGTCTAACAATTTAGAATAATCTCCATGTAAAGTATTCCTCTATTTTTAGTACCTTAGCTTTCCAAAAAAGAACTAAAAATGGCCAAAATAGACCTGGAAAAAAGTAAGAACGAGGATGCGCTCCTCCTCGCAATTTCCCGCTGGCAGCGACGACTGGAAAAGATCAAACTCGGTGGCGGTGAAAAAAAGATTGCCCGACAGCACGAAAAAGGAAAAATGACCGCCCGCGAGCGAGTCGATGCCCTCATCGATAAAAAATCAAAATTTCTCGAAATCGGCGCTTTTGCCGGATACAAAATGTACGAAGAACACGGTGGTTGTCCGGCGGGTGGTGTCATCACCGGAATCGGATATATCAACGGCCGGCAGTGTATGATCGTAGCCAATGATGCGACGGTCAAAGCGGGTGCGTGGTTTCCTATCACAGGTAAAAAGAATCTCCGGGCGCAGGAAATTGCGATGGAAAACAGATTGCCGATTATTTATCTGGTAGATAGTGCGGGTGTGTTTCTGCCGATGCAGGATGAAATTTTTCCGGACAAAGAACACTTCGGCCGGATGTTTCGCAACAACGCCCGGATGAGTAGTATGGGCATTCCGCAGATTGCGGCCATCATGGGCAGCTGCGTGGCGGGTGGTGCGTATCTGCCGATCATGTCGGACGAAGCCCTGATCGTCGAAGGAACCGGATCGATTTTTCTGGCGGGCCCCTATCTGGTCAAAGCGGCGATCGGAGAAGACGTTGATAAGGAAACGCTCGGTGGTGCAACGACGCAGACTGAAATTTCCGGCGTGACCGATTATAAAATGCCCGACGATAAAACCTGCCTGGAAACTATCCGGACTTTGGTCGGACAAATCGGCGAATTTTCAAAAGCAGGATTCAGTCGTATCGAACCGGTAGAACCCAAACTCCCGGCGGAACATATCCTTTCTACTTTTCCGGAATTACCCACCAAGCCGTACGATACCCGCGAAATTCTAAAGGCCATTGTGGATGACAGCAAATTAACAGAATACAAAAAAGGCTACGGTCAGACGATTATTTGCGCGACGGCCAGAATTGACGGTTGGGCGGTAGGAATTGTGGCCAACAGCCGTCAGGTGGTTAAAACCAAAACGGGTGAAATGCAATTTGGTGGGGTGATTTATTCTGATTCGGCGGATAAAGCGGCGCGGTTTATTATGAATTGTAATCAGAAAAAAATTCCGCTGGTTTTTTGTCACGACGTTACTGGTTTTATGGTGGGCAAACGATCCGAGCACGGCGGGATCATTAAGGACGGTGCGAAAATGGTCAATGCGGTAAGTAATTCTACGGTACCAAAATTTACCATCGTGATGGGAAATTCTTACGGTGCAGGGAATTATGCGATGTGTGGAAAAGCGTACGATCCCCGCTTGATTGTGGCCTGGCCAACGGCAAAAATTGCGGTGATGGGTGGTTCGCAGGCAGCCAAGGTAATTTCACAAATTCAGGTTTCGGCGATGAAGCGAAAAGGGGAAACACTCGATCCGGAAAAGGAAAAGGCAGTTTTTGATAAAATTAAAAATGATTACGATGAACAGACCACGGCTTACTACGCGGCGTCGCGGCTTTGGGTGGATGCGATTATTGATCCACGAGAGACTCGTCAGGTGATTTCGATAGGTATTGAGGCGGCGAACAACGCGGAGGTAGAGAAATTTAACGTGGGGGTTTTGCAGACGTAGGTTTTCATTCGCTTTAAGAACGCTTGCTTGTGCGCGTTGCTGTCTCGTGGAGCGGGTTCGCTTTCAGAACGCTTGCTTACGCGCTTTGCTGCCTCGCGGAGTTCTCAAAGGCTTATTAAAGATCTTTAATCTCCTCGGATGTAAGATTTGTGTATTTAATGATCTTCTCTATTGGTTCGCCATTATCTTTCATTTCTTTTGCCATTTTGAGGGTTACCTTTTCGGTTACTTCTTCAATTACTTCCTCAGCCATTTTCCGCTTTTCCTCTTGCATCATAGCAATAATGGAAGCATTTTTGGCCATCATCATTTCGTAATGCATTCGCTGTTCAGCGGTCATTTTACTCTTATCCAATTTTTTCATGGCTTGTTCGATCCAATCTTCAGTTAAGAATTTTGGTAATTGATCTGCCCCTTCAATATTTTCGAGGTTCTTCATGACATAAATTAGTTTATCTAAATCTGATCGAATTTCAGTTTCTGCTTTATCAAATTTATCAATTTCTACAATGATATGTGTAATCTGGTCGTCTAATTCTTCTCCTTTTTGGTTCATCAGCCTACCAAAATGGTAATATTCAGTTGATTTGGGGAAAATTCCTTTGGCTAAAAAGCCAATACAATATATTTGATGAAGATTATCAAATTGGTAATTTCCCTTTTCTACCATGGTATTGAACCGTTGAAAAGCATAAAATTTCGCTCTCTGAATGAAATATTTATAATAACCTAACTGCATTTCAACAATAAAGGTTCTGTTTTTTTCATCTATACAAAGTAAATCGAAAACCCCGCCTCTCGAATCTTTGGTAATTCCTGAGAATTCGTTTCGCAAAATCTGAACATGTCTGATCCGTCTTTTACTTTGGATGAGTGCTTGCAATGCCTTTCTTAAAAATAAAGAATTTGACTCATCCGCAAAAGCAACTTTAAAACCATAATCTGATAGTAAAGAGATAAACTTCTTTTCGTTTTCCATAGTTTTGAAATTCTAATTTTCACCAAGATCGTAAATTTTATCGTAATTCCTGGAACCCCTCATATTTGCGTAACTTTGCCAGAAAATTAATCAACAATATACTATGCAACTACTCGCCAAAACGCTCCACGGTCTCGAAGCAGTCCTCGCCGAAGAACTGCGTCAACTCGGCGCGACCAAAATTGAAGAACGGAAAAGGGCGGTTGCCTTTGAGGGTGATCTGCAACTGATGTACCGCGCCAATCTCGAACTAAGAACGGCCATCCGGATTCTGATGCCGATCGCCAACTTTAAGGCACGCAACGAGGACGAGTTTTACGATAAGATCAAAGCCATCGACTGGGAACAATACATGAACGTCAAACAGACCCTCGCCGTCGATGCGGTCACCGCTTCCAAAACTTTTAACCACAGCAAGTATATCGCCCTGAAGACAAAAGATGCGATTGTTGATCAATTCAGGGAAAAATATAAGAAAAGACCCAACGTTCGCGTTTACAATCCACATCTTGGGGTGTATATTTATATCCACGACGAGCAGGTAAATGTTTCAATTGACAGTACGGGCGAATCATTGCACAAAAGAGGGTACCGGGTCGCCTCGGTGGACGCGCCGATCAACGAGGTGCTCGCCGCCGGAATGATTTTGTTATCCGACTGGGACAAAGAGGGACTATTGATGGACCCAATGTGTGGTTCAGGAACTTTATTGATCGAAGCGGCGATGTACGCTAATCATATTCCTCCCAATCGGTTGCGAACGCATTTTGCGTTTATGAACTGGAATGAATACGACCAGGATCTCTGGGAAAAGGTAAAAAAACAGGCCGATGATCACATCGTCGATCACCCCCACCCGATTTTGGGCTGGGACAAAAATCTGGGTTGTGTCCGTAAGACGGAACAGAATATCGAAGCGGCCGGACTAACCGGAAAAATTGAAGTAAACCGTAAACGCTTTGAACGACTGGAGGCGCCACCGGCACCGGGAACGATCATCATGAATCCGCCGTACGATGAACGATTAGCGGAGGACAACATCGAGGAGTTTTACGAAATTATCGGTGATACGCTGAAGAAAAAATATGCCGGCTTCCGGGCGTGGCTCATTACTTCCAGTATGGACGGAATTAAAAAAGTTGGCTTGCGTACCTCCCGTAAGATGACCTTATTCAACGGAAAACTGGAATGTAAATTTGTGAAATATGAAATGTATGAAGGTAGTAAAAAACAAAAAAATGAAGTGGTGCTGGAATAAAAAAATAATCCTTCTCTGTTTATTTACCGTATCTGTATTTCCGCTTTTACAAGCACAAAAAGACGGAGCTTATACGCGTTTTCAAAACCAGTTTACGGTGAACCTGGCCGTCATAATTCCCGCCGGAAATTTCATCCTTGATAAGTACAACCGTCTTACTCCGTTCTCTCCGGTACGTACGCCCCGACAATGGTCATCCGTACGTGTCCCCTCTCCGGATCGTTCTCCCCGCGTCTACAACTACCACGAAATTGGTATTTTTTGTAAATTAGATGTTAAACTGGATAAGGTCTCTAAACTACCTGTTCGTTTCCGGCTTGGAACACAGGAGGTGGTGGATAGGAAAGAGGGGAAGTATTAGGTTTATTTGTTGACGCGATGTTGAACGCTGCAATGGCGAATTATTATTTACGTGGTTAAATGCGTTAGAAAACGAAAGTAGCAAATGGCTATTTCTTCTTCAAATATTGGGTTTTTAAAACCAGCCACGTTTTTCCATTCCGGCATTCAATCGCGCCGTCGTCTCCAGTCAATTTGATATTTTTAAAAACGGTTCCCCGCTTTAAATTGGTATTGGTTCCTTTCAATTTCAAATCCCGGGTCAACTGAACGGCATCTCCGTCTTTGAGTATATTGCCGTTACTATCTTTTACTTCTTCCATAATTATTTTTTGAAGTAAAAATACGAAGAATCAACTAAGTAAAGATTTCATTCCAAATGTTAAAATTTAATTACGAGAAATTTCCTTTAATTTATATCCGTTTTGATATAGCATTTCAATACCCTTATTCATCACCTAACCTAGGTAACAATGAAAAAACTTTTTTTTCTTTTTCTTCTAATTTCTACGTTTAGTTCTAATATTCTAAAAGCCCAGGAGCTGACTATTTTTAGCGGTCTTGGCTGGGAATATTATCAGGATGACAAAAAAATTGACAAACGTTATTTTAAACAGCTACTTTCAGATGTACCAGCCGCACAGGATAATTGGAAAAAAGCCAATCTTAACCAAGGGATTGGATTAGGTTTTTTCGCTGTACAATTAGGTTTTAGTGCCTGGATGCTCGACAATGCTGAAAAAAATAAAAATCTTACTGTTCCTGCTGTAGGACTTGCCGCTTCTGCCCTATCGGCGCTTGTTTTCTCCATCCGTTCCTTAACGCACCGAAAGCATGCTATTTTAAATTATAATCGTTCCTTCGATAAGAACAAAGTAGGTCAGCGACTCTCACCTGCTAAAACTGGTTTGGGGTTGGCCTGGTCATTTTGATTTGATGATTTGTTGAATTTTTCAACGATTCAACGGTTCAAGAAACTAACATTCCGGGTCTCTCTTTCCTGTTTTTTACTATCTTCGCTTCATGATTGAGAAACAACCATTACACTTAAACAGAACCTTCAAATACACGCTGGACCTGCTGGAAAAAACAACGACCAGCGCCTTCATTACCGGACGGGCCGGAACGGGGAAATCAACTTTACTCAGCCTTTTCAGAAACAGTACGCGTAAAAAAATTGTGGTCCTGGCACCCACCGGAGTGGCCGCACTCAACGTACAGGGACAGACCATTCATTCCTTTTTTGGGTTTCCGGCCAAGCCACTTCAAAAGCATGATATTCAGAAGCGACGCAACCGTAGTTTATACCGAAAAATGGAAGTACTAGTCATCGACGAAATCTCCATGGTTCGTGCTGATTTGCTGGATAATATTGATTATTTTTTGAGAATTAACCGCGACAATCCAAAACCATTCGGTGGTGTGCAGGTGGTCTTTTTCGGGGACCTTTTTCAGTTACCTCCCGTGGTGGCGACGATGGCCGAGAGAGAAATATTTTCTACTATTTACGAAAGTCCTTACTTTTTCTCTTCTAATGTTTTTGACGAAGAAATGGATATGGACTACATCGAACTGACCGAAACTTACCGCCAGGAATCCGCGCATTTTATCGGCCTGCTCGACGCCGTCCGACTGAATCAGATTGATTATGACATCATGGAAGATTTAAATACCCGTCATGTTCCCAACTTTACTTCTACCGATTTTTACATTACCCTTTCTTCCCGTAATAATATTGTTAATCAGATTAATCAGGAAAAACTCAAAGCCCTCAAAAGCGACGAATATACTTATCTGGCCAGTATGACCGGAAGTTTTGGTGAACGGCTGGCGCCCGCCGAACCAGCCCTGAAATTAAAAGTGGGAGCGCAGGTAATGTTTGTCAAAAATGATCCGCAACGACGTTTTGCCAACGGAACCATCGGAAAGGTTGTTAAGCTTTTAGACGACGAAATCCACGTGGTCATCGAAGGCCCGGACGGTAAACAAAAATATATCAACGTTGAAAAACTAAAGTGGGAAATGCTTCGCTATCAGGCCAATGAAATTGATGCCACCAATCCCATTTCAACCGAAACGGTCGGTAGCTATACCCAGTATCCGTTGCGCCTGGCCTGGGCCATTACAATCCACAAAAGTCAGGGAAAAACATTTGATAAAATCATTATTGATCTGGGACGGGGTGCCTTCGAACACGGGCAGACTTACGTAGCGCTGAGTCGCTGCCGTACGCTCGAAGGAATTGTCCTGCGAAAGCCGCTAACCGGACGGGATATCATCATTGACCCCAGAGTTGTCGAATTTTTTGAGCAAAATTTTTAGCAATTCCAAAAAAATTCCTAATTTGGAGGGTATATTCCCCCATTAGACCTCATTCTAATATTCAATAACCTAAACCTAAATATCATGGCTAAAAAGAAAAAACAAAGAATTATCGAAGCCAAAAATAAAGAAGCGGAGAAAAAAATGTTGATGATTGTAGGGATTGCTACCCTATTGCTGATGATCTTGCTCTACTCCGTTTTCATCGGATAAGCATAAAATTTTCCGGGTCAGCGCTTCGGAATTTTTGTTTTGATTAATCCTCCGGCAAGCTAATACCGGAAAACACACCCCTGAATGTTCGCCATTGAGGGGTGTGTTTAATTTATGGTTATCGCCATTTTCCGATATAATAAGTTACTGGTTCCGCCAGCATATCCGGATACATATTAACACTATCCCGCAGAATAATCGGCGCGGGATTTATTTCCACGTAACTGGACTTTGGCAATACGACCAGATTGTTTTTATTACGTTTGGTGGTAGGAATTTGGGTAGTTGATAATGTTTGTATTTGAATACCTTTTGCCTGAGAATAAATATTGGTACCGGAACTAAAATCTCCCGGATCAGCACTGTAAAAAATTAATTGTCTGGTATCCGGATTCCGGTATTTAGTTGCCTTTTCTACCATCATGCGGTGGGCACCTCTCCTGCTTTCCAGCAGTGGCATTCCATTCAGCCAGAACATGAGAAATCCTACCATGGCAGCAACGGCTAAACTCCCCGTCAGCCGTTCTTGCCGCTCCGAAAAAATAGCAGTAACACTCACCAGACTTCCCCCCCAATAAGCAATGGCTACCGCAATGGAAGCCCGGTAACCAGCCGCTCCAAATTGATTATATCCGGCAAACATGATGAAGCCAAACAATCCAAAAAAGGCCAGTACAAAATGCGTCACCACCAACGACCGGACCGTACTGCGGTAAGGATAATTTTTTTGAAAATAGAATAATACGTGACGACCAATCATCAGCGCCAGAATAATTTGTAGAACACCCGTCCCGCAAACCACTGCTCCCAACAACCAGCCAGCATAAATTGTAGACAGCTCCTCGCGCTGCTTCAATTTCTTAAAAGTATGCCACAGTGCCGATGGTAAAAATGCCAGCCAGGGTAAGAGCGCCAATAGGTTATAAGTTAAAAAGTCTCCGGCTTTTCCATCCGGCCAGGCCATCAGCAAACCGGGTGTTTCCCAGTTCAACCCTCCGGATAAAATGACGATCACGACGGTCAAAACAACGGGCACAGAAAAAATCGGTTTTAAAATATTTTTCCCATTTTTATGAAAAATTCCGTAGAACAGAAGAATCGCTCCTGTCCACAAAAACATGGAAATGGGAGCAATACAACAGCCCAGAAAAAAAGGTAAATTAGAACGGAAGGACCACTCCACCTGTGGCTGTTTGAGGTAATAAATCAACCCCAGAATTTGAAAAGTCTGCGCGGCAATCAACCAGGCATCCACACCTGCCAGTTTTCCGAAAACCAACAATAGAAAAGAACAGGCGGCCACGAGCGTCGCCATCCGGGCGGGCGGTTCACTAAAAATCCGACGTCCCAAAAAGTACACCCCACATAGCGTCAGGAAGATTGCGATGGCAGCGGGTATTCTCAGAAAAAATTCAGAAAGCTGCGCCTGACCGTGGATTTGCTGCAAAAGCCGGAAAGGTAGCGGCGCGATCGCGACGTCTTCGGGAGGGGGCGTCTGTACGACGGAGAGCAGTGCTACTTCTCCACCTTCCCAAAAACTGGCGATATCATTGTAAACCAGCAGATTAACAATAGTAACGAAAACGGCCAGAATAATAATAAAACGACTACGAGCTTGTTTTTTTTCCACGGAACAAAGGTAATTATTTTTGTTCAGGTAGTCTAAACGAATTCGTACCTTTACGGTAGTTTTACAAAGTAATTTCTATTTAAAGAAAAGATCAAATTGACATTAAAATCTAAAAATCGTCAGAAAGAAATTCTGGCCAGGTCCGCCCGCTTGTTTCGTAAGAAAGGATACGCAGCTACGTCTATTCGCGACATTGCCGATGCCGTCGGAATGAAGTCAGCCAGCCTTTATAATCACATCAAAAGTAAACAGGACATTTTACAGCGATTATTACTGCCCATCGCAAAAATTTACGTGACAAGTATTGACCGTGTGAATGACAGCAATCTGCCCGCCATCAAAAAACTTGAACAGATTATTCGTGATCAAATTATCATCACCATCGAAAACCCGGATGCGGTATCGCTCGTTCCCGACCAGTGGTTTTTTCTGGAAAATAACGAAGCAGAAAAAAATAACGCCTACGATGCGTATATCCAACTTCGTAATTACTACGAAAAAATATTCCTCAAAATTTTTCAGGAAGCTATCGACGAAGGAGATTTAAAACCGGTACATATCGAAATTGCTTGTTTCAGTATCTTGTCCACTTTGCGCCGTCTGTATTCCTGGTTTGCCCGCCACCGAACGATTGACCAGAAAATTTTAGAGCAAGAATTGATTATGAATTTGCTGGGTGGACTGAGGACCTGATATTACCGGGTGCCCGGACAATTAACAAAATCGTTCTATATTCACGAATAAAGGGAAGCCAATGGCAAATAGCAAATGACTTGTGTTCAATTAACAGAAAAAACTGCTGGTACTTTTCCCTGAAACAAACAGATTGCAATTTTTTAAATTTTACTTTTAAATTTATTTTTATTGTTCCTTTTTTTGCAGAAAAAAAACGAAACCAAAAAATCTGCCGCCTGTCGCATTTTTCGAATTCACTTTCCCATCCGCTCAGCGGTTCATTCACTTCTCGCATTGTCATGCTCGACTCTTCGAGATCGTTCATTCATTAATAAAATATCAAACCGAATAAACTCGCCTTCGGGGTCTATTTTAAATTTTAAGTCATTGATTATCAGTCATTTACTTGTAATTTAACTGTTGTTTGGCTCATACAGTATTCGTTTTAAGATATTTTATTAATGTACCAAATGGAAAAAAGCTCAAGGTCGGAAACTTCATTAAGCGGGAACAGTTTCTGTCATTGATGGAAACATTTATGCTGTAAAAATTCAAATTTGCTGCAAAAAATACAAGAAGAAATTTTCAAATCCCATAAGGTAGATTGAGCACCCTAACAAGAAGCTTCTTTCAGAGACTTTTTTATTATAGATTAGAAATTTAACTTCTGATTCGCATTAATAATTTTACAACTCAGCCACCGCTACCATCCGGTCTTCTACTTCGTGAACCAGTTCAATAAATCGGGGATCACGCTTGGTATTCCGGTCCCGGTGTAAGGGCAGGTCCACGTGGATGTGTTCCGCGAAGTGCGAAGGGGCAGATTTTAAAATATAAATATCATCGGCCAGATAAACGGCTTCGGAAATATCGTGGGTTACAAAAATAATGGTCGGATGCAATTTTTCAAAAATACCCAATACCAGATCCTGCATCTGTAAACGGGTTTTGACATCCAGGGCACCAAAGGGTTCGTCCATCAGCAAAATATTCGAATTGGCGAGGAGGCTACGACCGATGGCGACGCGTTGTAACTGTCCACCGGAAAGCGTCGGATACTGTGCGTATTTGTGTTCGTGTCCGGCGAGGCCCATGATTTCGATCATTTCCATGGCTTTTTCGTCGCGCTCTTTTTTATCAATTCCTTTAAATTTCAGGGCCAGTCCTACGTTATCCAACACCGACATCCAGGGCAAGGAGGAGTATTGTTGAAAAACCATACTGACGCGGTTGTCTTTGCTCAGTGGTTTTTGATTGACCAATAATTTATCAGCGGCAGTGGGTTCCTGTAATCCGGCGATGTAACGAAGTAAAGTTGATTTTCCACTACCTGACATTCCTAAAATACAGACGAACTGTCCCCTGTCCGGTTTATTCTCCACCAAAAAATCCAGGTCTTTGATGATGTAGGATTTACCGCCATCGTAAGATTGGTCAATGCCGCGTAGTTCGACGATGTTATCAAGGTTGGTGTCGGGAAATTTTATCATGATGTTTTATTATTGAGGCGCTTTGCGGTTGAAATACTGCGCGGTTGAGTTACACTGCGCGCATCGAAGCGTTGTATGTATTTTGTATATTTTATTTTAAAAACTGAATGTATTCGTTAAATTCCCAGTGGATTTGTCCAAACTATCTCTTTAAATCCTCAACGCGCG
>CAKZUV010000111.1 GCA_937921555.1 uncultured Saprospiraceae bacterium
ATCTGTGGCTAAAAGAATTTAAGCTATACTTCGTAAAAAAGCCTCGCCATAGCTAGGCTATGTCTACGTTTTTTAACTCGTCTAGCTTAAATTCTTCCTAGCCAAGATGACGGACTTATTAATTGGTCGTTACTAAGTCTGCACTTTTGCGAATGATAATCCATCAGATATCGATTTTCGGAGCAGACTTTGTGTGAAAGGGTTTGTAACAAAAGTTTTGGTTCATAAGTTGTCCGATTCGGCTACTTTTCTTGTTTTTTAGTTTCGAGTTTATTTAAATCGCTATTTCTTCTATTTTTGGTTTATGCCGTAATAACGGGGTCTTGGAAATCAGTGCAAATCCAAAAGTCAGTACGCCAAGCCGACCGATGAACATGAGCAGGGAAATGATAATTTTACTGGCATCGGAGAGTGCTCCGGTGATGCCGGAAGAAAGTCCGACGGTGCTTAAAGCAGATGCTGCTTCGAACAAAAGAAATTCAAAACGCAGATTATTTCCCTCCACCAGCAGTAAGGCCCAGGTGCCTACAATCAATATCAAAAGATAGAAAATAGCGGAAGAAACCGCGAGGTAAATATTGGAAGCAGGAATTTCTTTATTAAAAAAAGTCACATGTTTTCTACGTTTCAAAACTGAAATAAGTACGGCGGTCAAAGCAGTCGCAGAGGTAGTTTTTATACCTCCTCCGGTGCCCGCCGGAGAAGCACCAATTACCATCAGAATAATCAAAATAAAATTTCCCCCGTTGGCAATTGCTCCGATATCATAATTATTAAACCCGACGGTGGTATGGGCAGAAATGGATTGAAAGGCTGCTAATTTTAGCCCTTCGAAGCCCTCGCTCCACAAGATGGGATCTGAAAAAAATATTAGAATTGCACCGACAATCCAAATGACAAAGGTGCTGATGAGGATTATTTCGGAAGTTAGCGTAATTGATTTTCTGCGTTTGATCACCCTCAGCCAAATATCCAGCAAAACGATAAATCCGATCGACCCTAGTAAAGACAAAACCAGGATGGTATTGGTGATTAACGCATTATCTGTGTAAGACGTCATGGAATCTCCGTAGAGACTAAATCCAGCGGTACAGAAAGCGGAGATACTGTGAAAAATAGCACTCCAAAGTGGCTGATCTACTCCTTCCGCTGAAAATCCGACATAGAGCAATACCGCCCCGGCGGTTTCGATGAGTACCGTAAAAATAAACACACTATTGATAAAAGATATAAGTGGGTATTTTTTGGGCAATCCAAATTCCAGGCGAAGCAATCGGGCAGAAATGCTTGGTAGTTGATGAAACCGACCTAAAATGATGAATGAACTCAGAGCCATGTAGCCGATCCCCCCCAGCTGTATAAAGATTAAACAGATAATTTGTCCCAAAAAGTTATAGGATTCTGCAAAATTTGCAGGGGCCAAGCCAGTGGTACTCACTACGGACACCGAAAAAAATAAATGATTGACCAGTGAATTTTCCGAATTTTGGCAAACTGGTAATATCAGCGCAATAAAGCACAATACACTTAAAAAAAGGTAGCCTTTTATCAAAAACAGGACGGTTGATTTATCATCCGTTTTTCGTGTTTCTATCCACTTTTTTAAAAAATTCATTCTATTTTTTTCCTGTAACGCTAATATCGGCTATATGTTTAGAGCATGTCTCAAAGACTTGGATTAAGAGCATTCCTAAATTACTTTTACCAGATGTTCCCCTTGTGTTTCAAAATTTCCGATGGATTGTAAGTCAAACCCATGTTCCCGGGCTACTGCAAGAAAATTCCCAACGTCTGATCCTTCCACCGCCACCAGCAAACCACCACTTGTCTGCGGATCGCAAAGAATGCTGCGCTGGTAGTCAGTCAGAGGGGCCAGTTTATGGCCGTAGCTCGCAAAATTTCTTTTGGTTCCACCGGGCATACTACCCTTTTCGATGTAGTAATCAATCACCTTCCGATCCAGATACGGAACCTTGCTAAAGTCGATGACGGCGGTCAGATTACTAGCCGCACACATTTCCGTTAGGTGTCCCATGAGTCCAAATCCCGTAACATCGGTCATGGCTTTAACCGAAGGTATGCTGGCAAACACTTCTCCTATTTTATTTAACTTCACCATACTATCTCGTCCCATCGTAGCATGTTCCGGAAGGAGAATTTTCTTTTTCTGAGCGGTAGAAAGGATGCCTACTCCCAGTCCTTTGGTAAGAAACAACTGACAGGTTTTGGTGGCTCCGCCATTCTTTTTCAGATTTTTGATGTCCACCCTGCCCGTCACGGCTAACCCGAAGATTGGTTCCGGACTGTCAATGCTGTGACCACCTGCCAACGCAATGCCTGCTTCAGCACAGGCTGCGCGACTGCCTTCTATCACGCGATTGGCTACTTCGGCGGGTATCTGATTGATGGGCCAGCCCAGGATTGCAATGGCTACCAGCGGGGTTCCTCCCATGGCGTAGATGTCACTGATGGCATTGACGGAGGCAATGCGACCAAAGTCGTGGGCGTCGTCTACGATTGGCATAAAGAAGTCAGTGGTACTGACTACTGCGGTACCGTCTCCGAGGTCGAGGACAGCAGCGTCGTCGCGTTCGTGATTGCCTACGAGCAGATTGGGGAAGGTTTGTTTCAGTCCTTCTGTTTTGAGGATTTCATCTAGTACTTTGGGGGCGATTTTGCAGCCGCAGCCGGCGCCGTGGGAGTACTCGGTTAGTTTGTATGTTTTTTTCATGTGTGATCTATGTGTTGTGCCTTGTGACCTATGTGTCGTGCCTATGGCACTTGTTGTGTTTGGTGTGGTGTTACCTATATGTCGTGCCTACGGCACTTGTTGTGTTTGGTTTACGGTGCTTATTATTTTTTGGGCGGCTTGTTTTGGGGTCAGGCCTTGGACGTTGAGGATTTTTATGTCGGGGCTTTTGTTTTTTTCCAGCATGTATTGATAGGCTTTGTCGTAGTAACGGAGGGCAATGGCGGCTGCGGTGGAATAGTCGTTATTTTTCAGGGCTTCCAGTGCGGCTTTAACGTGTTGGCCTCCGAGTCGTTTGGTGATTTTGACGAATGATTCGCTTAGTTCTGCGGGATCGTAATTTGCGTATACGTTGACCAAAATTTGTACCCGCTCGTCGAAGCTACGTTCAATGTTAATGAGGGGCGCGGCTTTCATCTTCTGCCAAAATTCTTGGGGTAGAAAGACGCGACCGATACTTTTGGATTCATTTTCCAGCCATATACGTTTTGAAAGGTCCTGTTTTTTCAGTTGTGTAAAAAGGTTGTTTTCAAATTGTTCTACGGTGGGTTGTGGTGCTTCGCCCAACGCGCCAAAAGCGGAACCTTTATGGTTGGCCAATCCTTCCAGATCGACAATTTGTTCTTCCTCGGCGATGGCGTGGAGAATGTCGGTTTTACCACATCCGGTACGTCCTCCTAAAACAAAAAACTGATAGGGGCTTTCCACTACCATGCGGCGCATTTCCTGACGATAGGCTTTGTATCCTCCGGCAATGGTTTGTACGTCGAAGCCTGCCAGCGATAGTAACCAACTGAGACTGCCGCTTCTTTTTCCTCCCCGCCAGCAATGTAAGATTACCTTTCTTTGCGGGGAGAGTTTTTTTGCCCACTTGATAAATCCCGACATTTTTGGCCCCACATAATCCAGTCCTTTCAACAGGGCAGATTCGGGACTTACCTGTTTGTACAGGGTGCCGACTTTAACGCGCTCTTCATTGGAAAACAGGGGGAAAGATTTTGCGCCCGGAATGTGTCCTTTTTCAAATTCAGCGGGTGTCCGGACATCCAGCAATACACGATCCTCTTCTTTTTCCTCCAGCCAGTCTTTGACCGTTATCGTTTTTAGCATGTTTTTAATGAAGAATTAATAATTTTTTAATGAAGAATTACGGGGTGTTTGTTGTTTTATTGGATTATTTGTTTGGAACGTCTTTTGTTGTCGCGCAGAGGAGCAGAGGACGCTGAGCGAACGTGTTTATCTTTAACGTTTTTGATTTTGTATCGTTTAAATATATGTTTTTCTGGTTTTTAAAACAGGCTCATCAATTAAATGGTTGAGTGTTTTCCGATTTTTTATTTTTCAATGAAGGCTTAACTCATGGTTCTTTTTACGGCGTCCTGCCAGCCTTTGTATAATTTTGTTCGTTCTTTGTTGTCCATTTCTGGTTCGAATACTTCATCGATTTTCCAGTTCTTGCTAATTTCGTTTTTCTTCCAATAGCCAACGGCCAGTCCTGCCAGATAAGCGGCGCCCAGGGCAGTCGTCTCGATGACTTCAGGACGTTGTACGGTGGTGCCTAAAATATCTGCCTGAAAATGCATGAGCAGGTCATTTGCGGAAGCACCTCCATCAACTCTCAGGGTGGTCAAATCTACTTTTGAATCTTTTTTCATGGCATCGAGGACATCCCGGGTTTGGTAAGCCAGCGATTCCAAGGTCGCTCTGACCAGGTGTGCTTTACTAGTACCACGGGTCAATCCATAGATGGCACCACGGGCGTACATATCCCAGTACGGAGCGCCCAGTCCGGCAAAGGCAGGCACCACATAAACGCCGCCTGTGTCTTCCACTTTCATGGCATAAAATTCGGAGTCGGGACTTTCATCAATAATTTTTAATCCGTCCCGCAACCACTGAATGGCGGCACCGGCGATAAAGACAGATCCTTCGAGCGCGTAAGTTACTTTTCCGTTCAGTCCCCAGGCGATGGTGGTCAACAAACCGGCTTTGGAAGTTACCATTTCGTTGCCCGTATTCATCAGCATAAAACAACCCGTACCGTAAGTATTTTTAGCCATTCCTTTTTTGTAACAAGCCTGGCCAAATAAGGCCGCCTGCTGATCGCCCGCGATACCCGCAATGGGAATTTCTGCACCAAATAAATCCGGGTCGGTATAACCGTAGACCTTGCTGGAGTCCTTTACCTCGGGCAACATCGCTGCCGGAATATCCAGTGCTTTCAGTAATTTTTTATCCCATTCCAGATTCTTAATATTATAAATCATCGTACGGGAAGCATTCGAATAATCGGTGATGTGCACCTTTCCTCCGGTCAGATTATAGACCAGCCACGAATCAATGGTTCCAAATAACAGTTCTCCTTTTTCGGCGCGTTTACGGGCTCCTTTTACATGGTCCAGGATCCACTTTATTTTGGTACCGGAAAAGTAGGCATCGATAACCAAACCGGTATTTTTCCGAACGTAATTCGTGAGTCCCTTCTTTTTTAATTTATCGCAGATACTGGCCGTTCGACGATCCTGCCAGACGATGGCGCGATGAATCGGAACACCCGTTTTTTTGTCCCAGACCAGGGTGGTCTCCCGTTGATTAGTGATACCGATGGCGGCAATATCCTGCGGTTTGAGTTTCTTGCTTTTCATCACCTCTCTGGCTACTTTCAGCTGACTTCGCCAAATTTCCTGGGCATTGTGTTCTACCCAACCCGACTGGGGAAAAAACTGGGTAAATTCCTCCTGAGCAACGCCCTTTATTTCGGCTTCTTTATTAAAAATAATAGCCCGTGAGCTGGTCGTTCCCTGATCAAGTGATAATATAAATTTCATTTTTAATAGTTGTAAAGTTGGTTCTCTAGGTGAAATTATAAAAATAATTTTATACAAGCTCTTAATCCAAATCAATCAATCGTTCCCGGAAGTCGACTCCGTAATCTTTGAGTTCTTCCAGTACTGGCTGGTATATTTCTTTGACCACCGGAATATTCACACCCGTTTGGGTAATATTTCCGAGCATCACTTCTTTGACAAAAATTCCCAGCGGGACTCCTACCAGCCGCGACATCGCCGTATAATATTCGTCTTCCCCTTTCATAACCAAAGTTGAAATTAATTTTTTCTTTTTTTCTTTTAATTTATATTCAAATTCGTGTTGCATGATAATCATGTCCTTATCACCGGGAGACAATTTCCATTTTTTTAACAATAATCTTTCTAAAATTAAAGCCGGCGTCGCTCTTTCGAGTTTGATCCGTTTTTTTCTGAAAAGACCGAGCCATTCCAGTTTTTTCATAACATCAGAATCCACCTCCTCTTCCAGAAAGTCAGCGATCCCTTCTTTCACACTTCCCGTCCGGGGAGCAGATCCCAGGTAGGCTTCCATGAGTCCAAGGTAGCTTAAATTTTTAGATTCCAGAATTGGGAAAGACGCATCTGTCAGACCAATTTGGATTAAAGCATTCCAGGCATCACAAAAACCGACGTTGCGCAGCGTACCCCGAATGAGGGTAGGAATTTTATCAAGGCCATAATTTTTCCGGTACAACAAAGAATCCCGGTTGGCATACATTTCGTAAGCACCCATCCCTTCGATGTCCACGTTCCAGTAGTTTTGAAAAAGACGGCTATAGGGAATATATTTATATTTTCCATCTTCCAGATACTGAGCGGTTCCCTGTCCTGCGAGTACCACGTTACGGGGATTCCAGGTAAATTTATATTTCCACGGATTGGAATCATTCTCCGGTGCAATCAGTCCTCCGGTGTAAGATTTAAAGCTAAGTAATTCTCCGCCCATCTCTTTGATCTCGTCAATTTTTTGCATTGCTGACATGTGGTCGATACCGGGGTCGAGTCCCATCTCCCCCATAAAAATCAGTTCCCGGTTCCGGGCCTCATCTCCCAGGCTGTACATTTCTTTGGAAACATAAGAAGCGGTAATCAGGTGTTTTTTTAAACGAATACAATCGTGGGCAACCTCAATGTGCAGGTGTGCTGGCAGAAGCGATACGACCAAATCAGCGCGGTCGATGAGATCGTGCCGGTCGTTATTTTTGGTTACGTCCAGCCAGGCCGCACGTCCGTTGGGATGATTTTTTATTTTTCTGGAAGCCAACTCCGGATCTGCGTCCGCCACGGTGACCGACCAACTGTATGCTTTGGCTTTTTCCAGAACATAGTCGATCAGGTCCGTCGCTGAACGTCCCGCTCCGATGATGAGGATGTGATTTAATTTCTTCACTAATTAGTTTTTTCTGTGAAAGATATAGAAGTTAGATTAAGACGGTAAAATAATACTTTTTTACGAAAGGGTAACTGAAAACAAATAACCTTAATTTTGGTATAAAATACGGAGTGTTCTTTTGCGTGTTTTAATTGTTTCAGTAACTGAATGAAAAATAACCGAGGCTGTGCGATTATGTGTGTCATTTGACATCCCGCACCTTTTATTCCTGGTGGAAAGACACCGCGCTGACACACCTGACAGGACGCCCTCAAATAAGGGCTAAAGGTTATCAGCCTTAAATTTCAACTTTATGGGTCGGACACGAAGTCACGAAGGGTTCCGATAAAAACTTTCTATACTTTTACGCTCTTGTAACGAATGCAAGCTATAAAGACCGCAAAAACAGCAGGTTCTCAGTTTAGAGTATCACATTCTTAACAACGCCTTAATACATTGACTATCAATTTCTTATTTGAAATTAATAAATAACTTTGCGAATACAGATACGGCAAAAGTCTAACAATTATTCTATCTTAGGATGCTGACAAAATAAATTAAGCAATTATTCGATTTATTTAATCGGCATTCCTTGCATAAAACCTATTTAAAAATGAAGAAACTCACGCTTAAGACCACCGTTCAAGTTTACCATAATATAGAAGAACTCTCAGCGGAGGATCAAAAGATGCTCAACATGGCCCACAAAGCCACCAAAGATGCCTGGGCTCCCTATTCCCGCTTTGCGGTGGGCGCAGCGGTTCGCCTCAAGAACGGAAAATTTGTACACGGAAGTAATCAGGAAAATGCTGCTTATCCAACGGGATTGTGCGCGGAAAGAACTGCCCTTTCCGTCGCTGCGAGCCGGTACCCAAAAAGTCCGGTAGTGGCAATGGCCGTAACCGTCAAAACGGAAGATCTGATTAATCGTCCGGTGAGTCCCTGCGGTAGTTGCCGGCAGGCGATTTTTGAGGTAGAACAACGGTACGGTGAAAATATCAAGATTATTATGCAGGGAGAAACGGGGGATATTTATGTTTGTAATTCGATTAAAGATCTGCTACCATTGAGTTTCACAGCGGATTTATTACCATAAAAATTAATGACCTTTAAGATTACTTTATTTTTGACAAATTATTTCCAATGAATAAAATCATTTTACTTTTCCTGATTATTTGGGTAGCCATAGGAACTGGCTGTCAGACAGACCCTGCACCTGAAACTTCACCAACCGCTGCTCCACCAAAAGTTCAGGCCGAGCCAACACGGGGTACGATCACCGTTTCCGGAACTATTTTAAATGCCGGAAATACCAACATAAATCTTTCTCACCAAAACTCCAAGCGGAATGGTATAATCAAAGACGGGAATTTTTCCCTAAATCAGATGATCGAAGAACCCGGAATTTTTCAACTGAATTATAATGGTCAGAAAATCCCGTTGTATTTACGACCGAACGACGAGGTAATAATCTCTTTTGATGCAAGGCAGATTCCGAAAACTATTAAATTCTCGGGAAGCGATCCCGTTTCTCAAAAATATTTATACCTAAAATCAAAAAATGATCCGCTGACTTACCAGCAAAGTCGACAGTTAGCACTTTTATCCGAAGAAGATTTTATGGCGAAGGCCAATCAGAATCTGAAAAAAGAGCAGACGTTCTTTGAAAAATTTAAAGAAGAAAATAAAAACCTCCCCGCAGATTTTGCACTTTTTGAAAAAACAGAAATTCAGTACAACTGGGCCAAACAACACCACGACTATAGTTTGTACCACGCATTTTATAATCAACAGGAGGCCTATACTCCAAGTCCCGAATTATTGGCGTACCAGGAAAATCTGGATTTAAATAACGACGAACTGATGGTCTCCGAAGCGTACCGTAATTATCTGATTGCCCGGGTTGGTCAAAAAGCTTCTGACATGGTTCAAAAAGATTTGATGAACGGTGGAAAAATTCAAACCAGTCTGCGAGCTTTTGAAATTGTGGAAGCGGATCATTCGGCTCCAAAAGTCAAGAGTTTTTTATTGTATAATTTTTTCAATCAACACTTGCGTTCAAAAGGAATCAACGGCTCGGAGGAACTTTACGAGCGCTTTAAAAAAGAGGTAACCAATCCTGTTTATCTGGCAGAAATTGACGAAGCATTTGAAGGGTGGAAACATTTGAAAAAAGGGTCTCCCGCACCCGTTTTTGCGTACCCGGATGCCAAAGGTCAGCAGGTTAGTTTGAGCGACTTGAAGGGAAAAGTGGTTTACGTGGATGTGTGGGCGACCTGGTGCGGCCCTTGTAAAACGGAGATTCCACATCTGGAAAAATTACAGGAACAATTTCACGGCAAGCCGGTGGCTTTTGTCTCCGTTTCGATTGATAAAAATGCGGATGCCTGGTCTAAAATGATCAAAGAAAAAAACATGACGGGCATGCAGTTACTGGCCGATCAGGCGGGCAATAGTCAGATTTGTAAAGATTATAAAATACGGGGAATCCCGCGTTTTTTACTGATCGATCCTGCGGGTAATATTGTCAACGCACAGGCGGATCGTCCTTCGCAGGGCACGATTGCGGGGGAGATTGAGGCGTTGTTGAAAGAGGTGGGGTGATTTTTTGATTTTTTGATTTGTGGATTTGTGGATGTGTGGATGTGTGGATTTGCGGATTTGCGGATGTGTAGATGTGCGGATTTCAAACCAAGCAGTTATATAAAGGTAAAAATTACGGGAACTCCCCTTGGGGTCGGGGTAAATTCCCGTAATTTTTTTCCGATCTACGCAATTTGCCGATTTATTGAAACATAGATTTGTGGATTTGCGGATGTGCAGATGTGCGGATGTGTAGATGTGTGGATGTGTGGATGTGTGGATGTGCGGATGTGCGGATGTGTGGATGTGTGGATGTGTGGATTTGCGGATTTGTGGATTTCAAGCCAAGCATTTATAAAGGTAAAAAATTACGGGAACTCCCCTCGGGGTCGGGGTAAATTCCCGTAATTTTTTACCAATCACCAAAATACCTTGTATTTAAGTATATTTGCGCGCTGAAATAAAACATAAAAATCATGGCACTAAAATGCGGTATTGTTGGGCTTCCAAACGTCGGTAAATCTACTTTATTTAATGCGTTGACTTCGGCGAAAGCTCTGGCGGCGAACTATCCTTTTGCAACGAAGGATCCCAACGTGGGAATTATCACAGTCCCGGACGCCCGTCTGGATAAACTGGAAGAATTGGTCTCACCCCAAAAGGTGCAACCGACGACGATTGAGATTGTGGATATTGCCGGTCTGATTAAAGGTGCCAGCAAGGGCGAAGGTCTGGGAAACCAGTTTCTGGCCAATATCCGGGAGGTGAATGCGATTGTACACGTGGTTCGTTGCTTTGAGGATACCAACGTGGTGCACGTGGACGGCTCGGTCGATCCGGTCAGAGACAAGGAAATTATTGACGCCGAACTGGCTTTTAAGGACATGGAGACGGTCGAAAAACGACTGGATAAACTGAAAAAAGCGGCCAAAACGGGTGATAAAGAAATTTTGAAACAAGTGGCGCTGGTGGAACGGGTCGTGGCTCATCTGGAGACACTTTCTCCGGTTCGGTCGATGGAGCTGGAGGAAGACGAAGCTGCTTTTCTGGAAGAGTTTATGTTGCTGACGGCCAAGCCGGTTTTGTATGTTTGTAATGTGGACGAAGATTCGGTGGAATCCGGGAATGATCATACCAAAGCTTTCGCCGAAGCAGTAAAAAATGAAGGAGCGGAAATTCTACTAATCAGTGCGGGCATCGAAGCGGATATCGCCGAGCTGGATACCAAGGAGGAACGAAACGAATTTTTAGCGGATATGGGATTGAGCGAGCCGGGTGTCAATAAGGTGATTCAGTCTTGTTATAAGCTGCTCAAACTGATTACTTATTTTACGGCGGGTGAAAAAGAGGTTCGGGCGTGGACCATCGAGGAAGGAACGAAGGCGCCGGGGGCAGCGGGCGTGATCCACTCGGATTTTGAACGTGGTTTTATCCGGGCGGAGGTGATTGATTATGCGCATTTTGTGGAGTATGGTTCTGAAAAGGCGGTGAAGGAAGCGGGGAAATTGCACGTGGAGGGGAAGGAGTATTTGGTGAAGGATGGGGATGTGATGCACTTTTTGCATAATGTTTAGTCGTTAGTTTATTGAGTCGTTTAATCGTTGAGTCTACTCTAAAAAGTGATTTTCGCGCAGAGGAGCAGAGAACGCAGAGATTCTTTAACGTGTATATCTTTTATCGTGAAGATGGTATATGATTAATTTTATTAAATGCGTTTCTAGGCTTTTGGTTTTCTAGTTTTTAGAGCAAGCTCTTTGTTGATTTGTTTAATCTGCTTTCGTGCGTCAGTATGTAGGTGGAGGCACGCGGGGCGCGGAGGAATCGTTTAGAAAAGTGCTAAATAAGTTTAGTTTGAAGTGGAATATCAAGTATCGGTTGCTGATGTTGCTATTCTTTTTAGGTGGCATTTTTTCTTTGTCTGCGCAGGTGGAGGTGGAAGGATTTGGTGGGGTGATTAATCTGGATTCGATTACAGTGACTGCCTCCAGGGCAGGTTTTGACGTAGCGGATTTTGTGGATCTGGTCCGCAAAGACAAATCTTTTTATCAGGCGTTTACCAATCTTCGACACCATTCTTACAAATTTTCCAATCACATTGAAGTTCTTGACAAAAAGAATCTGGTCGCAGCAAGTTATGACAGCCGTGCCCGGCAAACTTCGGACGGAGATTGTCGCTCAATGGAGGAATGGGACCTGGAGGTAACGGGCAAGTTTTTCAAAAATGAGAAAAAGAGAAAACATAAATATTATACGGCTAAATTGTACGACCGGTTGTTTTTTACAAAGGACACCGTCTGTGAATCGGTGCGGGTATACGAGGGAGACGGCGATCCGAAACAGGAGGGTCATATTGATAAACTGAAGCAACTCGTTTTTAGTCCGGGAGAAAAAATTAACGTGCCGATCATCGGAAAAAAGATGGAAATCTTTGAGCCGGAAATGGCGAAATATTACGACTACGAAATTAATTCAGTAACTTATCAGGATAGCCAACCGGCGTATGTTTTTTCTGCTAAAGTAAAACCTGCTTTCCAAAATTACAAGAAAGATAAAACGGTCATCAAAAGTTTGGAAACCTATTTTGACAAAGAGAATTTTCAGGTACTAGCGCGGGATTATCAGTTGCAGTATTCGGGTTTGTTATTTGATTTTGATGTAACGATGCGGATTGAACTAAAGCAGGTAAACGGAAATTATGTGCCGGCGTTTTTGAGTTACGACGGAGACTGGAAGGTAGCCGTAAAAAAACGGGAACGGGTACGATTCTGGATGAAAGTAGATTGAGTTTTGAGAAAACCGCGGGAAGCATAGCGAATAGCAAGTTTTCTTAAAAGGAAAGGCCCCTGAAACGAACGGTAGATTTGTTGAACCTGCCTTCCTGCGTCAGCAGGCAGATCGCTTATTTTGTACTGTATTTTTTTTTCGTACAGGACTCTGTTCTGAACTTTCTTTACGAAGCGCCAAAGCCCCTACCCCATTTTCTAAGCAGTCGCCTCCGGTACCTTCCGATCTTCGATACCGAGATATTTTTCAATTTCCTGTTCCAGATATTTGGCTTTGGAGATGGTACTGACGCTGACCAGTTCCTGGTGGGTTTGGCCCCCCGGTCCGTTAACGATCATGTTGAGAATAAAATATCCGCTATTGACGCTGGAATGCTTTAGATAGATCTGATCAATATCTTCCGCAGCAAAAGTCTTGTCTTTTTTGTAATTACTGGGGCGGTGTCTGATTTTCAGGTACTGATCATTTACATCAATAAATGTTTTTGCCTTTAGGTAGGTGATTAACCGGTAAATAAAAAAGAGGGAAATGGCCACCAGTATGGTCGGAACAAAAAGCGAGTACCCCTTATCATAACAAATAAAAAAGGAAAATCCCGCTATGAATGGCAAAAGTATTCCACCAAAACTATCTATCCAGTGAACAGGCTGCTTCACCGTTATTTCCATATCTCCTTTGTAAAAAAATAAATCAACTCCTTCCGGCCGGAAAAATTCTTCTTTAATTTTTTCCTTTATTTTCAAATCAGCCACTTCCTCCTCAATCGAAAAAATAACGTGACACGCCCCACATTTTGCCAAACTCTTGTCCAGATTGATATGGTCGACTCCAACGGGTTGCGAACACGAAGGACAATTTACCTGCTTAAAGATTTTTTTGGATTCTTTTTTGAGGTCAGGCAACTTGAGTTTCTCCCGGAATATATCCGAAACAGGTTCTTTGGGTTTGTATTGTTTGATAGGCTCTTTCATATAATGAAGATAAGGATTATTTTATAAAAAACTATATCACGCCTCTTCCTCTGGTACTTTTCGATCTTCGAGGCCCAGATATTTTTCTATTTCCTGCTCCAGGTATTTACCTTTTGAAATAGCGTTAAAAGTAAACAGCTGCTTATGCTGTTGCCCTTTGCTGCCATTTATAATCATAAAGAGCTGACAGTAACCGGTGCCCTCCATTTTTTTTATATACAACTGGTCAATATCTTCTGCCGGAAAAGACTGATCTTTTTTTAGATTATTAGGACGGTGTTTGATCGTCAGAGACTGTTCGTTAATGTCTATATAAGTTTTAGCTTTTTGATAGGTGAATAGCCGATATATAAAAAACAGCGCACCGATTCCAAAAATGATCGGTAAAATAGCGGGGATTTTTTTATCAACCGTAAAAAATAAAATCGTGGTAATGATTCCCAAAGGAATAAACATCCCCGCTAAAAAACCTTCCAGACCGTGGACACTTTGCGGTAAGGTAATTTCCATATCGTTTTTATAATAAAAAATATCAATTCCTTCCGGCCGGAAAATCTCTTGTTTTGCTTCTTTCTTTGCCTTCAGTTTTTCCAGTTCTTCTGCTACTGAAAAAACCACGTGACAGCTACTACACTTGGCGACTTTGTTTGGCAGGTCGATGTGTTCGGCGTTGACGGCTTCTGCGCAGGAGGGACATACAATTCTTTTAAAAACTTTTGGCGCCTCCTTTTTGATCTCGGGCAGCTCAAGTTTTTCCCGGAACAGGTCGGGGACGGGTTGGTTGGATTTGTATTTTTTGATGGGTTCTTTCATGTAGGGGAAGATAGGGAGAATTTTTGGATTTGTAAAGTGGGGTTGTTGTTTAACAGTTTGTAAGATATCTCACGGAGATGCTCATAAATTATAAGACAGAAAGTACAAACTAGTGGTATGTCCCAAAGATAGGTAGTAGTTCTAAAAAGGTTGTATTTTTGTGTAAAAAAAGATGGGAAAACCAAAGGCACAAGCTATACCGATGAAAGAAAGCCATAAGCTGTTTTATGAGAATTTGCTCAGAAAGCA
>CAKZUV010000112.1 GCA_937921555.1 uncultured Saprospiraceae bacterium
TACATAATGGCGCTTCTCTTTTTCATTCAATTGACTATAGTGATAACGCATTTTTGATTCAATTTCCTGATTATAACCTGTCATTTTTTTTGTCTCAAATTTAATTGAAAATTCTGAATCTATTTAAATCTTGTCCCTAAAGGAAATACGGTATTAATTAGTGTTCATTTAATGGTGTCTTTATCACTTAGTTTTATCCTGCATTTTTATTTATCAATATTTGAATAATTGTTAATCGGTTATCAGTTAGTCAGTTAATCAGTTAGTCAGTTAATCAGTTAATCAGTTAGTCAGTTAGTCAGTTAGTCAGTTAGTCAGTTAATCAGTCACTCATTACTCAATGCAATCAAATTTATTCAGACAGATTAAATCCAAAATATACACAATGAATAATTTTCTAATGAAAAATGAATAATGCGCATAAACTTAGAACCCAAATCAAACCCCAAACCCCAAAACGGTAAAAAATCATAAAATTTTACCCCGGCCCCGAGGGGAGACTTTATGATTTTTTACCTTATTTTCATCACTGAAAAACCTAAAACCTGCCGGCCGGCAGCGGCTCAAAACTCAAAACTCAGAACTCAACCCTCAAAACTCAACCTCTCCGGATATTCCACCTTCGTCAAAAACAACCCGTGGGGTGGGGCGCTCAGACTTTTGGTAAGTCGTTCCTGCTGGTCGAGTGCCTTTCGGACGGTATCGAGTTTCAGTTTATTCATACCTACATTCAGGCACATTCCCACGATCAGGCGGACCATTCCCCGCAGAAAACGGTTTGCGGCTACGTGGTAAGTCATTCCCTGGCCATCGGGATGCATTACCCAGCGGCTATCCATGATTGTACAATTCATGGTTTTTACATCCGTATTTGATTTACAAAAGGTATAAAAAGCGGAATACTCGGGCAACAAAGCGGCGGCTTTGTGCATCTTATCCATATTGAGTTTCTCCCATTGTGGAAAATAATAGCGGGTTTGCTGGTGAAAAGGATTTTTGCGAAAGCTCAGATGGTATTCGTACGCCCGCAGGGTAGCGTCAAATCGGGTGTGTGCTTCGTCCGATACCGGTTTAAGTTTGTGGAAGGCAATATCCGCCGGAAGTACCTTGTTGATCCGACTCATAAAATTATCCGGCAAGGGGGTAGGGTGGTCAAAGTGTAAAAAATATTTGCTGGCGTGCACACCGCTATCCGTACGGCCGCAACCGACGACGGAGGTTTTGTGGCGCAGAATGGTCGAGATGGATTCTTCGATCTTTTGCTGGATGGACATATCGTGGGGTTGAATCTGCCACCCGCAGTAATTGGTCCCGTTATAACTCAGTTCAACAAAATATCGCATCGTTTTAAAAAGTTTCGTTTATCGTTTTTTTGAGGGCATTAGTCGAAATATAATTTTTAAAGCGTGATTTTATGATAAATTGACATTATAATATTAAACACACCTTCACAACGGGTGTATTCAGAGTTTGTCCAAATTTTCATGATTGTGCGAAATTGAGAAAATTTTGTTTTGAATAAGGCAAAAAATACAGGCGATGCCTTAGCATCGGCGAGGCTTTTTAACGAAGTTCAGAATAAAATTTGCCAATTGTAGCCAATTAATGGAAGTTTAGACAAGCTCTACTCACCAATTTGTCCTTTACTCATTGTAATTCACTATTACTTTGTCACCGTTCCGGTTGGGTTGGTTGCAGCCGCATTGTTAGACATTTGAAAAGGTGTATGATCGGCGGCAGTTCCACCAATTGGACTTACCAAAGGCTTTAACAAAAATGGTGCAGGACTATTGTCCGGTGATGGCTCAATTGAAATGACCGCGGTAGCGCCTCTTAATTCAGCAGGGAAATTCAGTCCGGCCGGTGCGTTGTCGAGAAAATCCTCTCCCGGAAAAGGAGGGCCAGGCAAAGTTCCGCTATAAGGAGCAGCATCGTCGGCAGTGGCAGCACTGGTAAACGTTCCGGTTGAAACAGGAGTGCCGTTAATTACCGCCCATCCTTCGTATTTCCATCCGTCCGGCAATTCAGGCAAGTCTAATCCCGCACCAGGCCCCGCCATTGGATCTAAAAACCAAAGACCACTTCTTTCATTATTTTCCATTCCGTCCGTAGGTGTTGCTAAAATATAGGTGCCGGCAGCAGCCGTGAAATCGCTTGCCAGCGCTGCTCCGTGTCCAACGGTTAAGTCCGCAGAAGTACCGTTGAAATCACCAGCCAGGATATGAACATCACTGGGTGCAGGATCGAGGTCTGGCCGTGGTTCGATTGTTAAAACAAAAGTGGTAGCAGTTTCCAAATCGGCTGCATCTACCTCAAAAGAAGTTTTGCTTAAGGCGCCTGAATCGTCTACATCGAAAGTTCCGGTGGTGACAGGCGACCCGTCTACGATAATCCAGCCTTCGTAAGTGAAAGCACTACCCAGATCTTCCAGACCTGAAATATTTAATTCTAATTGTTCTGTTGCCTGTGTATCATCATCACTACAAGCAGTAAAAGCGAGTATAAAAAGCCCGGCAAATAATAAGTTTCTAAAAGTCATTTTTAAAATTTTTAAAATAGTTTTTTAAAAAAAGATAATTAGAAATGGCAAATAAATAAGTATAGAATCGTACTTTAGTTATTTAACATTCCTTAGTTGCTAACACATCGGTATTTGTGCTAATTTTAATCTGGTCTTTCCCCAAAAAACTGGACAATAATCTAAGTGTGATAAAACCCTTAAATTTGTTGTCATGAAAAGAAGAAAATTTACATCCGCATTTAAAACAAAACTAGTATTGGAGTCACTGAAAGAGCATAGTTCGATCAAT
>CAKZUV010000113.1 GCA_937921555.1 uncultured Saprospiraceae bacterium
GCAGATTCTAGGCGAACTATTTTTGCATCAATCAAAGAGGAAAAATGGGAGTTATGCTGTGTATAATGACCATTTTGACGATGCAGAGTGATGCAAAAAGAGGAAGTATAGAATCGTATTTTATTTATTTAACATTCCTTAGAGAGACAATAGAAATTTAAACATGCTCTTAATCCACATCCCACCACACCCGGCTATTCACACTATTCTGATTTCCGGAAATGGCTTGTTCGTAATTCTGACTATTCAAAGCAGCTTCTTCCGCCGGGTAGGGCATTCGTACGGGAATCAAATCATTGTTGAGACTCGCACTAATGTTTTTTAAATTTGGGAATCCCGTTCTGCGGTATTCGATCCAGCCCTCGTATCCGTTGATACTATTGGCAATCCATTTTTGAGTAATGATTTGTTCAACGGGATTTTGGCCATCAGATTCGTAAGCAGCCCGGCCCGTCGTCAGATAATCTGCCGGAAGATCCGTTTGCCAGTAGGCAAAAGCTGCGGCGACTGCCTGATTATATAAGGCGCTGGCATCTGCGTCGATCAGGTTTCTTTCTGCGGCTTCCGCTAAAAGGAATAAGGTTTCCCAGTTGGTCATAAAGTTGGCGTCGAGTTGCTGACTGTTTTCCCGAAAAATGGTTCCGGTAAGAGAGAAATCCGCCACTGAAATAGAAGTATTGGACGCATCCGGACCATTCAGTAATCCACTGAAAACACCGGGTGTGTTGCTGGCCGGACGAAAAAGAACGCTTATTCTTGGATCGTCTAAGTCGCTAAGTATCTCCTGCATGGTTTCGGATAAAACGAACAGGTTAAAATCTCCGGCTCTTAAAACGGTCAATCGAAAAGTATTAGGCTGTGTTGCCAGAAAATCAAAAGTCGCATTATCCGCAGATTCTTGAATATAATTTCCACCATCATAAATCGATTGTAAATCTCCGGCCACTGCGGATACGTTTGAAATCCGCATCAGGTATTTTATTCTCAGAGAATTGGCGAGTCTGGTCCACCGACTTAAATCTCCACCAAGAATAATGTCACCATCCAGCGCCTGCGTACCACGATAATTTTCAATAGCGGCCAGTCCCTGATTCAGATTATCGAGGATACCATCCGTTCCCTGATAGATATCAGACTGGGCGTCGTAACGGGGATTGACAATCCCGTTGCTTTTTCCCTGAACTGCCTCAAAATAAGGAACATCTCCGTAAATATCGGTTAAGGCAGCGGTCAGATAGGCTTTCAATATCAGTGCTGGTCCTTCGTATACGGCACTGAGTGGGTTGGTTCTGGACTCTTCGAGCAATAATTCGTTGTCCCGTAAATTGGTATAAATAGTCGGCCACGGGTTTCCACCCAACTGCGGAGAACTAAGATCGTGGCGGTCAAATAAATTGAAATCAACCATCGTAAAATGCTGGCTGAGAAGGTTCCCCGCCACAAATCCTTCGTAGGAAAGCTCTTCTCCAAAATCGTATAAAACTTGTCGGAGCAGCAAGCTTGGTTGCACGGAAATCGGTGAATTGGGATTGGTATTTATTTCCTCAAAATCTTTGGTACAACCGGATGCCACCAAGACAACAAACAGAGTATATAAGATAGAATTTTTCATATTATTTTAAAACTGTTAAAGGCTAAAATGTGGAAACAAAATAGCGTGAAATTCTTATTTTTTTTGTCCTGCCACGGTCGAGCGCAGCAAATAGCTCTAAAACCTAACGCCAACTTTCATCCCCAAACTTCTCGTCGTAGCATAAGACATATCTTCCACGCCGTTCACAAATTGCTGTCCCTGAACCGCCAGCGTTTCCGGGTCAAAATGCGGTGTATTACTAAAGATGAGCAAGTTTCTGCCAACGAAAGAAATATCCAGTTGGTCAATGTATTTGGTAGCAAAGTTTTTAAAGGTATAACTCAGAGACAGTTCTCTCAATTTTACGTAACTGGCATCGTAGGTATTATTCTCTTCGTGATTCCTATCGTAAAAATTACGGTAAAATGTTTCGGGAGAAACCGCTTGTGTATTCTTTTCGTAAACGGGGTTTTCAGCCGTTCCGACATTTACCACGCCATCGGCAATGATTCCTTCGGCTGGCCGGTTAAGCGTTTCTTCCAGTTGACCTCCGACGGCTCCCAGTGCCAGCGTTCGTGAAACCAGTTGTCCGCCCTGACGCCAGTCTACCAGAAAATTTAAATCCCAGTTTTCGTACCGAAAATGGTTCTGAATTCCGAGGGTGAAATCCGGATTATAATTGCCCAGTTTCTGGAGCCGGTTATCGGGAATATAAAGTCCGTTATCACCAATTATAAATTCCCCGTCTTCGTTCCGCAGGTATCCCGTACCGTACATATCTCCGATTCGGCCACCTTCTTCTACCTGATAAAAAACAGTTTGATTTACATTGTCATAAATACTGGAATAGGCGAGTGTCAGACGATCTACCTCATCCGGCAGCGATTCAACGGTCGTGATATTCCGGCTGAAATTAAAAGTCGTATTCCACTCAAACTTTCCCGAAATCGGCGTAACGCCCATAATCACTTCCAGCCCTCTGGACCGAACCTGGCTGCCATTGACCACCCGGGCATTATATCCGGAACTAACGGGGGAGGGCAAGGTGATTATCTGATTGTCTGTCAAAGCGTTATAGTAAGTGGCCTCAATATTAACTCTATTTTTTAAAAGTCGTATTTCTGCCCCAATTTCAACGGCGGTGGTTCTTTCCGGCAGTAAATTTACGTTAGGAATCGTCGCCTGATCGCTGAAAGTTGGCTGGCTGTTGTAAGGCGTTTGTGCGAGGAAAGCACCGGAAGTCTGATAAGGATTGGTGTCATTTCCGACCCGTGCCCAACTTCCTCTGAATTTCAGGTAATTGATTGCACGGGGCATCCGCAGGACTTCGGAAGCTACAAAACCCAGACCCAGTGAAGGATACATAAAAGAGGCGTTATCCGTCGAAACTGGCGTTGCCAGTGCACTGGCCCAGTCGTTTCTTAATGTAGATTCAAAGAACAAAAACGCTTTAAAACCGACTTTGGCAATTCCGTAAATGCTGTTGATTTTTTTCTCGGCCAGAAAGTCAAAATTTTCGACGGGGGAGGCCGCATTGGATAACCGGAAAATACCCGGTTGTGCGAGGGACAGCGCCTGACTCTGCTGCGTACTGGCGGTTTGATCCAGTCGGTTTCCACCTGCGTAAAAATCAAAAGTAAAGTCTCCTTTCTGATCCTGGTAGTTGATCAGCACATCGGTATTTCTTTCCAGATAATCTACGTTGTGAACGGCATATCCGCCATTGATAAAACGGTTGGTGCTGAAGTTTCTCAGAAACTGTCTTTCTTCCGTGGAAAAATCCAATCCGGTCCGGAAAGCGATATTCAGTTTGTCCGTAATAAAGTAGGTTGCTTTGATGTTTCCAAACAAACGATTCCGGTTAAAAGAATTTCTATTCTCATTCAGAATAAAATAGGGATTGTCAAAAAAGGTATAATTGAAAGAGTATTGTTGAAGTCCTTCCAAACCAGGCTGCCAGTAATCCTGCAAGGCGTCCGTATTCAGCGATCTCGGACCCCAGGCCACCAGCGAATAATTTACGTTTTCTGATCCGTAACCATTCGAAGGACGATTGTCGGATTGGGATCGCACATAAGAAAGTGAGCTGGTAATTTTCAATTTATCCGTAGGGAAAAAATTAAGATTGGCCGCGTAGGTATTCCGGTTGAGATCGACTCCGGGAATAATAGATTCGCTCCGCAAATCCGTAAAAGACAACCGGTAACTACCGTTTGACAATCCGGAAGCAATGGACACATTATTGATAGCCGTATATCCCGTCTGATAAAAGTTTTCTAAATTATCGGGATAAGCAATGAACGGACTCGCGGGAATCGCACCTCCTCCGGTAACGGCCAGATCTCCGCCTCGTACCGTTTGGCCATCGGGTAGGGTGACCGGACTGTCAAATTGAGGAATCTGTAATCCTGCCTCAAAAGCCGGACCCCAGCTGTAGGAAATATTATCATTGATACCACCTCCCAGTCCATCGACGAATTCAAAATCCCCGTTATTTCCCTGACCGTAGGCATTTTGAAATTTGGGAAGCCGGGCAGCTTCTTCTACAAAAAACGTACTATTCAGAGAAACCTGCATTCCCTGTTGCTCGCTACCATCTTTGGTGGTAATCAGAATCACGCCGTTGCTGGCTCTGGTTCCGTACAACGCCGCTGCTGCCGGCCCCTTCAGCACTTGCACGGAAGCAATATCGTCGGGGTTAACTTCCATGGCACCGTTACCAAAATCTACCTCCTGAAATCCGGCGGCCGCATCGTTGGTAATGGGAACAATGGTGTTGTTATTGATAGGCATTCCATCGACGACAAAGAGGGGATTGTTGTTGGTAAAAGACGCTTCCCCGCGAATGGTAATTTTAGAGGAAGATCCTACGCCGGTAGCGCCTTGTGTGACGGTAATACCGGCTAATTTGCCGTTGAGGTTATCCAGAAAGTTGGTTGCCTTGACGGTGTTTAGTTCGTTGGCTTCCAGTTTTTGAACGCCGTAAGAAAGGTTTCTGGTTTTACTTTTTATACCTAAAGCCGTAATAACAACCTCTTCCAGATAAGCGTCACTTTCTTTTAGTGTAATTTCAATCGGCTGGTCATTTTCAATCAACCATTCCGCCGTTTTGTAGCCCAGAAAACTGAAAACCAAGGTTTGTCCCTGATCGGCTTTAAGTTTAAAATAACCGTTTTCATCGGACACGGTACCGACCAAGGTATTTTTCACCAAAACGGTTACACCCGCCATTCCTTCTTTATCGGCAGAAAGAATTCTTCCGGTTGAGTTGGCCGCATCCTGGGCGATTAGAAATAAGCTTAAAAATTGAATAATCAGGGTAATAAATGCTACTCTCATAAGTGGTTCTGAGTTTTACGACTTCTGAATAAAAGAAGGGTAGTGGTTGCTATTTTTAAAATATGGGAATAATAATTTTTTGTTATTTGTAAAGGAACAAATGTACGCTTTAATTGGTATCCTCGATCCAAAATGTTTTAAAATACTGTCTGGGTTTGTTTATTTGTCCCTTAAAAGACGGTTGATTTGTCAGAATTAGTCTTAAATTAGGGAATGGTTGGAAAAATGGATTCAAATATTGTCAGACATTGAAAAAATAAAAAATGAGCATGTACTTTATAATTGGAATACTGCTAATCAGCCATTTGGGATTCTCTCAACAAGATGGATTCGTAGAAATAAATACAGATTCAGTATCGATGGAAAACACGGAAAAATGGAAATTCTTAGAAAATGTACTGGACGATAAAAGAATAGTTGCTCTTGGGGAAAGTTTACATGGTGTGAAAGAACATAATGGGACCTTAATGTTTCGATAGATAGTGCTGCTACTCAGGTTAAGTTTTTCATTGAAAAGTACGGAGAATGGAAAGAGCTAAATGGTAGGAATAGAACAGCTAGTGTAAGTGAAAGAGATTCTACGATGGCTGAAGTATTAATATGGATCATAAGTGATGTATATCCTGATGAGAAAATAATAATTTCGGCTCATAATACTCATATTTCAAACGTAGAAATTAGGAAAGCTTGCATGGGGGAGATACTAAAAGATAATTATCAAAATCGGTATTATAGCGTTGGATTTTTTCATTCACTTGGAAATCCTGCCCATATACAAAGGAAAGTGACTTACGAAAATGAGATATCGAAACTTCCAGCCAGTAGTATTCAGTCCAAATTTTTGAAAACCGGCAAATCAAAACTATTTGTAGATATTCAAAGTCAGCAGCAAAAAAATAGTTGGCTTTTTGAAGAGTCAGATAATGTTTTGGTTGTTAATAGCATTAGACGGTCTATACATAAAATAAACTTGGCAGAATCATTTGACGGAATAATATGGATAAAAGAAGTTACACATCCGAAATACATCATACGAAATAAATTCCTAGAAAAATAAAACGATACGCAGGGAATCTTTAAGATAGGGTGTGGTTTTAAAACACATACTTAACATAATATTAATTATAGGAAAAAAGGGGTTATTTAAAAAGCCGTATAAATTGTACGGCTTTAATTTCTATTCTCAGATGATCTTTTGATTTCCACTGTCATATCTGGGCATGTATAAAATTCTGGAAATCCGGTTGATAATTGTGTAAATCTGTGCATCAATTATTTCTGGTTCGTAATCCGAACTGGCAATGTCCTGGATAACGGAAATCAGTGTATCATCCGGGTAAATCCTGGACTCGTCGTCAGAAGTAATCAGGCGCATGGACCAGTTAGCAAAATGCCTGAATGGCTGATCCCGCAGATGAATTGTATGTTGCAAATCGTGTCTGGGATCATTTTCAATGGTTTTGATCAATTCCATAACCGTTTCGGATTCTCCTTCCAAATACTGAATAAATTGAGCATCTCTGGAGGATAAAAATCCAGTGACTCCGATTCGCTTGTTTTTTATAGAAGCTTTTGTAGCAATCTCAATCACATCATCCTGATCTAAAGGTTGTGAGATATTGCTGAGGTATATTAAAGCGTGCATTTCTGTTAGTTTTGTAACCTGTGCTGTTAAGGATACATTCCATTAACAACAATTTGGCCCAAATATAATCATTCAGGTGATATTTTAAAATTTAAAATTGTAAAATACCAAAATACCGACTTATCTAGAAATTGTATAAAATAGTACCAGATAGCTGGATTTTTTGGTATCACCGATAAAAATATTATGGCAACAGGGACAGAACCATAAAACCGGGGGATCACTACCCTTCCGGTGAGCTGTAAAAAAATTGCTCCCGCACTATTTTTCCATCTTTCACCTCGTAGAGGCAGATTTCTTCACTTTTTTCCCGCCCAAATCCTTTCATGGTAATATCCATGGTCATTTTACAGGTAAAAAACTGGTCTGCAACGATTGGATCTGAGACTTCAATTCCATGAAATTCTTCTACCATACTTTGCCAGTTTTTACCCTTTGCATGATAGGCATCGATTCCTTCGGCCCGTTCTATAAATCCGGCTCCGGGTGGTTCAATACTGACAATATCCGGGGAATATAATTCTTCTACGGCCTGATCGAATTTGCCTTGACGGCAAAGATTTACCAGCTGATTGGCAATGGTTTGTATGGACATAATGTGATTTTTTTGAGAGATTTCTCCCGCAACAACTTGTTTTATAGACACAAATTTAAAACAAATTTTTTAGAATAAAAAATCACATCACCTTTCTTTGAAAAAAATAGACTGTTACAATTCGACAAATTTTTGCAGGATGGTTTTAACGACCTGTACTTCCGGAAGGATCGATTCCGTCGGGGCTTCTTCGGGTAATACTTTCAGAATTTCTGATTGATTGGTAGAGAGATCTCTGGAGATGGTCTGAAGGTGAATGGTGGCACAAAGACTAACGAGTACCAGAAAAGCGGCAAATAAGCGGGTCAAGGTTTTTTTCATTCTATTGGTAATTTGAGTTTAAATTACGCACAATATACTACAAGGTCACCAGACTTTCGACGAACGTTCCCTATTTTTAGATAAAAAACAGAATCTGCTACCAAAATGCGCCTCAAATACCCGCCCGAATCATTTTTTCACGGCTATAATAAGGCAGATAACTCCGAAACCAGTTCCAGTTTCGCTTAGGCTTGATCCACACTTTGGCTTTTTCCCGGTTATTAACTACAATAATTCCGATGCCCTGATACTTACAGGTCCATTTCAACAGATGTCTTTTCCGTTTGGAGAGTTTGTCCAGACTATCCCTGGACACGGCCAGCCACTGGTGATCTCCCGGATATTGCCGGATTTGCTCAATGACATTGGAGATTTGATGGCAGATACGATTGTGCGTGAGCAAAGCGTAAACCAGCGCGCCAATAAAAAACATCATCATCGGAAAACCCAGCTTTAAATAAAGTTCCTGCTGCCGGAAAAACGCGACCGCACTACCCGATCCGATAACCGCGTACAATCCCCATCTCAAACTGCCCAGTATTACGCTTCCATGGTCTTTGTACGGACGAATGGCGGCCAGCGTCTTATAGGATTTTGCTTCCATACTCACCACAAATTCTCCCCATAAGATATGCTTGAAAACCAACAAGCCATCTGCTCGTTTACCACCATATTTCGCCTTGGTACGTGCTTCCAGCTGAGAGAATATTCGTTTTCCCAGTGATCTGACTTCGTAGCGTCGCTCCAGTAATTTTTGCGCCGCTTTCTGTACTTTTAATTCGCTTAAACCCATTTTTTATTGTTATTGGTGGTATTTTTTCTGAAACGATAATGTTTTTAAAATAATGCGACACCCGCTGGGGTCGGCGTTTTAAGGTTAATATTTTGGCTAACATAATTTGGCCGCGCTGCGGTCACCCGTTTACCGCATTGGTAATACGGCAGAATAATCGCCTAATTCTAAACGATTAAACAAATAAACCGCGAAACGATCTAAACCAGCCAAACGCTAAAAAATTATGGAATTTGACCACGACCCTAAAGGGAGATTCCATAATTTTTTATCTTATTTTTCAACGATTCAACAAATCAACGACCTGCCTTCCTGCGTCGGCAGGCAGATTCAACAAATCAACACCTAAACGCCCCAACCCCCAACACATTACCATTACCCCACATCTAATATTATTCCGAATTTTACTAAACTTTGATTTTAAATTTCTTTACCGAATAAAATTAATATTTACCTTTGCCGCATGAGTAAAACGATCAAAGAGCGTACTAATTCTGCGGCGCATTTCGCGGAAGCAAAAAAATATTTTCCCGGTGGTGTAAACTCACCGGTGCGGGCCTTTAAATCGGTCAGTGGTCCTCCCCTGTTTATCCGCTCCGGTTCGGGCTGCCGGATTCAGGACGAAGATGATAATGAATATCTTGATTTTTGTTGTTCCTGGGGACCGCTCATTTTGGGCCACGACAACGAACAAATTCGCGAGGAGGTGATCGCTACTGTTCGTAAAGGCACCAGCTTTGGTACGCCAACGGTATTGGGAAACAAACTGGGCAAGCTCATTCTGTCTCATAATCGGTTTATTGAAAAAATAAGATTTGTCAGTTCCGGTACCGAAGCGGTGATGTCAGCTATCCGGCTAGCCAGGGGAGCTACCGGAAAATCTAAAATTGTCAAATTTGAGGGTTGTTACCACGGCCACGTCGATTCGTTGCTCGTAAAAGCGGGTTCTGGTCTGGCGACCTTCGGAGAAAGTACCTCGGCGGGAATTCCTGAGCCTTTTGCCAAAGAAACCCTCGTGATTCCCCTCAATGATCTGGACGCGCTGGATCAGGTACTGGAAGACCACGCCCACGATATTGCCGGCGTGATCATCGAACCTGTTCCCGCCAATAATGGTCTTTTATTACAAAACCCCTGCTTCCTGTTGGCTTTACGTGAGCGTTGTTACGCACACGGCGTCCTGTTGATTTTCGATGAGGTAATCTCAGGATTCAGAGTTGGCTTTGAAGGAGCCGCAGGTGTTTATAACATTCAGCCGGATATCATTACTTACGGGAAGATTATCGGTGGCGGAATGCCGGTGGGCGCCTACGGTGCGAGTCACGAGATGATGGCTAATATTGCGCCGGAAGGACCTGTTTATCAGGCGGGAACGCTTTCTGCCAATCCGGTGGCCATGTCTGCTGGTTATGCGGCCCTGAAACAACTGGCGGCACCCGGATTTTTCGACGACCAGGAATACCGCACCAAATATTTTATTTCCATCTTGCAGGACTACTGTACCGAGAAGAAATACCCGGTACATTTTCCGACGATTGGTTCTATCTTTTGGATTGCTTTCGCAGAAAACCGAATACAACGGGCCGATGAGATTGATCCGGCAAAAATGGAACTGTTTAAGGTGCTGCACCACGAGTTGCTGAACCGTGGTTGTTATCTGGGACCATCCGGTTACGAAGTGGGGTTTGTTTCGGCGGCGCACGGTATAGCCGACCTGGAGGAGGCGGCGGAACTGATTTGTGCGGCTATGGATTTGGTATTTGCCTGATTTTCACCGAGATGCTGAACATTTGATACTTATTTGAAGTTCTTACGTCCTAATCATATCTCTTTTAGTTGAAAAAAAGAAAGTCGCATCGAACGGATTCGATACGACTTTATCATCACAGAAAACTAACTATCAACTAAATTAAAGAACATACGATTCGAAAAAGGACTACTGCACTGGGATTTCTCCTGGTGTCTGGTAGCCTTTAGTTGGTTTTTCGTCTATCGTAAATCTTTAGAAAACGATCATAAATCGTTTAAAACAGGAATAAAATCCTATCTTCACTATACAGAACGGTAGAACTACTCATTGCGCTGCCTCTTTCTGTTTTTTTATTAAAAAAAATCAACTTATACTGCTAATGGCCGAAGGTTCTTCCAGGAAATCAAGCATCGTTTCCAATATGTTTATGCTGTTAATCATCAGCATACTGGGTGTTTTGGGATATAAATATGTACAAAATAACGGCGGTCTGAGCAGTTTTACCAAATCCGGAGGTTTAAAGACCATTCCTGAAGAGATGAAGATTAATTATGTGCCGGCTGACTTTGATTTTGAATTTGAAGACGAAAATGCGCTGGCTATTCTGGCCAATCCACACCGGTATCACCGCGAATTTGATAATCTGATCCGAAATTTTAATCTGGCGCTTCTGGGACACGTAGCCAACCGGATGGCATTGCCCGATAGTCTAAAAAATCGCTTGCCGGCGGAATACGATCAGCATCACAGCTATTTAAAACAATTATATTTCAACGATTTCACCAATATCCGGGATACTACGGCCAATCTCTACGAAACCTGGTATAATAACGAAGGAAAAAGCGCGGTGGAAGCCATGCAGGAGGTCGCCGGAAAATATACCTGCTTTATGGTCAATCACGTCATCACTACCCTGCTGGAAAATTCTGACGGACATTTTATGGTAACGGGCCGGCAAATTGACACGCCCTGCGGTATTGCGATGACCGAAGGACTGGCGCCACTGATTATGCGTTTGCAAAACCGGGCCGCCATCAACGACTTTTCCCGCTCCAAAGGATTGATGAAAGAAAAGGTGGAACGCGTCGTCGCCGAACTGGCCACCCTGGAAATCCGGGACAAAAAAGGAATCAGTAAACAGTTGCAAACCAAAATCTGGGGCTTCAACGTTTCTTCTACCGACATTGAAATTTCTGCCATCAGTATTTTAAAAGTAGGATTCCGGTTGGACGAATATTTCGATATCAATCTGGATAGCCGTAAAAGACGCGTCAAAGTTACCTTACCCGAACCTACGATTCTGAGCCACGAAGTCTATCCCAAAGTGGACAAGATGGATATTGGCTGGATGCGGGAAGTAAATACAGATGATTTTAATGAAAATTTTAATATCCTGCGTTCCGAATTCCGCCGTGATGCTTACGCTAATAATGTGATGGAAAAGGCCAAAGATCAGGCCACCGAAATTATGGAAATGATGATGCTGCCACTGGTCGCTTCGGTCGGGAATGGATATACGCTGGAGGTGAATTACCGGGGATCGCAGGGTGTTTTGAATTAGAGCGATGGTTTTTTGAAATATTGGATATTGAATATTCAATATTTACACCCAAAACGAATACTACCCCAACCCCAACGAATACTAGTTCTGCCCGTCAAAGACCCGGTGCTCCCCTTAATTTTGAAAGTGTAAACAAGTTTTAATCACTTTTAAATATTAAACCCATGAACGCTATTAATTCGTTTTTTATCAACAGTACCCTCGTTTTATCTTTTATCCTGATAACTTTTGGTCTGAGAGCCAGCGATCAGATTGATTATGCCCTCGTCTTGTCCGCTCAGGATATGACGCCTCTATTAGTCTCGAACACAAATCCAACGACCCCCGAAGAAAGTCTGTCCCGGAAGTCCACAATTACGCCTCCTAAAACCCACCAGATGATGGGCCGTGAGAGTATCACCTTTATTCTGGGAAAAGATATCAACGCGGAAATCCCGTTTTACGATGAGGCCTTTTATTACTTCGCCAATCACCCGTTCGATCAGACGGAATATATCATTACGTCCTGCCGGTCTTTGCTGGATGTCAGAAATTACCTGGCCAGTTTTCCAACTGGAAATGCCTTGCCCTGGAGTACCATCAACGTAGTTCTCGCACCGGAAGAGACGGTGACGGATCTGAAGGTACCCGTTTTTCCACAAGGTATAAAGTCCAGTCTGAAAGGCTTAGAAAAGGTTGCTGAAGATCAGGACTTCCCCGGTTTATCGAGCAATCAGGTGGATCAGTACACGACGCTCTACATTCACGGAGCAGAAGTAGAAAAAGATGCTGCGCTGAATTACGCTTTGCGGGGACTGCTTTTTACCAAAAACAAAGTAGCGGTAAAACCGATTTTTTCGGATGACAATTTTTTGGTGGAAACCGAATAGAACAGTTTATCCAAAAAAGTTGCGGGTTTTCGGGCGAGAATTTTCCGAGGATTCGGATGCCGTAAACCCGCAACTACTTTTGGTTAAGGTCAGGATTGGGTGATGATTATGTATGCTTGACAAATCTTGGATACTTGTCTGTTAAGCCAGTAGACGTGTTTACGTTTGAGGTAAGCCAACTAGCTAATAGCTAGTTGGGTGTTCAATTAACCAAATAAACTGCTGGTACTTTTCCCTGAAACAAACAGATTTCATTTTTTTAATTTCACCTTTAAATTTATTTTTATTGTTCCTTTTTTTGCAGAAAAAAAACGAAACCAAAAAATCTGCCGCCTGTCGCATTTTTCGAATTCGGCACTTCTAATAAAATATCAAACCGAATAAACTCGCTTTTGAGTTTTATCTTTTAAATTTAAGTTATTGATTATCAGTCATTTGCTTTTAATTCAGCGGTTGTTTAGCTCAAACAGTATTCGTTTTAAGATATTTTATTAATGTACCGAATGGAAAAAA
>CAKZUV010000114.1 GCA_937921555.1 uncultured Saprospiraceae bacterium
ATATAATGTTGCTGGACCAGCTCGTCCACGCTCGCTTCGCGGATCGCCAGTACGGCACCTTTAAAATGTAAATCTTTATCCACCATGATGTGATTAAAATCGACTTCAATTTCCGTGTCTCCGATTCCAATAATTTTTCCATTGTGGCGGAGTCCCTCGTCGTCGGTCAGGTTGACCCGATTATCGATTTTTAGGTAAGTATCCGGAACATCACTCGCCCGGTTAAAATCCGCTCTGGGGATTTTTAAAACGTTGAGTATATTCCATCTTCCGTACGCTTCGTCGGCGGACAGGATAAATTCAAAAGCATCATCGGAGCCAAGTCCCCGCAGATTTTTCTCAAAACTCTTGAGCAGTTTTCCGGTACCAAACAAAAAGATAAAGGGATACCGCGCGTCCATGCGCTCCATCAGCTCGCCTTCGGCACCACCGTCCCGAAGTTCGTAAGTAAGGGTAACGACCCGGTTTTCTTCGATTGTTAATTTCATATAAATAAAACAGCGGAAGATGATTTTTGTTTGCCGGGTTGCTCATCATTTAAAATGCACCCGTCCGCTTTCGCGCCCGTCTGCCTTCAACGTACTGTCGTACGTCGCCCTCCCTTCGGTCGGGATCGGTCAGTTATCCCACAGATAGTCCTCTTTAAATCCATCAATCTCCCGGCGTTCTCTTTTGGTGGGGCGACCTGCACCTTTTTCGCGTCGTTCCGCGTGTGCTTTACCAACAAACCAGTCTTTAAATTTATTCATTTCCTCGTCCGGCGTCAGGTTTTTATAGCACGGTTGTGCCAGGGTCGCAGAAACTCGTTTGTTGATCAGATCGATCACTTCGAAGGTGAGATTAAAACCCTCTTTTTTTACATAGACAATTTCGTTGCGGGTCACGAGGTAAGAAGGTTTCACGTTCTTTTCCCCGATCTTGACCCGCCCCGATTTACAGGCATCCGTAGCTTGTGAACGGGATTTAAAAATCCGGACGCTCCAAAGCCATTTGTCAATTCTTACTTTATCCATTAGTGATGAGTTGGGTAGATTAGCTGAATGATTTTTTATTTATACTTAGATTTGAAAAAGTGTGATAGGTACAAAAAGCGTTTAGCAAATTAAATTATAACTGATTTTTTGAATTCCTATTATACATAAATCTTTTTATTTGCCAGTTTAATCGTCTTTTATCAAATTTTGCCATATAGGTTAAGGTACTTGTGAATAAAATTGGCTTACCAATCAAGGACTCATTTTCATTTTTCAGAATACTGTGTTCATTTTTAGACTTAATGAAATCAAGTCCAAAATTTTTATCAAATTCAAAGTCGTAACCTAACCAAATGTTTTGCCAGCCTTCTGAGCTTTTCTTTTTGTTAATACCAAAAAAATTAGATGCTTCACTATTACAAACAACAATGATTTCAGGTTTTATTTCACAAATCATTTTGTGAGTTAATTTTAATTGACTAACCAAAAATTGCGGATCATTTCTTACAAAACCTATTACCTTCTTCTGATTTGTTTCTCTAAATTGAAACAAATCAAGATAAGACCAACTTTCGCTAAATTTTGTATTCTTAATTAAATTGGGGAATTTAGAATAATGTTTTGGATATTCGGTTACAGCTTTATCAATATCATACAGAAAACTATCAACCTTTGAGCCAGATGGATAAGAAGGATTTATTCCTACAAAAAGAACTTTTCCTTTTTTAATTTTTGTACACACAAACCCTCGATTGATTATTTCTTTATTTTCCTCATTTTTCGATTTATAATTAAAAATCCTAGTCAGTTCCTGATAAATTGATTCGTCAGTTAATACATTATTCATATACAATTGAGTTAGTGATTCAGCTACGAATTATATTGAAATATTTAATTTAAAAGAAAAAAAAGCACAAGAACACAATCGATATTGCGCCCTTGTGCTTTAGATCAGACTACAAAACTGCAGTAGCACAATATTAGATTAGTAGTTAGCAATTCTGAAGAAAGAACATACTCAAGATTCAAACCATCGCTTACTTGAAAACCTCCGTTCCGGCAAAGTGAAAATCGCCTTCAATCTGCGCATTCTCGTCGGAGTCAGAACCGTGAACGGCATTTTCTCCTACGTTGCTTGCGTACTTGGCACGAATCGTACCTTTTTTCGCTTCCTCCGGATTGGTGGCACCAATCAGTTTACGGAAATCTTCTACCGCGTTGTCTTTTTCAAGAATCGCCGCCACGATGGGGCCGGAAGACATAAACTTTACGAGTTCTTTGTAGAAAGGTCGTTTCTTGTGTACTGCGTAAAATTCGCCCGCCTGCTCTTTGGTCAGCCGGGTATATTTCATTGCTACAATTTTAAATCCTTTTTTGTTAATCATCGCTAGGATGTTACCAATGTTGCCCGCTGCTACTGCATCCGGTTTGATCATTGTGAAGGTTCTTTTACCTGCCATTATTGTAATTTAAGTATGAAAAAGATTATTATTTAGAAAATCCTTTTCCGGTGAAAAATGCTGAAGTTAACAAAGAACTTCTATATTAAAATTTGAGTTTGCAAAAGTAAGGAAGCTAAGGCTAACTTGCAAGGTGATTTGTTTAGAAAAGAATAACCATTTTATCTTAAATACGTAAGAAACGACGGATAAGGTTCGCTGTGGTGTCAAAACAGTAAACCTCAATAGTATATAACCGGGTTTCTGTTTGTTTTACTGCTTAAAAATTATCAACTTCGCATCTGAATAAAAACACATGGAAAATATTGCTGAATTAAAAACCTTTCTTTCAATTCCCAAGGATATTGTGATTTGCTCTCACCGGAATCCGGATGGAGATGCGATTGGTTCCTCTCTGGGTTTGTACCATTTTTTGAATAAAATGGGGCACACCGTACGGGTAATATTTCCCTCCGAATATCCTGATTTTGTAGCCTGGCTGCCGGACGCAGAATCGGTCATTATTTATGATATTGATTCGGAAAGAGCGGAAGAAGTGGTGGATCGGGCCGATTTGATTTTTTGCCTTGATTTTAACTCGCTCAGCAGGATTGACCGACTGGGAGAATACATCGGAGGAAAGGACACGCCGCTGGCCATGATTGATCATCACCTGTATCCTGACCTGAACGCGTTGTACGAAATATCCGACCCGTCTTCCAGTTCAACCTGTGAACTGGTTTACGACTTTATTCAGATGATGGGGATGCCAAACGAACTGGATGTGCAGATTGGTGAATGCCTTTTTACCGGAATTCTGACCGATACGGGTTCTTTCAAATACAGTACCTCTCCCAAGCTTTTCCGAATCGTGGCACACCTGATTGAAATCGGGGTGGATGATTATAAAATTCAGGGATTGATTTTTAACGCGCAGTCGGAAAAAAGATTGCGATTGCTGGGACATTGTCTGGCCAACCGGATGGAGGTGTTACCCGACTTGCATACGGGAATTATCTATCTGACCCGCAATGATTATGATACATTTAATATTCAGCGCGGCGATACCGAAGGAATTGTGAATATGATGTTAACCATGAAAAACGTAAAAGTAGCCGCGTTCATCATGGAGCAACCTACGATTGTTAAACTCAGTCTCAGAAGTAAAGGAGATTTCTCGGTACAGGAAATTTGCCAAAAACATTTCAAGGGCGGAGGACACAAAAATGCTTCCGGCGGTTCTTCTTATTTTTCTTTAAAAAAGACCATTCAAAAACTAAAAGATATTCTTCCCGAATATAAAACTGCATTAGAAAATGCTCAACCTTATTAAGGATTTTTTCATGAAACACAATATAGTTTTAATTTTTATCACCCTGATGTTTTTTGGTTGTCAGGACAAGCCTTCCGAAACTAAAAAACTGGACGGTCCGGCTAACAAAGTGACAACGGTTGCACCCCGAAAAAATCAACTGCCCGTCGCGACAAAAGGGGTAACGACTTCTGGCTATCTTTACGAGTTGCACACGCAGCATAAAGGCCTTCGTCCGATCATTGGTGACGAAGTTGTTTATCATCAATTATTACTGAAAAACGATAGTGTGGTACAATCTACCTACCTGAATTTTGAACCGATTAAAGCGGTCATGCCGGGCAAAGGAGATGTTGCTGATCCGCCACCTCCTTCGTACGAAGGGATATTTTTGATGAGTGTGAATGACAGTATTACACTGTTACAACCCATGGATTCGGTCAAAAATTATAAGCGCCCAAGATGGTTGAAAAAATCAGATACGCTCAAGTACACATTGAAATTACTGGACATTCGCCCCAAGGAAATTGTGGACGCAGAACGGGATTCTCTCAAAGGGGTAGAGCTGATTATGATTGGAGAAACGCAGCAATGGATCAAGGATTATAACGCTGATAAACTGGAAAATACCACGACAACTGATTCCGGTCTTCGTTACGTGATCCACACAGCAGGAACGGGCAAAGCGGCGGCCACCAAAAAATATGTTCAGCTGCACTACGCTGGTTTTAAGATGGATGGAACCATTCTGGATAATACGTATTCCCGGAACCAACCGGCCACTTACCGTGTTGGAAATAAAGGAATTTTAGGCTGGGATGAGCTACTCCCAAAATTGAAAGAAGGTGGAAAAGCAACTGTTTTTGTTCCTTCTAAACTGGCCTACGGTGCCAAAGGACGGGAACCTAAAGTGGCTCCCAACGAAGACCTGGTTTTTTATGTAGAGGTGGTAAAGGTGAATTGATCTTTGATTGTTTAGGATGTTTAACCGTTTATTTGTTTAATCGTTTAGGATGTTGAATGAAAACAGCGAAGGAAAAAATCTTGAAATCTCCCTTTAGGGTTGAGGTAAAATTTTAAGATTTTTTACTGGCCTTTTGATTTGTTTACGAAGTTTAATCGTTTAACATAAACAAATAAACAAATACCCACAAACCATAAGCCTGCCCCAAAAGATGAAAGCTTTAATGAAATTTATAGTTGGAATTCTATGGATGCTAAGTTTTACAAACTGTAATATTCAAAACGATAGACAAACCAATAATCGGAACAAAGCGGAATTAGAAACTGTAGAAAGCAATACTGAAAATATTTTAGTTGAAAAAACAGAAGAGTTGGATTTAGTGTATTATGGAATGATGTGTGATTGTCCGCAATGGGCTACTTCCAAAGATATTGAATTATACGAATCTTCGGTTGAAAGTGGAAATCCAATTCCGGTAGATTCTTTATTCATAAACGTGGTACCCGCTGATGAAAAACTAATACACCCATTTGAATTAGATTACAATAGTTTAAAACCTGAATTTACGTTTACGGGTAGCTTTTACAAAAATAAAGTGAGATGGGTTGCTGACGGAGGAATTATATATAACAATCGGGTTTTTCAATATTCAAAATGTATTACAAAAAATAAATGAATAAACCCTGAGCTTACTCTAAAAACAAAAAAACGAAAACCTAGAAACGCATTTAATAAAATTAATTATATACCATATTCGCGATAAAAGATATACACGATCGCTCAGCGTTCTCTGCTTCTCTGCGCGAAAATCACTTTTTAGAGTAGACTCAATCCTTTAAATACATAAACAAAAAAAAACAACTATGACCGGAGATCAATTAAAAGCCTTACAGGAAAGGTTACACGCCGTAAAACAATATCTTTGACGTCGATCAAAGACTTTTAAAAATAGAAGATAAAAAACAGCAGACGATGGACCCTGAGTTCTGGAATGATCCGGATCGGGGCAAAAAGGTGATGAAGGAACTGAAAACCCACCAGTATTGGGTTAAAGTTTACGAAGACCTGAAAACGGCCATCGAGGAAGCTGAAATTCTCAATGAATTCTTCAAAGAAGGAGAAGGAACCGAAGCGGAAGTAGCGGCCAAATATCAGGCAGCCCTCGACGCAATGGAAGAAACTGAGTTCAAATCTACGCTCAACAAACCCGAAGACGAGTTAAGTTGTATTCTCGAAATCAACGCCGGAGCGGGTGGAACGGAAAGCTGCGACTGGGCCGAAATGCTCTTGCGTATGTATACCATGTACGCGGACAAAAACGGCTATAAGTGGAAAACGATCAGCCGGACCGACGGGGACGTTGCGGGTATAAAGTCCGCCGCCATTGAAATTCTGGGAGATTACACGTACGGATATCTGAAGGGAGAAAACGGCGTACACCGGCTGGTACGGATCAGTCCGTTTAACGCGCAAGGAAAACGACAGACTTCCTTCGCCTCTGTGTTCGTACATCCGCTCATAGATGATACCATCGAAATAGAAGTGAATCCCGCAGATATTGAATGGGATACTTTCCGGGCGAGTGGAGCGGGAGGACAGCACGTAAATAAAACGGAATCTGCCGTCCGCCTCCGGCATTTACCCTCCGGCATCGTCGTCGAATGTCAGCAGGAACGATCCCAGCATCTAAACCGGGAAAAAGCCCTGACGGTATTGAAATCCCGTTTGTACGAAGCCGAAATCGAACGCCAGAACGCCGAGCGGGACAAAGTAGAAGCGGGCAAAACAAAGATCGAGTGGGGCGCTCAGATAAGATCGTACGTGCTGGACGACCGACGTGTAAAAGATCACCGCAGTAATTACCAGACGGGAAATACGGACGCAGTACTGGACGGCGACATTCAACCATTTTTAAAAGCCTTCCTGATGAAAAACTAAAAAATACCAGCACAAGTTGTGGCCTCTTATGTGGTGAATAATTTGGTGGTGGATAATTTGATAATGAAAAATGTTTTATTGAAAAATGAATAATGCCTGCCTACCGAATAAGGTATGGCCCGCGACCGCATGACTCAAAACTCAGAATCCAAACCGGCGAAAAATCATAAAATTTTACCCCGGCCCCAAGGGGAGATTTTATGATTTTTCACCTTGCTTTCATCACTGAAGAACTCAAAACCCAAAACCCAAAACCCAAAACCCAAAACCCAAAACCCAAAACCCAAAACTGACACAGTGAATAATGCTCACGACCGCATGACTCAAAACTCAAAACTCAGAACCCAAAACTCAGAACCCAAAACCCAAAACCTCCTGAAGACCCTACTTCAGATATCCACTGCTGCTGTTTTTTTTGGTCGTGCCTATCAGCATTTATATTGGGATGCTCCGTTTCGTACTTTGCTCTGGGATGAGCAGATCATGTCGGGAATCGTTCAGTTATGGTCGTCCCTTTCGTGGGAAGCATACATCAATAGCCTGGCGGTAGACGATTTTATCAATCAGGTGATTAACGGTTTTGGCTGGTTTTATGTCCTCTGCGGAATCATTACGCTGGGAATGAAATGGATGCCCCGGATGTTGCAACGATTTGTGTTGCTTGGGGGTGCCGGACTTATATTTTTAGCGCTGTTATTGTGGAAAGAAAAATTTTATAGTGTTGGTCAATTTTTCGAATATTCGTTACAATTTAGTGTTCCTTTCTTTTTTTATTATATCACACAACGGGAAGAAATTAGTACAAAATTTATCTTTTGGTTAAAACTGGCTACGGCGGTGACCTTCGTTTGTCACGGACTTTATGCGGTCGGCTATTATCCACAGCCCGGCACCTTTATGGAAATGACCGTTGAGATTACCGGGTGGTCCGACGATATCGCTTCTGCTTTTTTAAAAGTAATGGGAGTGCTTGATTTTTTGGTGGCCATCTTGATTTTTATTCCCCGGACTGCTCGTCCTGCTTTGTTCTATATGGTGATCTGGGGATTTCTAACCGCTCTGGCGCGCATCTGGACGAATTTTGATTTTGGAAATATCGGAGAACACCTGCACCAAACCGCTTTTGCTTTTGTCTACAGAATTGGACATTTTTTGGTGCCTCTTGGATTGTGGTGGAAGGAACGGGAGTCGTAGATTTCTAATTTTTTAATAAAAAATCCCGGATGCCAGCCAACGCCAACACCCGGAATATCTTTCATAAATCCTCTCGAAAATTCTATTCTCTGGCCGAACCTGGTATGCGCTTCTTTACCGTATTTCGGGCCTTGGTACTTTTGCGATTTTGGACACTGTTAAATGAATCCGCACCCAGACAGAAATCTATATATTCTGCGTAAGAAAAATATCCGTCAGAGTTAAACAATACATTTCCATCTCTGTCAGCAATGGTGTAGGATCCTTCTCCGTAATCACAGCAAATCCCGTCACCGTAGTCGTCGTAGATGGCAAAAGTATAACAGCCATCCTTGAGGCACCAGTCCTCCTGAACATTAAAACCGTCCTGACCATCCGGATAATTACCACCTCTGTAAACAACCGAACCGTATTCGTCAAAGACTTCCCAGGAGGTTTCTGCTCCGTAATAATCCAGGGTCAGATCAAACTGTAATTCATTATTATTACAGTCCGTCGGGCTACCTGACTCCGTAATAAACGTTTTGGTGGTACTCCATTTTGACCGGCCATCTTCACAAATGGTACGAACTTTATACCGGTATTTTGTTCCGGGCAACAGGTTTGAAAGTTCACGTTCCGTGGTAAAGCTACTTCTGTTTTTCCAGGCATTTTGACCAGCCTCTTTGTACCGGACCACATATCTGACCGCACCGTTTACGGCATTCCAACTGATTAAAGCACTTGTATTTCCAGTAACGTCAGACATTACATTTTCAGGAACCGCACAAATACCAGCCTCCGCGCAAGGACCACAATCGGGACCACCACAATCCACGCCGGTCTCATTTCCATTTTGAATACCGTCGGTACAAGTTGGAGTCTCTGCGCAAGGACCACAATCGGGACCACCACAATCTACGCCGGTTTCATTACCATTTTGAATACCGTCGGTACAAGTTGGAGTCTCTGCGCAAGGACTACAATCGGGACCACCGCAATCTACGCCGGTCTCATTTCCATTTTGAATACCATCCGTACAGGTTGGAGCAACGGCACAAGGTTCACAATCAGAACCACCACAATCTACGCCGGTCTCGTCGCCATTTTGGATACCATCCGTACAGGTTGCGGTTGGAGGATTGACAGTTCCGCAAACCACATTTCCTTTTGCAATAACATGCTGTAAACTGGTATTGATGTATCCTTCCACCCGCGCAGCCTGACCAGCAGAAAACATATACATGCAAGCATCATTGGTATAGTCCATGTAATTCATGTGCATATCAGTTCCAGTGCACGAGCTGGCTCCGAGATTCGGACATCCATAGTAAGGTTGATTTGAAACGGGCGTATCACTGACCTCATCGTCGTCGTTACAGCCACCGTTTCCTCCCCAGATATGGTCGAGGAGCAAATAATGACCCAACTCGTGCGTGAGGGTTCTGCCCAGATTATAAGGACTTCCGGGGTTGACCGAACCACATCCCGCACCCGTTCCAAACGCATTCGCATCGACACTCACGCCGTCACCGTTTCCATTACCTCCCAGCGGAGAATATCCCAGCGCTCCGAGATTGGCCCGGACAAAAATATTGATATAGCCACTCCACTGGGAAGCATTGTCGCCGTTTGTCTGATTAATGGTTACCGCAGGCTCTCCCTCCGCGAGGTTGAAACCGGCCGGGTGTCCCTGGGTGGGTAGACAGAATTCCAGGCAGGCATCTCCATTGCTGATGCCAGGGAAACGACTGGATGCGTTATTGTCCCATTTTGTAATATCACTGTTATTTCCCTGAAAGTCGGCGTTGAGGACCGCTATCTGAGAAATGGCGAGTTGCCGTAAACACGCTGCATCAGGATTGGAAATACCCTGAAAGTGTACTGCTATTGGTAAAACGGCTGGATTGGTACAGGTAGCGCTTCTCTCGGTGGCGTAGCCTTCCAGTCTGGTTAGTTTTGCCTGGTGGGCTTTTCGGTAAGCTGGGTCACTCATCAACTGGATCATCTGTTGTTCCATATTACAGGTACGGTCTTCTCCTGCAAAAGGAGAGTTATCGTCAGCAGCAGAAATTTCATTTTCCGTAGCGGTGTCGGGGGTAATGGTCTCATCTTCGGTGCACGAATAAAGACAGCATATCAGGCTTAAAATGCTTAGGCAAAAAATTAAATTTTTCATGTTATTTTTTTTAATTGAATGAAGGTGAAGTAGTAATAATCAGTTTTTACAGTAATGCTGGCCGGACCAGTAACAAAGGACTGGCTGGTGAAAAAAGAGTAATTTCTTTTTCCGGATTCGGTAATAACAATGTAGTATTGTAGGAAAAATTTAAAATGCTAAATTGAGAACTATAAATGTGTCGTGTGCTGGTGTTTACCAATTCTGAATTTATTTCGCATTGGATTTTCTAACCAGCTACCTGGTTTGAGTGCACGGACAGCCGGAGCCTGCCGGATTTTATTTCTTAATTCAGTGAGATAAGGCTGGTCGTACATTGATTGTATTTTCTGATCAGCGATACTGTTTCCACGGGGTGGATTTTCGGTGGTGATGAAGAAAGCGAAAACCTCAGCGACATCTTCTCCCGGATTGGTGGCCGCGTACGGACTGGAAAACCGGTTTTGGTATTTTTTATAAAAATCTTCGATTTGATTTTCGTTTAGCCCTTGAAATTCATCGTAAATATCCGCCCAGCCAATCTGAAAATTTTGATTAATATAGGCAGCCGTTTTGGGACATCCTTCCTGAATGGTAAAAGTATTACAGGAAGTGTAATCGCTGTTTATTTCCTGTTCGTTTAAGGTAAGTACGTGACCGTATTCGTGGATGACGACGTAGGTAAAGAAATCTTTAAAATTAACTTCCTCCAGATTTTCGGCCGCATCAATAGCGAGGGCAAATTTCCAGCGGCTCAGATCACCTTCGTTGACCGGCGCAACGTAACCAAGTAATTCATTCTCTCCGTGAAAGATTTCAAATTCTACGAGGCGGCTGCGATATTCTCCGGGAATCAATCGGGTAACTAACTCCCAGATGGCCAGGTGTTTGGCGTAATCCTGCTGAAAAGCCAGGTATTTTCCGGTAACCTGGTAATCTCTGATTTTGTCAATATCATCTCCGGTGATCCGGTAGGTCGTCAGTACGGTTTCGCCGTCGTCTCCGTGCTGGTGATCATTCCAGTCATCCTCTCCGGAAGTTCCGTTATCTCCAAAGTCATCTTCCAGGAAAGAATCATTTTCCGGACGAAGTTCTTCAAAATAATCGTTGCGCTGGCAGGCACTTACGACGAGTGCCAGGGTGATAAAAATCCAAAACTTGTTTTTCATAATGAGTGATTTTGTGATCAACAATTTTTGTGTCCTAAAACGTTGACCGGTTCAAAAAATAGACAAGTAAGGTTCTTTTCGATAGTATATATTTTAGAAAATTTATCAGTATTTAATTGGTCGTGCGGTTGATTGCCGATGATGGTTATAAAACAAATATAGGGGCGTTTTCTGAGTGAAATATTCCATTTTATACCAAACGGTCTGGTTAAATATACTTTTGTGGGGTTTTATTATACTTTTGATTGGCGGGGGTAGGGAAGAATGACCTATTTTTGTGAAAAAAATAATGGTAAGTATTATTCGACCATTACAAAACATTGAAAAGCGGTTTAAAATACCATCATGCAGCAGAATAAATTACTGGATCTGATTTTAAATAACCGTTACCGGATAGTGTGGCATATTCTATTCTGGATCTTGATGTACCTGGATGATTTTTTATCCTTGTTCGGACTGACCTCTTCTTATGATCCGGAGGGTATGAAATATGCTTTCTTTGGAATCATACTGGATATGATCATGGTGTATATCAATTTTTATATTCTGATTCCAAAACTCTTTTTGAAAGGAAAATATCTTGAATATGGACTTTTGACCTTACTCACCCTGGTCATCAATATAGGTCTGATAACGTATAATGATTTTGGCGATATTGGAATGGAGTTTGACGATGGAACCTATCTGACCTTTTGGGACATTGTTATCCTTCCGTTTGTATTGACTATGACGCTGCTGGGAACGGCAGTGGCCATTAAACTTTTTAAAGGCTACGTGGCAGATCAGCAGTATATTGCCGATTTGAAATCCTCCAATCTGGAAACGGAACTTGCTTACCTGAAAGACCAGATCAATCCGCATTCTCTTTTCAATGCATTGAATAATATCTACGTTCAGTCGCAGGTTCGTCCGGCGGAAGCTTCGGAAAGTATTTTGTTGTTATCAGAATTGCTGAGATATCAGCTCTACGATTGTGCAAAAGAAAAGGTGTATTTAAAAGATGAAATTAACTATCTCCGGACGTATTTAAAACTGGATGCGCTCAGAAAAAATAAAGCAAAAATAGATTTTAATATTTTGGGGAACCCGGACCGGCGGATGGTCGCTCCCTTTTTATTTATTCCTTTTATTGAAAATGCCGTCAAGCACGGAATGAGCAGCGACAACGAATCTCAGGTGTTAATTCAGCTGGAAATCCTGGAAAAAGAAATTCAGTTTATGGTGAAAAATACAATTCCCAGCATCAAAAATAAAGTTGTACAAGGGGGCATCGGACTCAAAAATGTCCAACGTCGCCTGAAACTTTTGTACCCGGATCGTCACCAACTGATAATTTCGGATAATGGCGAACACTACGAAATACGGCTGACGCTAAAAGACCAAAAATCATGAATGTAATAATTATTGACGACGAGCCACTGGCCCGGGAAGGACTCGAACTCTATCTTCAGAAACTGCCCGGTATGACGCTGGTGGGGCAATTCGCTAACCCGCTGGCCGCTACCGATTTGATTGCCAAAAATGGAGTAGACCTTATTTTACTCGATATTGAAATGTCCGGAATCAATGGAATGGATTTTATCCGGACCCTGAAGAATCCACCAATGATCATCATGACTACCGCTTATCCGGAATATGCGCTGGAAGGTTTTGAGCTGGATGTCGTGGATTATCTGGTGAAACCCATCCGGTTGGAAAGATTTATCAAAGCAGTCAATAAAGCCAAAGAAATTTACAGTCTGAAAAATAATGCGCCCGTTGCCGTAGAAGCCATCGAATCCGATTTTATTTATATTAAATCAGAACGAAAATTTATTCGGTTGTTTTATAAAAATATTTTGTACATCAAAGGAATGAAAGACTATGTGATGATCTTTACGGCAGATCACAAAAAACTGATGACGGCCATGAATCTGGGAACGATTACCAAACAGTTACCGGCTGAAATTTTTGTCCGCGTTAGCAAATCTCATTTAATCAACATCAACTTTATTGATGCGGTGGAAACAGATTTGATCCAGTTGGCAGGAGAAGAAATTCCACTGGGTCGAACCTACAAAGAGCACTT
>CAKZUV010000115.1 GCA_937921555.1 uncultured Saprospiraceae bacterium
TAAATTATATCAGCATTCAGAAACAGATTTTTCCGAGGATTTGATTGCCTCAATCATGGCGTTGCCGAGAGAAAGTCTGATCCAGGATTTAGAGGTAATCGTCCTGGACGCTATCAAACGGGTAGACTGGTTTCAGGACAATTATACGACGTATAACGAATCTGAACAAGTATTTCAAACCCATGCCATCTATTTTCTTGCGGCCCTGGAAGCTTCGGAAAGTTTACCGGTTATCTTTGACTTACTGCGACAGGGTGAAGACTTTTTGATGTACTGGTTTGGAGATGAACTGGAAAGTATTTTTAAAATATCGCTCTATTGGCTGGGGAGTAATAACTTATCTGAGCTAAAAGATTTTGTGCTCGAACCTGATTTATATTGGGCGGCTCGTCTCTCTGTAGTACTGGCCGTAGCCCAGATTGCTCACCACCAACCGGAGCGCGAAGAGGAAGTCATCGACTGGTTTAAGGATGTTTTTCAGTATCATCTGGATTATCCTGATAAAAAAGGAATTATTGATACGCATTTTATCGCCTGGTCTGTAAGTCAGTTTGCTAAATTAGAAGTATCGGAAGAAATACCTTTGATTCAAAAATTATGGGATAAAAAATGGATTCCTGAACACATCCTGGGAGATTTTGAAATCATAAGAGCGGATATGGTCCGGCCTAAATCTAAACAGAATCACCATAAAAGTCCGATACCCAGAAACATAAATGAGTTCTATTCAAAGGCATACCTGGACCGTCAAGTTAAAAGACCGATTACTCTTGAAGATAAAGAACTCTTTGAAAACATGAAACATGATCTTGAACATAATTCGGTAATAAAGCAATTCGCTTCGATCTTAGGAACAGAACAATCTTTCGCCGAGTCACCATCGCTTTACGAAACGGATGACCGTTCGCAAAACGAACAGAAATATTTGCCAAATACAAATTCCTCATTAAGATCAGGTAGAAAGATCGGTCGCAACGAACCCTGCCCTTGCGGTAGTGGAAAAAAATATAAAAAATGTTGCTTGAATAAATGAAAAAATCACCTAATAACATCAAACGCCTCTCATACCAAATTTCGTATGAACCACTTCATGAAATAGACGAGGCAACCAGTCTTTATAATCAAAAACTATTACAGGATGCTAATGCTGGTAAATGGGGTATTATAAGAAAATTAAAAAAATGTGTAGCAAATAACCCTGATAATCCAATTTATAAAAATTACCTGTACACTGCTTATAAAAGGAAAAGAAAGGACGAGGAAGCAAGGGCTATACTCGATCAGACCATTGCACAACATCCCGATTATTTGTTCGGTAAGTTGTGCCTGGCTGGTGAGTATCTTTACGCGGAAAAAATTGAAGAAATTCCAAAGATACTGGGGGAGACGATGGAGCTAAAGTTACTTTATCCGGAGCGCGATGTTTTTCATGTGTCCGAAGTAATGACTTTTCTCCAAATTGCCTGTTATTATTTTATTGGAATAAAAGAATGGGACCATGCAAGAGTAAGACTGGATATAATGAGGCAGATTGATTCGAAAAATCCCATGGTGGAGGCAGTTGAGGAAAAGTTAGAGAACGCATTGGTTACTGCCGATCTGAGAAAACTGATTACGGTAGATTCTTATCCAAAGGTAGATTATCCGGCCTCTAAAACGGCACCGGTACTGGAACACGAACTGCTGCGTAATTTTTATAAATACAGCACGGAAGATTTTCCTGCCGATTTGATAGACCAGATCATGGTTCTACCCAGAAATACGTTAATCCGGGATCTGGAATTAATCGTAGAGGATGCGAGCCGTCGGTATGACTGGTTTTACAAAAAAAATAGGCATTTTGTTTTTTCAGAACAGGAGTTTCCGGTTCACGCACTTTACTTTCTGGCAGGCCTTAAGGCTACCGGGAGTTTGCCGGTCATCCTTAATTTGTTGAGGCAGGGAGAAGACAGACTGGAGTACTGGTTTTCGGATAGTCTTGAGGAGATTTTTGTTGAACCGCTTTATGTGCTGGGGGAATCACAACTGGAATTACTCAGGGAATTTATTCTGGAACCACATATTGCTGCCTCCGCCCGGATGCTGATTAGTAAAGTTGTTGCACAAATTGTATTTCAGCAACCCCGTCGTAAAAGCGAAGTAGTCCAGTGGTTCCGGAAAGTACTGCAGTATCACCTGGATCATCCGGATAATGAAGGTATTATTGATACAGAGTTTATTCAGTTTACCGTTCTAGAGATTACCTCTGTTAATGCGAAAGAACTTATTCCTTTATTTAAAAAAATATGGAATAATGGTTGGGTCTTTGAAAGTCAAGCAGAGAATTTAGACTTTTTTATCCGAACACTAAAAGCGCCAGTCGATTACGAAGATAAAATGTTTATTCCGAAAGACATTCACGGTTTTTATTCTCCGGAATATCCGGACATACCTTCCACCGGATGGGATCCTGTCGAAAACAAAGAGGCGGCATTAAATAGGCTGATGCGGAAAAAAAATAATCCAACTGTAGAAACATTGGGCGGTACGTATATGGATGAAGATGAACAGGAAACAGGTACAACGGGAACGTATATTGCTAAACCCAAAACTGGTCGCAACGAACCTTGCCCTTGCGGTAGTGGAAAAAAATATAAAAAATGTTGCTTAAATAAGTAAAAACAATTTTATTTCTATTATGAAAAACAAAAAAGCCCTCATCACCGGGATCACCGGCCAGGACGGAGCCTACCTCTCCGAACTCCTCCTTTCAAAAGGATACGAAGTGCACGGCATCAAACGACGTGCCTCTTCCTTTAATACCTCACGTATTGATCATCTATACGAAGATCCCCACGTGGATAGTCGTCGATTCATTCTCCACTACGGAGATCTCACCGATTCCACCAACCTCATCCGGATCATCCAGGAAGTGCAACCGGACGAAATTTACAACCTTGGTGCCATGTCGCACGTAAAAGTAAGTTTTGATGCGCCGGAATATACCGCGGATGTTGATGGAGTAGGAACCTTACGTATTTTGGAAGCAGTACGATTATTAGGGCTGACGAAAAAAACCAAAATCTATCAGGCGTCTACTTCGGAGTTGTACGGATTGGTGCAGGAGGTGCCACAAAAAGAAACGACGCCTTTTTATCCGCGTTCTCCTTACGCGGTGGCGAAGATGTACGCGTACTGGATTACCGTCAATTACCGGGAGGCTTATGATATGTTTGCTTGTAACGGCATCCTCTTCAATCACGAATCTCCATTAAGAGGGGAGACATTTGTTACAAGAAAAATTACGCGCGCTGTTGCTAAGATTGCGCTCGGTCTGCAAGACAAACTTTACCTCGGGAATATGGATGCCAAACGGGATTGGGGACATGCCAAAGATTACGTCGAGTGTATGTGGAAAATTCTTCAACAAGACAAACCCGAAGATTGGGTGATCGCTACTGGGGTTACGACGAGCGTACGGGACTTTGTCCGGATGTCTTTTAAGGAAATTGGTGTGGAACTGGAATTTTCAGGAAAAGGTGAAAAGGAAGTAGCCATCATTAAGTCGGCTACTAAACCCGAATATCAGGCGAAAATTGGTCAGGAAGTGGTCGCCGTTGATCCGGCGTATTATCGTCCCACGGAAGTAGAACTGCTTATCGGTGATTCTTCTAAAGCTCAACAAAAATTAAACTGGAAGCCAAAATATGATCTCGAATCACTTTGTAGTGAAATGGTGGCGGCAGATATTGAATTGTTTAAACGGGATCAGATCCTGAAAGAGGCAGGGTTTGAGGTGAAGAATGAGTATGAGTAGGGGAGGACTTTTGTAATTCATTTGGGTGATCTGAAAACGGACCTAAAGCTCAACGAGCAAATAAGAGAGAAAAATAAAAGGAATTAGATAATTGAAGAGCGGGCGGGAACTACTCCTTTAGGAGGTTGGGAGGTGAGAAAAGCAAAAAAAACTTTCAACACAGTACCAGCATCATCTTTTAATTGAAAATTTTCGTATATTAGATTGTGAAAATAAATCTATTAAAATGACGCATTTACTCCAGTCAAAGACTTTTACAGTAGACGAATATTATAAACTTGCCGAGGTAGGGATTTTAAAAGATACAGATAAGGTAGAGTTAATAAATGGTGAAATTATTACTATGAGTCCCATCAATAGCCCGCATGCAGCTACAGTCACTGGTTTGACTATTTTACTGATTGAAAAACTAAGAAAAAGTGTAACAGTAATTTCTCAAAATCCAATCAGGCTTGACAACTTTTCTGAGCCAGAGCCTGATATTACGATTGCCAAATATCGTAGAAATAATTACTTTGATAATCATCCAACTCCAGAAGATGTCTTGGTAGTCGTTGAAGTATCAGATTCAACGTTGGAAAAGGATCGAACCATCAAAGTACCACTTTACGCCACGGCCAACATCCCCGAATACTGGATCATAAATCTGGTAGATAAACAAATCGAAATTTATCGCCAACCTAAAAAAGGAGCGTACCATTTTAAGCAAATAATTTCTGAAAAAAATCAGGTGATTGAGGTCGTCGGTTTATCACTCAAGTTTAAATATCAGGAAGTTTTTATAGAGGATTAATTACCAAACAAAAAAATCCAATAATAAAGAAATGTCAGAAAATAAAGAGATCTTCCAGAAGATCGAATCCCAACTCACAAACCTCGGATTCACCTTTGAACGTACCGACTTTAACCGCCCCTGGGGCGGTTTTTTCGTTATAGACGAAAATCAGTCCGAAAAATTTTGTGAAACGTATTATCCCGACGAAGACGTCACCCAACTTACTAAAGGGGGGCGCGTTAGTCCGAAAATTTTGGTGGTCCTTCCGGAAAAAAGACTTTCCTGGCAATACCATCATCGTCGCTCTGAGGTATGGAAATTGATCGAAGGCGAAGCGGGCGTCATCCGCAGCGATACCGACGAGCAACAGGGACTGGAAATTATGACCATCGGCGAAAATGTGGTGCTCCAATGCGGTGAACGCCACCGGCTGGTAGGACTGGACAACGTCGGTATCATCGCTGAAATCTGGCAGCACGTTGATCCGGATAATCCTTCGGATGAAGACGATATCGTCCGGGTACAGGATGATTTTGGTCGTTAAGTAACGATCAAATAATAACTTCCACATCTGTGGCTAAAAGAATTTAACATTATTGACACGGACTTTCGTCAGAAAAAATTTAGATTCATACTTTGAAGAAAAAAAATCCCCGGAAAAAAATTACCACTGAATTACTGCAGGAATACCTGGATCAGGAATTTACCGGCAATACGCTGAGCAAAGGATACGACTATGCGAATGGAAAACAGAATGCTGTTTGTAAAGTTGTAGTCAACGATGCTAAATTCATTTTGGGGAAAGTGAGCCTCCGTTCTGGTTTAAAGGAATTTGAGGTGAGTGTACTCGCCGATTACGAAGATGGCCTGAGTTTTATTCATGTTACCTGTAACTGCCACGCGGGACCTTGCACGCATAAAGCTACTTTTCTTTTTTATCTGCTTAAGCAAAAAGGGGTTAAAACACAAATCATCAAAGATTACTCTCTGGAAAACAACCAGGTCAACGAATTCCGAAAAATTCCTTTTAATTCCGAAAAATTGTGGATGATCCTGGAGCGATTTCACGAAGAAATTTATGCAAATAATTATAATACAAATGTAAACGGTTTTTTTACATCTCCGGATCTTTTAGAAGTAGAGGTAACTGAAAAGCGAGGATGGTATTACGAGGATAAAAGTCAGGTAGCATTGAGACGGGGGAAAAAAGAGAGTGAGATAAAATGTCTGAAGTGTAGTACAAAAACTGATAAGCTTTGTCCACACCAGGCAAAAGCATTAGTGGGAATGCTGGAAGTTATTCCTTCTCTATTTGATAATTGGGAAACCACTTTCCAGGCGATGCTCGGGGATATGTCGGAATCGAAGAAGATGAAGCCAGCCAGTTTTTTGAAATATTTTAAAATAGGATTTGATGATGACACGGTTGGTTATGTGAATATCAGTAACAATCTTGTTGACCGAAGCTGGTTGAAAAAAACCAACGCACGGATGTCATCTGATAAAATTGACCGAAAAAAGGCTGGTCAGAAATTGGAAAGGGATCTATTGAATGGATCCCCAAAAATAACTGCTTATAAGTGGGGTATAGAAGGAAATGAACGGTTTAAAAATCAACTGGCACTGGGCTTTGTTAAGGGTTTTAAACTAAAAAATAAACCGGGTATAAAAGCCAGTCAGCGGGAGATTCAGGAACATCCGGATGGCTTCCCTCCCGATCAGCAGAAACTGGCAAAGCAAATAGTAGCAATAAGTAAAGTACCAGACAGTACATTGCTTTTTTCTGAAATGAGTGTGTTACTGGAAGCGAATCTGGATTCGCTCAACGAGGCGCTCCACTATGTTTACTATTCCAAAAGTGCGCGTCAACGAAACAACACGTCCAGCCTTGTCCAGTTTCATTCCGAGCGGCTCACCATCGAATTACGCGTCCGGACAGAGGATGAAATGGTTAAGATAGAACGGATCGCTATGCTGAATGGTCAGAATTTTGATCTCAATCAGGTCGTTTTTTACAATGATATTTTTTGCGCAACCACTGAATTTATTTATCGGTTTGCAACTTTTGGACTGGCAAAAATATTTCACATCTTTGAAGATGTTCCGGGTGATGAAATTATACTGAGCCAGGTGGATGCTGCGGATGTTCAGCCGTTTCTGGTTGAGTTAGAAAATTATTTTCCCGTTGTCATTGAATCTCCCGAGCTGATACCCGAAGAAGTAAATCTTTCCGAAGGTCAGTACCAGATCGCTCTTCGCGAAGTAGGCTCTTTTATTACTTTTGAACCTCGTCTGAAATTTCCTGATTTTACATTTAATGTATTTAATGAGGAGTTAAGCTTTTTTGAAGACGGCACGCACTATCGGATTGATCCAAATTTGCGGGACTTTCTGCTGGATTTTATCAAACAGGCGCATCCTGATTTTGATAATAAAATACAGATACAGGATTACGTATATCTGGATTTGCCGGCCATGTTGAACAACTACTGGTTTCTGCATTTTGCGGAAGCCTGCGAAGCCAACGGAATTGAAATTCTCGGACAAAAGGATTTATCTAAATTTAATTATTCCAAACACCGTGCTAAAACGTACTCACATATCAGTTCGGGGATCGACTGGTTTGAGGTGAAAATGGATGTATCTTTTGGTAAAGAAAAAATTAAAACCGCCGACTGGATCAAAGCACTTCGCAATAATCAGTCTTTTGTTATTCTCAAAGATGGCTCGATGGGCATGTTGCCGGAAGAGTGGCTGGCCCAGGCCCGTAAGGTGCTGGCAGTAGCAGATGTGGAAAAAGGTCAGCTGAAAATTTCAAAATACCGGTTTAATATTATCGACGATCTTTTTGAAGATCTGGATGATAAAAAAATAATAAAAGAACTCGCCGAAAAGAAAAAAAGACTGGCAGCATACGATACCGATAAAAAATATAAATTACCGAAAGCTTTAACTGCCGACCTGCGTCCTTACCAGAAACATGGATTCGCCTGGCTCAAATTTCTGGATGAATCCGGATTTGGTGGCATTCTGGCGGATGATATGGGACTGGGAAAAACCTTGCAGGTGATCAGTCTGCTGGCGGATCAGAAAAAAAATAGCACTTCAATGGTAATTGTTCCACGAAGCTTGTTATTTAACTGGGCGGCAGAACTTGATAAATTTTGTCCGTCATTAACCTACGTCATTCACCATGGCCCTAACCGGGGAAAAGATATCGCAGAACTGACAAAAAGGAATTTGATTATTTCTACTTACGATACGACGGCGGCGGACATTGAAGTGTTCCGGTATCATCGTTTTAACTATGTGGTACTCGACGAATCACAAGCCATCAAAAATCCGGATTCTAAACGGTACAAAGCGATGCGGTTATTACAATCGGATAACAAGATTGCCATGACGGGGACGCCAATCGAAAACAATACTTTTGATCTGTATGCGCAACTTAGTTTTACCTCACCCGGACTCTTGGGAAGTAAGACGTCCTTTCGTAATAATTTTGCCATTCCCATTGACAATGATGGAAATCAGGAAGCGGCCAATTTACTAAGAAAACTAATTCATCCTTTTATTTTGCGTCGGACCAAAGAACAGGTTGCCGGCGATTTACCGGACAAAACGGAGACGGTATTGTACTGCGAGATGGCCCCTGCACAAAGAAAACTATACGATAAACTCAAACAACAAATCAAACTGGATCTGGAAGAAGAGGTGGAAGAAAAAGGACTGGCCAAATCAAAATTCAAAATTCTGGATGGTCTTTTACGTTTGCGCCAAATGTGCAATTCTCCTTTGTTGGTGAATCCCGCTTTCGCCGGAAAAAACGCAGAATCGGTAAAGATAAAAGTGTTACTGCAAAATCTGACCGAAGAACTGGATCAACACAACGCGTTGGTTTTTTCACAATTTACCAGTCTGCTGGCCATCGTCCGCGCGGAGCTGGACAAACGGGAGATTCCCTACGCCTACCTCGACGGCAGCACCCGAAAGCGACAGGAAGAGGTAGAAAAATTTATGAAAAACAGCGAAATAAAGATTTTTCTGATCAGCATTAAAGCCGGAAATACCGGACTTAATCTGACCAAAGCTGATTACGTTTACATCCTCGATCCCTGGTGGAATCCCGCCGTCGAAGCCCAGGCGATTGACCGGACGCACCGCATCGGACAGGACAAACAAGTTTTTGCCTATAAATTGATTTGCAAAGATTCGATCGAAGAAAAGATTCTGAAACTACAGGAGAAAAAGAAAAATCTCGCCCAGGATTTAATTCGTACGGATGAAAATGTATTGAAGAGCCTGGACAAAGATACGCTGATGTCGCTTTTTGATTAGAAATTTGGCTGATGACAGAGTTGATTTACCAGTCCAGAATAAACAAATAAACGATTAAACAAATAAACGATTAAACAAATCAACCAATCCGCAAATCCATACATCCACCCCACCGCCACCATTGACGAACCCGTCACCATCGGAACGGGAACGAAAATTTGGCACTACACGCATATCATGCCCGAAGCGGTCATTGGCGAAAATTGCAATATAGGACAAAACGTTTTTATTGCTTCCGGAGTCGTTTTAGGCAACAATGTAAAAGTGCAGAATAACGTTTCACTCTACGCCGGAATCACCTGTGCGGACGATGTATTTCTCGGACCGTCTATGGTATTTACCAACGTAAAAAATCCGCGTAGTGCCGTCAATCGCCGGGGACAATATGACAAGACCTCCGTCGGAAAAGGAGCTACGATCGGCGCCAACGCAACGATTGTTTGTGGCAATGATATTGGAGAATATGCTTTTATCGGCGCAGGGACGGTCGTTACCAAATCTGTAAAACCTTACGCGTTAGTAGTAGGCAATCCCGGCCAGCAGATTGGTTGGATGAGTGCGTATGGTCACCGTTTGCATTTTGATAAAAATGGTGAAGCAGTTTGCCCGGAAAGTCAGCAAAGATATTACTATGAGGAAGGGAATGTAGTTAAAATTAAATAGAAAGTAAAAAATTAGATTATAATGAAAAGAGATGGTAAAATTTACATTGCCGGTCATCGTGGCATGGTCGGATCCGCCCTACGGCGAAAACTAGAAAACGAAGGTTTTACAAATTTTATCACTCGCACTTCCCGTGAATTGGATTTGCGTAATCAGACAGCCGTCAACGAATTTTTCGCTGCCGAAAAACCAGACTATGTTTTTTTAGCTGCTGCAAAAGTCGGAGGTATTTTAGCCAATAATACTTATCGTGGAGAATTTATCTACGATAACCTGATGATTCAAAATAATGTTATCCATGCGGCTCATATCAACGGCGTTAAAAAGTTGATGTTTTTAGGTTCGTCCTGTATCTATCCAAAGTTAGCTCCGCAACCACTCCGCGAAGACTATCTGCTGACTGGACCATTAGAACCAACCAACGAACCTTACGCTATTGCAAAAATTGCGGGTATTAAGTTATGTGATGCGTACCGTGCTCAATATGGCAGTGATTTTATTTCCGTGATGCCGACCAATCTTTACGGTCCGAATGATAATTATGACCTGGAAAAATCACATGTATTGCCCGCGCTGATGCGAAAGTTTATTGAAGCAAAAAGAGAAAATAAACCGGGCGTGGTGATGTGGGGAACAGGTAGTCCCAAGAGGGAATTTCTGCACGTAGATGATCTGGCGGATGCTTGTTATTTTCTTATGCAAAACTACAGCGAAGAAGGTTTGGTAAATATCGGAACGGGCGTCGATGTTTCTATTTTAGAGCTGGCAGAACTTATTAAAAAGACCGTTGGCTACCAGGGAGCAATCGAACACGATCTGAGCAAACCCGACGGAACTCCACGAAAATTAATGACGATTGAAAAATTGAAAGGACTGGGGTGGGCGCCGAAAATCACATTGGAGGAAGGCGTAAAGATGGTATACGAGGCAGTGAAAGAGGAGGAGTGGGCGACGGGGTAGAACGCTTCAATTAGTGAGGGCTTTCAATTGGCTCTCTTCAATTGGTGAGGTAGATAATGGGCTTTCGATTGGTTGACAATTGGCTTTCAGTGGGTTATATTCGATTTGTGTGGACTTTCGATAGTAGGGCATTTTATTTTTTCTGGCAGTGATGGGGCTATTTTATGTGATTAAAACTTTAATTTACCTACACAAATTTTATTATGAGAAACTTTAAAGACCTGAAAGTCTGGCAAGATGCGATGGATTTATCTGTTAAGATTTACCATTTCACTCAAACAGATGGACCAATCAAAAGAGACTTTGGCTTAAAAGATCAATTGCAAAGATCAGCGGTTTCTGTTCCTTCTAATATCGCCGAGGGCGAAACTCGAAATACACCTAAGCAACGTTTATCTTTCTTCAACTATGCCACCGCTTCCTTAGCCGAATTACACACCCAAATTATCATCAGTTATCGAATCGGATATCTGTCAGAAGAGCTATATCAAGAACTGGATCGCGATTGTGTTGATCTTAGCGTCCGTTTCCAGAATTTTATTAATTATCGGCAAAAGAATGGATAAAGCCATGATATTTCTGCTATAAAAGAAAAAACTAAATACGTTGAAAAAGAGCCCATCGTCCGCCTATCAAAAGCCAAACACATTAAAAGAGTACCCATCGTCCGCCCATTGCATTGCTAATGAAACCCACCCCAAAAATAACCGTACAACCACCCAAAACACAATCATTAATTCACAAATAAAATGAACAAAAAAAATACATACGTAGCCATTATGGCCGGAGGCATCGGATCTCGTTTTTGGCCAGCCAGCCGTACTGCACGACCGAAGCAATTTTTAGATATCTTAGGTGTCGGGAAATCATTGATTCGATTGACCTTTGAACGTTTTTTAAATCTTTGCCCTGCCGAAAACATATTTATTGTTACAAATGGGATGTATAAAGATTTAGTGATTGAACATCTCCCTGAATTATCGGATAATCAGATACTTTGCGAACCGTCGCGAAATAATACCGGTCCCTGCGTAGCTTATACCGCCTTCAAATTACACAACCTCAATCCGGACGCGAATTTCATTATTGCCCCTTCCGACCACATCGTGTTAAAAGAAGATATTTTTGTAGATGCGCTGGAAAAAGCACTGAATTTTACCGGAAAAGAAGATGCGCTTTTAACGTTAGGTATTCGTCCTTCCCGACCCGATACCGGATACGGCTATATCAATTACGTACAGGAATTTGTGGAAACACCACACCCCAATGACAATATCGGAGGTGTACACAAGGTGATCAAGTTTACCGAAAAGCCAGAACTGGCAAAAGCCAAAGAATTTGTCAACAGCGGAGATTACCTCTGGAATGCCGGAATTTTTATCTGGCGATCCAAAAGCATTTTAGCCGCCTTCGAAAAATATTCCAATGAAATTTATAAAATACTGGAGCAGGGCAATGAAAATTACAATACCGGAGCGGAACAGGGTTTTATCAATAAGGCTTATCCAACCACGCCAAGTATCTCCGTTGACTACGCCATTATGGAAAACGCGGATAATATCTATACCATCCCAGTCGATTTTGGCTGGTCGGATCTCGGTACCTGGGCGTCGCTCCACGCCGAAGGAGACCGGGACGAGCAAGGCAATCTCCTTCAGGCAGACAACGTCTTTTTGGACGATGTAACCAATTGCCTCGTACGAATGCCTAAGGACAAACTGGTAGTTCTACGGGATCTGGACAATTATATTATTGTGGACGAAGACGACGTCCTGATGATTTACCCAAAATCAAAAGAGCAGGAAATCAAAGTGCTGACCAGGCAAATCAAAGAAGTAAAAGGAGATTTGTTTCTATGATCATTCAAATGACTATTAATTTACCTAATTTTGTGTAGCCCGACCCCAGCGGACTGTACAAACAAACAAACTTGAGCAAGACAAATAAAAAAATAGCCATTGTTGCTAATACGACCTGGAATATCTATAATTTCAGGATGAATGTCATCCGGAAACTGGTAGCCGAGGGGTATGAGGTGACGGTGATTGCGCCGGTGGATAAATATATCCATTACAAAAAAGAATTTCCTGATATTATCCATGTACCGCTCAAAAAGCTGGATCGAGATAGTATTAATCCCTTCAAGGATCTTCGATTAACGATGGAACTCAATTCAATCTATAAAAAGATTAAACCTGATACCATTCTTCATTATACCGTTAAACCAAATATCTACGGTGGTATTGCTGCGCACTTAAATAACATTCCTTCGATAGCGGTTGTAACTGGTCTGGGTTATGCTTTTATTCATAATGGTTATATAGAAACAATCACTAAAATACTTTATCGCTTAACCTCCCGATTTCATAAGAAGGTGATTTTTGAGAATATTGATGATCGGCTACTTTTTGTGGATGAAAAATTGATCAAGGAAAATCAGGGAATTTCAATTAAGGGATGTGGATTAGATGCTACTCATTTCAGCCCTTTCCCAAACGGGATTGTAAAAAGTCAGACTACATTTACTTTTATTGGTCGATTATTGTACGATAAGGGAATCAAAGAATTTGTGGAGGCTGCTAAAATAATAAAATCAAAATATAGCAACGTTAATTTTTGGCTGGTAGGTGAAATCGATGACAAAAATCCCGCTGCGGTGAAAAAAGATGATCTGATGAGGTGGGTAAAAGATGAAATTGTGATATATCACGGTGCAACCAACGACGTCCGTTCTTTTATTGCTGCCAGCGATTGTATTGTATTACCTTCCTACCGTGAAGCGATTGCGCGTTCGATAACGGAAGGGATGGCCATGGAAAAACCAGTGATCACGACCGATACGCCCGGATGTCGTGAGGCAGTAGACGATGGAGAAAATGGTTTTCTGGTTCCTATAAAGAATGCTAAAGCCCTTGCCGCTGCGATGGATAAATTTCATTTACTGGATGCTGACCGACGTCACGAAATGGGCGTTCAGGGGCGTAAAAAGGTAATGGCTGAATTTGATGACAAATTAATTGCTAATGAAATCATAGCGATTATCAATGACTCCATTTAGATGTCTACTCCTGTAAACCGGATATTACTACTCGCTTTTACTTTTCTCTTCTCCTTTCTTTTCTTTTACCCCACTTTCTTTTTTTCTGTCGATGAACTGAGTTACGTGACTCGCTCTCTGGCCTTTAGCGAGGGGAGAAGCGACCTGGTGCAAGTGACGGTTATGGCAAATGAATTTTCATGGGCGCCAGCTGATTACCCGTTAGGAACCGCTTTTTTTCTTAGCCCTTTTGCCTGGATTTTTGATAAGGGTATCTTTTTTTCTGGTGCGGTGTATGTGCTCGCAAGTTTTTACTTTATTTATAGAATACTGGAGAAATTGGATAGGGTGTCCGTATTACCTTTCGTAGTATTCCTCGTTTTTCCACCAACAATTTATTTTTCCAGAGGGGTAATGAGCGAGATGCCTAGTTTGGCTTTAATATCATTTTTTTGCTATGGATTTTTTTGTTGGGAATCCGGCTGGAAAAAATTTTTCTTATTAGGCGTTTTGGCTGGACTTTCTATTCTTTTCAGAGAAACAAATATTCTCCTTTGTGGCGGGCTGGTGTTACTCCCTTGTTTTAAAGATGCCAGAAAATTTATCGGATTTACTATAGGAGTATTATTAGGAATTATTCCGAGAATTATAACAAGTAGCTATTTTTATGGAGATGCTGTCTATGTAAAAAAAGCAGCGAGTTTTGATTGGTTGGCGATTGGCCATAATTTCTCTTTATATTTTGTCATTACAATTATTCTTTTGCCCGGAGGATTATATGTATTATATAAAATGAAAGGTTTATTTGCTCGTCCAATCCAGATAAGTCTGGGACTTTTTATTTTATTACACCTTTTTTATACTTATCACTCTGGTGATCACAGTGGTTCGCTGGTTTCTATATTTTATAACGGACGTTACTTTATTCCTACGCTTCCTCTGTGGTGTATTGCTTATGCTGATTTTTTTAAACAATATACTTTTGTTGATAATAATAAGCTTAAACAGCTGGCAATTGGAATTTGTCTGTTATTTGTGATCAGTTTTCAAGGTTTTCTTAATTATCTGGGGGATAAGCACGAGGAAGTTGCAGTGGATATTTTTGAGCATTATAATAATGAAATAATTATTTATCATAATGCTGCTTACCGGTATCTGAATCCTTTACACGGAAAAATTAAACAGTTGATGGTAATGGAAGAAACGGATAAGTTATCAACTCGGGCCTATTACATTCTGAGTCACCGTAATAAAACAAAGTCGCAAAAAAAAGAACTTAATCAACACCTAAAACAACTTAAGCACCCTAAAAAACTTGTCAAATCTTATCAAATATTTGACGGAACTGAAGTACTGGTGTTTGCTATTGATCCTGATGAATAACCCCTCTTTCCTGGGCCTCGGCGTAGAAAAAGCCGCGACCTCCTGGATTTTTGCCTGCCTCTACGAGCATCCTCAAATCTGTATCCCCATCAAAGAAATTGATTTTTTTTCTGATAATGAAAAGTGGGAAAAGGGGATCAGTTTTTATCAGCAAATTTTTCAGGAGCGTTGTCCGAATACAAATATTCGGGGAGAATTTTCTACCAGTTATTTTTATCATCCGGCAGTGGCCGGCAGAATACATCAATATTTACCGGAAGTTAAATTATTAGTCTGTCTTAGAAATCCGGTGGATCGGGCATACTCCAATTATCGTAACGATATCATGGCAGGCACCATTCCAAAATCAATGGATTTTAAAAAGGCCTTGAAAATAAAAGATTACTATACCCGTCAGGGACATTATAAAAAGCAATTTCTGGAATATTATAAATATTTTCCCAAAGAACAGTTTTATATCATGATCTACGAAGATATTGCGGCAGATCCGCAGGCATTTATTCGGAATCTATTTCGGTTTCTCAGAGTAGATGAAAACTTTATTCCCGCTTCGCTTACCAAAAGAATTAACGTGAGTCGCACCCCCGGAAATGTACAACTGGAAGGTGCTACCAACCGCATCGCTGCGATGCTCCACGAATCTAAATGGGGGAACAAACTATGGTGGATCTTGAAACAGTCAGGAGTACCTGGCCTCTTACGAAAGGCTAATACTACACAGCATATTTCCGAAGAAATTTCTTCTGACTTACGAAAGGAGCTGAATATCCTTTTTCAGGAAGATAAGGTTTACGTAGAAAAATTATTAAACCGTTCGTTACCCTGGTTATGAGATATCGCTTTCGAAATCGACTCAGAGATCAGATGATTAGCTGGCTTCCTACTCCAAAATTTACAGGTGCGAGGATATTGTGTTTTCATGATGTTCAGGATAAAACCGCTTTTGCAGAACGGATGAGTTGGCTCAAAAATAATTTTTCGGTGGTATCTTTAGATGATTGTTTTACAGAGAGTACTGATGAAATTAAAGTAGCGATCACTTTTGATGACGGCTTTAGAAGCTGGATCACCAACGCTGCGCCTGTTTTAGAAAAATATAACTTACCCGCTACTTTTTTTGTAAATTCAGGTTTGGTAGGGTTAACAGGGACGGATATGCAGAATTTTTTTAAAATCAATTGCTTCCGCAAAGAAGATCATTTGACGGCTATTTCGTTACCCGAATTACAGGCTCTGGCGCAACATTCCCTGTTCGATATCGGCGGACATACAAAAGATCATTTTTTATTTTCGGAAAAGACAGATAAAGAAATGCTGCGTCAGCAAATTGTGGATGATAAAGTAGCATTGAAAAAAATGACGGGGTTAGCAATTAACTACTTTGCTTATCCTTTTGGACAAATGATCCACGCGGCTCCCGCAGTTCAAGAGATGGTCGCCACAGCAGGATATAAAAAAGCATTTACCATTGTTCCCGGAGCTGCCAGTCAGCAAACAAATCCCTGGACAATTAACCGGGATTCTCTCGAGCTATACCAATCTGAAAGAGTATGGAGTCAGTGGTTACACGGAACTTATGATCCATTTGTGAAAAAGAAAATAAAACTATACGAACGTTTGCAACGAAGCTATCGTTAATTCAATTACCCGGCAAATAACAGTTTAAATTCTTTTTCAAATCGCTCCTCCCAGGTAGATACCAGACCCGATACAAGTTCTCTGGATGTCTGGCTGTATACCGATAAATCAGCTCCCTGCAATTCCGATAATTTACGCGCCATCACCTCCACAAAATCATCTGACTCCGGAGCAATGATGCTATTGATTCCATCCTTGAATAGCAATCCGGTACCCGCATTGTCTACCGTTACGATCAGTCGTCCTGCCAGTGCTGACTCCCAGAGAATATTCCCCAAACTGCCTCCTTCGTAGAAAAAAAAGGCTGCGTCTTGCGTAGCCAGAAATTCCGGTACTTCCTGATGTGGCATTTCCGCAATAAAACGAATGTATTGATTTAGTTGCTTTTTTTGTACCAGACTTTTTAACATATCTGCCCGGCTACCCGAACCTAAAATCGTAAATTCTAAATCCGTCCAATGGTATTGATGAACCAGTTTGTCAACAATTTCTATGGCCAGTTCTTGTCGTTTATAACTTTCAAGTCGTGCAATATAACAAAAGCGGGCAGGGGATGACCAGGTTTTAACTACGGGAAACGACAATAGCTTTGCCCGTAAATTAGCGTCCATACCGTTATATAACAACGTTGGTTGTCGGTTTTTTGATTTATTGAAAAAATGAAAAACCTTATCGTATTCCGTTCCATCGAGCGTCGCAATTACTTTGTCCGCCGGAATTTTAATGGCAAGAATATCAAAAAAAAATCGGGTATATAATTTAAAATAATTTCGGTCCTGAACGTGTTTGGTTAAAATTGTTCCGTAAATTCTTCCCGCAGAAGGTACCTTATTCCACTTCCCGACAAGGGCCGCAATGGTAGCAAAAGTACTAAGCCCGTAAACTAAATCGTAAGAATTGTTTTTTAGTATTTGGTTGCTTCGTAAAAGTAATTTCAGGAATACCAGTAATTTCCAAATATAATAAACTGGAAAGGCGAATTTCTTTAATTCAATCACTGAACCGTTCGGAAATTTTTTTACTTTATTAATTTCCGGATTATAAATAATAGAGTGAAACTGATATTCGGAGTGGTTCCCCAGAAATTGATATAAATTGTAGACTGCCGGTACGCCCTTGGGAGGAGCATCGTGTAAGAACCACGGAATCAGTGGTTTGTATAGTTCTCCCAGTAGTAGAATTTTTTTAGCCATGGCACAAAGCTAATAATTCTTTTTCGTAAAAATGGCGAAGTTGCCTTCCGGTAGCAAGTAGAGGGTCAAAATTACTATTGTGAAAATTGAGCATCAAATGCGTATTTTCTTTATTCTTCAATAAAAAACAACGCATCAGTTCTGTCAGGTTTTTACTAGTCCGGTGAGTCAGGTGAATAGCCGAGCTTTCCATAAATGCCATTGGATGCTCTATCCACGAAAAGGCTTTATTATTTTTAAAATCATATAATCGATAAGGAAAACCGGTGCCACACCTAAACCCCAGATAGCGATTAAAACCCATCGTTGAATCGGTTGAAATTCCGTTTTTTTCAAATAGATAGGGAGTGATTTTCCAGGACCAGCGCAACCAATGCTGACGATTGTCAATGATATTTTCGTCGCAGGAACTCTCCAGCTTTTTTTGTTCAGACTCAAAACGATCTGCTTCAAATCCCGCGTTATAACTCGGATGTAATCCGATGGAATAACCCCGGTCTTTTGCGAGGTTTATAATCTGTTGCGCCCTTGGCTCATCGATTTTATATTTATTGTCATACTTTGTATTTCCGCCCGTCATCAGGTAAATTTTTTTATAAATCCATTGCTCTTCCGGACGGAGTAATTTATCAAAATAATCATAAGGGTCTTCTAATCCTTTTTGTGACATTTTTTTATAATAAGCAATACTATCCTGAAATTGCGAACAACCCCGGCGATGTAAAACAGTGGCGCCGAGCGATCGGAAAAATTTATAACCAGGCGTAAAACGGGTAAGAATATCTACATCGTGAGAAATGGCGTAAGTAGACTTTTGATTTATTTTTGTCTGAGTGATAATTTCAAAAAAAATAGTCAGCAGCTGGTCAACAACTGGAATTTCATACAAGTTATTTTTGATCAGAAAATGCTGGTCTTCTTTCAGCCATCCGGCTTGTCCATTTTTTTCTGATGAAGCGTGATATTCTTCGTATCGGCTGATATGAAAAAATAGCGTATTGAAAATATCGAATCCAAAATTATTGTTATTGAAAAATGAGTTGCCTGGCAATTTTTGGTTGCTGGCTGCAAAGAAATCATATTTTTCTAAATATGAAAAAGCAGTCGGGTAAAAAAGATTCACGGTTTTTGCTTCGTCCAAAAAGCAGGCATCGATGGGTATACGGAGAAAATCTCCGCGTTCTTTTCCATAGAATAAATCTTTGTCAATAGCATTATTGTTAACTACCAAGTTTAATCCGGAAGGTTTCAGCGGATGCGCATTGATAAAATCTATCAGGTACTGGAAGCGGGTAACGGCAGTATCTGTAAGTTGATGTTGAATAATAAATTTTTTATGCATTATCTTTTTCCTGAAAGATTGTATAATAATTTTATCCCCTTACCCGAAAAAGTACGCAGCTGATAATAAGACTCCAGCTGACCACCGAAGCTGCGGAAAAACTGATAGATTCCGGGAATCATACTTCCACAAAAATCAAAAGTATTTACTTCTTTTGC
>CAKZUV010000116.1 GCA_937921555.1 uncultured Saprospiraceae bacterium
TCGGCGGATGCTTTTGTTTTTGCGCATCTGAAAACATTTGAAGTAAACGAAGATCTCACGCTGAGGATCAGCCCGCAGATGGGTCTGGGACCACAACAAGAATGGAATGCGGGTATTAATGTGGCTATGTCCTTTTCGGGAAAAAGCGCCGACAAACCATTTTCTTTTTAAAGAATAAATTTCTGCGTTTTTTCTTCCGCTTCCCTGTACGAAAATTTAATGGTATTCCCACGAAAATACTTACCTTGCAGCTTCATCAATCCGGTAAAAAATTAAACCTTTAAAAATCTTCTTTCGCTACCTTCGTTACTATTTTCGGGCTACGACGATTTATCGTATTCACTCTCCTTTTGTTTATGATTTTATTAAAAATACGCTGGAAGACAATCGCAGTTATTATCAGTTTGCCGAAATAGAATCCATTCGCCGGCGATTATTACGTAACAAGCAGACCATCGAGGTGACCGATTTCGGGGCCGGATCACAGGTAATTACCACCCGTAACCGCGCTATTTCCAATATGGCCAAATCTTCTCTGACTCCTCCCGCTTATTCCCGGCTGTTATTTCGAATAGTCAACTATCTGAAACCGAAAACACTGCTGGAAATGGGTGCCTGCTTTGGGATTTCCAGTTTGTATCTTCACCTGCCAAATACAAAAGCACAGATGACGACCATGGAAGGATGTCCCAACGTCGCAAAAATTGCTCAGAGTAGTTTTCAACAAATGAAAGCGCGTAATATAAAATTGGTCAATGCACCTTTTGATACGGTTTTGCCCGAAGTGCTGGCGGATTTTAAGGAACTGGACTTCTTGTTTGTAGATGGAAATCATAAGCGGGAGCCTACTTTATTTTATTTTAAACAAGCCCTGGAAAAAGTAAACGACCAGAGTTGTTTTATCTTCCACGATATTCACTGGACGCAGGAAATGGAAGGTGCCTGGCGGACCATTCAGGAACATCCGAGGGTGCGAGTGACAATTGATTTATTTTTTATGGGACTGGTTTTTTTCAACCCGGACGTAAAAGAAAAAGAACATTATACCGTGATTCAATCCAAATTCAAGCCGTGGATTATGGGATTTTTTAAGTAGCATTTTTCGCACTGACTCTTTCGCCCGGAGATAAATCTGAAGGCGCCACTACTCTATCTGCCTCGTTTTGCTGCGCCAGGTCATCGCTTCCACTTTTTGCTTTTCTGATTTGGCCGGCACGCGATTGATGGCCAGCAACGTATGGGTAATCAAGGAAGTCTCCGGATGTTTGATTCCTTTGCCACGCACGAACATCAGTACATAAGACCCGTCAAAGCGCCGGATTCTAAGTGGTAATTCAAATTCTTCTCCGTGCAGTAACCGTTCGACTTTTAATTGTGGAACCAGCAATTTCCGGTCGTCCGGATGGACAATAAAAGTGGTAAATTTTTTACGGATGAACGCGGGCTCGTAGCCTAATATTCGCTTGATCCCCGGACTCACAAAAATATTTCCGTGGTCTTCCATCCGGTGAATGATAAGAATTTCTCCCAGGCTGTTTGATAATAAATCCAGAATACTTTGCTGATTGTCCATTAAATCATCCTTCTCATTTTGCTGGCGGGCCAATAGATACCCAATGGAAAAGGTAGAAAATCCCAGAAAAATAAAAATGAGTACGTAGGCATTCCAGTTTAAAAAAGCAGGAATCAACAATGCGCACGCCAATAGCAGGGCCAGTACCAGAATGGTAGGGTTCAGTTTTTGCATAGTCGTTTGTTTTAAAAAAATATAAAATATTGAGCACACGGTGTATTCAGTTTCAGGGCATAAACTGATTACATACCCGCTGCTTCACTTTACAGAACGTTAAGTATTTTTATAATATAAATATATGTGGTGGTAGAATACTGTCAGTTGACAGCAAAAAATGTGGTGGGTACAAATATATCGAAAATATTTATACAAACCTTTATAATGATTTTTTTCAAAAAAAAACTTCCTTCTACCGTTATTAAACCGTAGAAGGAAGTCAGCCAAAAAATAAATTTCAATCAGGAAACTCAGGAAACGACCTGCTTGGAAAGCTTCCGGTCGACGATGGACCAGAGTTGTTCTACCCGGTCGGTCCAGGTATTCGAATTAGCGACGTTGACCCGGTGTTCGATATTGTCAGTATTATTTTCAGCAATTGCCTTATCAATCAATTGAATAAACTGATCGTGGCTCTTTCCAATATCAATAATATCACCGAAACTTCTAATGTCCGCAGAAAAATCCGTAGCTACGACGGCCCGTCCAGCCGCCAGGTATTCGTTGATTTTTAACGGATAAATACTCTTGGTCAGTTTGTTGAGTTTAAACGGAATCATCGCTACATCAAAATAATGCAGGTATGGTGGCAAATTTTGAATATTAATACTTCCCGTCATAATGACATTGGGCATTTTATCAATTTTCAGTTCTGCCAGTTCCGTATTATTGTTGGGTCCGATCAGCAGGATGGTTTTATCCTGATGTTTTTCTGCTACTTTTTTAATCAACGGGTAGTCGATCCGGTCCGCATCCAGATTGCCCACAAAACCGATAATTTTATTTTTAACGTCTTTAATTGCTTCAGGCCGCTCAAACTTATGTTGCAGGGTTTTCTTAAAAAGATCAATATCCGCCGCGTTGGGCACCAGATGTATTTCGTTAGCATCTTTTTGCCAGATATTTTTTAGTTCCGTAGAAGTCACCGTCGTAATATCCGCCATCCGAATCGCTTTCTGTTCCAGGTCAACGCCGTGCCGGGTAGTATAACTATTTTGAGATATATCATCAATGCACTGATAAATATTCAGCATCGGCTTAAAACTATCCCGTGGCAGCACGCCTCCATAAAAAGGATTAAAGCAATTTATATAAATATAGTTTTTAATATTATTTTCCCGGATGACCCGCTGAATCGTTTTCATCAGTTTTTTATCATTGCGCACCCGCATTTTTTCGTAGAATCCGCCGGGCTTCAAAAAGTTAATCGGAGGAACAATTGGTGGCATAATCGCCTTAAAATTTTCCTTATTGGGATGTGTATCCAGGATTTCAGGCTGCTCGTAGCGCATTCGGTGCAACAGCAAATCGGACATCCGCTCCTTGGTATATTTATCTCCCGCCGAAGTCAGCAAATCCTTGTAAGAATAAGGTGGATTAACATAAAATACCCGGTTGTTTTTGATAAATTCTTTCGCAAAAGAAAAGGAAACGGACGAATAGGCGTGATCCCAGGGAAACAGGGTAAAGTAAATAATATCTACATCTTTCATAGGTGCACTCAATTAAAAAACAATGGATTGAATAATATCTTTTGGTTAGAGCTTATTTAAAATTTATTTTAGAATGATAATCAATGATATGTGGTTCTGAGGAACTAAAAAATAATGAGTTTAGCGAGCTAAATGAGTTCTTTTTTAGGAAGTCAGGTTCACAAAGCCTTGGTTATCAGGCAATAGAAATTTAAACATGCTCTTATTTCCAAATCATAAAAGGGTGTAAAAAATAGAAGGGTTATCATATTTTTCAGATATGGTATACACAAAAGGAAGATGGTCGCAGCCTGCTTTCTTAACTTCCCAAAACCACAAACCGTCCATCCACCACCGCGCTCAATGGCAGCAAGGCATCTCCGGTCCATTCTCCAAAAATAGTCAGAGGGTGTCCGGCACTAAGGGCTAACAACCGCCAGTTTTCTTCTGGTCGGGTCAGTGCTGCGATATATTTTTTTTCAGAATCAACCAGGACCAGGCCGTCAGCGGTGGTTACTGGAATTACGTTTTGTAAACAGACCGGAAAATCACTCAGCCACGGATTATGCGACAAGGCTTGCGCGTAGGTTTCTAAAAAATCATGGATGGTATTCGCGCCTTTCAGAGAGGTGATACTTTCTCC
>CAKZUV010000117.1 GCA_937921555.1 uncultured Saprospiraceae bacterium
TTGGGCGGCCTGATTTTCGGCACCCGCCGAGTCGGTGGCGGTGGGCACTTCCAGTAATTGACGGGATTGTTCGACAAATTTTCGTTGTTGTTCGGTCGTGTACATATCGTTTTTTTGGTGTAAAATGAGGGGTAAAGATAGGGAGTTAAATTTAAAATAAAAAGTTTTAAAAGGGGTTTGTTTTGGGGGATTTCAGCTGTGCCTGGGAAGTCTGGGTGAAAGATAAGGTTATGAAAATGTAATGAGATTGTTTATATTATACTTGCTTTTGGTTTTTTGTTAAGAGGAAAGGTGGTTTAAGTTTTCGTATCTACACCTGGAGGTGTAAACGAGCGGGTAAATATCGTTCAGGTGATTAATTCTAAGGGTATTCGATGAGCCAGAAGTCACGTGCTACTTCACTTGTTGGCGGTACTATATCATCTCTACGCAGAATCATATAATTATTTCTTATTTCTTCCCAAGAGTATTTGTTTAAAGTGTCGGTTGAAAAGTAATATATGGATAGCGTATCGGTTGGCATGGTATTTAGCTCTTCCTCAAGTGATCTGGGTAAATCGTAAAAGTTTTGTCCACCAAAATCTGCTGATTGCATGGATATTTCATTTACGGGTAGCATCGTATCTGGATAAGCAAAACCAACTGCATTAGGTAAAGCTATAAATGTAGAAATAGATTGATTAGAATTATTACGAATTTGAATCGTTGATTCAATATCTGTCGTCTTACAACTTGAAACGAGTAATATTATTAATATTATTAATCTGTTCATTAGTATAGATTTTTATTTTAGAAAAAAATGATCGTAAAATAAAAAAGACAGATTTCTTTAATTGAGAGATGGTTTAAGTTTTCGTATTTACACGTCTCGTGTAGATACGAAAACGGTATATCCGGAGTAAGCCCCAGGAAATTTTTTTAATTAGACAATACCCCGCAAACTACTAAATATTATCTTGCCTACTAACGCTATGATACGAATAACACTAATAACTATAAAAAATTGTCCTAATTTTTTTAGCCAAAATGATGTTTTAGAATAATCTAATTCTTTTTCAGTATTTCTATTTAATCCCAAAAAATTTCTTAACTGCTCAGGATAGGTTAACATTTTTCCCAGAAAGAAAAGAAGCAGTATTTTTAATAACATAATACTGATATTATCAATCGCAAGTATAAATGAATAGTCAGGCATAATAAGTTTTTTTATTTACGAATTAACAATTGAATTGTATTTACTGCTAATTTAATCATTTTTTCTGATTTTCAAAAATTAATCCAAGTTTGGAATTTATTTTTTTCAACCGAGGTGATGAATAACAGAAATGGTCCTTATCGTATCTACGTCTGGAGATGTAAACGAGCGTGGAACGTGGTGGTGGCACAGCACAAAACCCTGCCGTTCGTTTACACGTCTCGTGTAGATACGAAAACTCAAACCCACGCTCCTGCTAACAGCCAACCAAAAAAAACAACGTCCTAAATCTCCAATTCCCCAGCCGCCCCCTCATCCAAAAAGAACGTCATCTCCGCGCCACTCCGGATCACCAGTTGCGAAGGCAATTTTTCCGGATTAAAATCTCCGGTCAATACTTCCTTTAAAACTGTTGCTTTATTCTCCCCACCAATCAAAAACACAATTCTTGCCGCCTGATTAATAATCTCCGGGGTCATGCTAATCCGGGTCGTGTCCAGTTTTTCTACAAATACTTCTTTGACCCAATATTCTTCTTCGTAAATAATTTCTGTGTAGGGAAAAAGGGAAGCAGTATGTCCATCGTCGCCCATCCCCAAAAAACAAAGATCAAAAACCGGTTCGTGATCGCCAAAAAAAGATTCGAGTTCGGTTTCGTAAGCTTCGGCCGCTTCGGCGGGTGGGAGAGAACCATTGATGGGAAAAATATTTTCTTTCGGAATCGGTACCTGGTCAAATAACAAACGCATCGCTTCACCGCTATTGCTATCCGCCGACTCCTGCGGAACCGACCGTTCGTCTCCCCAAAAAACAAACAGCTTCGACCAGTCCACCTGATCTTTCCACTCGTCCGATGCCAATAATTTAAACATCCGTTTGGGCGTACTGCCTCCGGATAAACAAACCGCACATTTTCCTTTTTCAGTCATGACCACCGCACAGGTTTTGACAAAATAAGCAGTCGCCGCTACGGCCATTGCCGGTCCGTCCTGATAGGTATGAAATTTATGATTAGTATCCATAGGTGTTTAATTTTGCTATTTGCTATTTGCTATTTGCTTCACGCGATCGCGCTGAAAAAGGATGAATTGTAAATGTAAAAGTCAAGTTGTTAGAAAATAAATTCGGAAAAAAATCTCAAAATTTCACCCCAACCCGGGAGGGGAGATTTTAAAATCTTTACCATGGATAATCAACGATCTGCCTGCCAACGCAGGAAGGCAGATTAAACGATTAAACACCCCAACGATTAAACAAATCTACAAATCAACAAATCAACGATTCAACGATTCAACCGCGCAGCGATTCAACAAATCAAAAAACCTACTTCTCCCCGTCCTCAATCGGATTCGTAATCCAGTGATATCCATCGGCTGCGATCAACCGCTCCGCAGATTCCGGACCCCAGCTATTCGCCGTATAATTTGGAAATTCCGCCGGACTATTTTTCCAGGCATTAATGATCGGCATCACAACCTCCCAGGCGGCTTCCACCTCATCGGAGCGCATGAAAAGAGTAGCGTCGCCCGACATTACATCGTGCAGGAGTGTTTCGTACGCCTCGGGTTGTTGCGTATCGTACGCATCGCTGTAGTTAAAGACCATGTCTTCCGGTCCGAGTCGCATGTTCAGTCCTATCTGCTTGGCCTGAAAACGAATTCGGATACCCGTAGCAGGATTAATACTGATTACGATTCGGTTGGGTTGCAGACTTTCGGCGACACCCGTTGGAAAAATCCGGTGCGGAACTGGCCGAAACTGAATCGTAATCACGGACATTTTTTCGGGCATCCGCTTACCAGAGCGTACGTAGAACGGAACGTTTTGCCAGCGCCAGTTGTCCAGATGAAATTTCACGGCGGCAAAGGTTTCGGTATTTGATTTCGGATCTACTTTTTCTTTCTCACGGTAGCCTTCTACTTTATCGCCTTTCATCCAGCCTTTAGAATATTGACCACGGGCAGTATTTTCAAAAACTTCTTTGGTGTCGTATTTACGGATGGCTTTCAGGACGTCTACTTTTCGGCTACGGATTTCGTTGGCACTAAAAGAAACGGGTGGTTCCATGGCTACAAAACAAAGCAATTGTAAAACGTGATTCTGAATCATATCTTTCAACGCACCAGACTTATCGTAATAGCCACCCCGGTCGCCGACTCCTACTGTTTCGGAAACGGTGATCTGTACGTGCTCAATGTACTTGCGGTTCCAGATAGGTTCAAACATAACATTGGCAAATCTAAAAACCAACATGTTTTGTACCGCCTCTTTACCGAGATAATGATCGATCCGGTAAATTTGTTTTTCTTCAAAAATCCCGGTGAGCAGTTCGTTTAATTTCTGGGCACTTTCCAGGTCGTGGCCAAAAGGTTTTTCGACGACGATGCGCGAACAATCCGGATCATTGCAAATACCGGATTTGCCGAGGTTAACGGCGACGGGTTCGATCAGTCCGGGCGCAATGGCCAGGTAGAAAAGTACGTTGGGATGTTCGCCCCAGTCTTTTTCAATCTTCTTAATTTCTTTGGAAAGTTTCTGGTAATCTTTTTGTTCAAAAACGTCCGACTGTAAATAAGAAATATTCGGAGAGAAATCGTCCCATTCTTTTTTGTCAATCTTACCCCGGCGTGAAAATTTATTCACCCCTTCCGCCAGCATCGACCGGAACTTATCGTTCGTAAAACTGGTACGTCCCAGTCCGATGATCGCAAATTTTTCGGGCATTTGTTTATCTAAAAAAAGGTTATAAAATGCGGGGGTTAGCTTTCTTTCATTTAGGTCACCACTGCCACCAAAGATAACAATGATCGTAGGTTGTAGGACTTCTTTATCCATCATTTTATTACGTTAATTTTATAAAAATTTTAAAACTAATTTTAGAAAAAAGTCTAATACTCTTATCCCTCCCACTCCGTATGAAAAACTCCTTTTTTGTCCACCCGCTCGTACGTATGCGAACCGAAGAAATCTCTCTGTGCCTGAATGAGGTTGGCCGACAGTCTTTCACTGCGGTAGCCATCATAGTAGGCCAGGGAATTCAGAAAGGCAGCAACCGGTAATCCGGACTGAATGCAAAGTGCCAGTACCTCACGAGTATCCTTTTGTAAGCTGTTTAATTTTTTAGCAATGTCTTTATCGACCATCAGGTTAACCAGTTTGGGATCGCGGTCGTAGGCCTTTCTGAAATCTTCCAGCAGGGCTGCCCGGACAATACATCCTCCCCGCCAGATACGGGACACTCCTTCGAGGTCAAGTTTAAATTTATAAGCTTCGGATGCTTCGCGCAACAGGGCCATTCCCTGTGCGTAGGTAACGATGAAAGAAAAATAAAGCGCATTGCGCAGCTTTTCAATAAAGGCGTCTTTGTCGTCCGTTTTTATCTTATAAGAAGTTCCTTTCAGAATTTTAGAAGCGGCTACCCGCTCATCTTTCAAACGGGAAATATAGCGGGTACCTACGGCGATGTCGATGGTAGGAATTGGCATTCCGAGATCCATTCCATCCTGCGAAGTCCATTTTCCGGTTCCTTTGGATTTGGAAGCATCCAGAATGAGATCGATCACGTGTTTTTTCGCTCCTTTTTCTTTTTTCTTAAAAATTTTGGAAGTAATTTCAACGAGGAAAGAATCGAGTTCATTTTCGTTCCACTCGGCGAAATGAGCGGCTATTTTTGCATTGGAAAGTTTGCAGCCTCTTTTCATGACGTCGTACGTTTCACCCAGCAATTGCATCAGACCGTATTCGATCCCGTTGTGTACCATCTTTACGTAGTGTCCTACTGCTCCCTGACCGAGATAGGTAATACAGGGTTCACCGTCTACCTTGGCGGAAACCGCTTCCATGATTTTTTTAATTTTACCGTAGGCTTTTTTATTGCCACCGGGCATCATGCTCGGACCGAGACGAGCACCCGCTGCGCCACCGGAAACACCCATGCCGATAAAGTGAATATTTTTTTCGGCCAGCTTCTTTTGCCGGGTTTCGGTATCTTTAAAGAAAGAGTTGCCACCGTCAATAATAATATCGTCTTTGTCCAGTAGCGGCGTCAAATCATCAATGACATAATCCACTATTTTTCCGGCAGGAACCAGCAGCAATATTTTGCGGGGAGATTCGAGTGATTTGACAAAATCCTTAATGTTATGAGCGCCGTACATATCGTACGCTTTGGCTTCTTCCATCAGGGTGTCTACCTGTTCTTTGTTTTTATCATATCCGGCGACGGCAAAACCGCTGTCGGCCATATTGAGTAGCAGATTTCTACCCATAACTCCCAGACCAATCAGTCCGAGTTCATATTTTTTTTTAGGCATAGTGAAGGTGTTGTTTTGAATGATATGTAAAGGTATGAATATTTGTTGAAACGCTTCGCTTGTTGAGTCGCTTCGCTTGTTGAAACGCTTCGCTTGTTGAGTCGCTTCGCTTGTTGAAACGCTTTGCTTGTTGAATCGTTTAACGCAAAATATCTTATCAAAATATCGAGGTAAAAAAATGATGGAATCTCCCCTTCGGGGCCGGGGTAAAATTTCATCATTTTTTTTGCCGGCGCTTCTTGTAAAAGAGCATTACCAAACTACCAAATCAATTAAACAACTCCTCAATAATCAAAATAAATAATATCACAAGTCTTTAAATCCGATTCCAGGACCACCTGTTTTTCTTCCTGTCCGTCGATGATGGTCAGCTGAGCGGTGTTGGGTGGATTACGACCGAGGTTCATGGCGTAAAGCATCAGATAATTGAGGTCGGGATTGCTGCGATCTCTTTCCAGGTCGATGGTGAATTCGTGGTATTTTTTGCTCAGGGTATAATCTTTTAAGATCCAGGAACCTTTGAAATTCAGAGAGACGATATCACCATCTATTTTTTTATAATCAAAAATCCGAACGGTAATTTTAGCATTTTTCACCTTGATGCGGCGACCGGTTTTGATCGCTCGTTGGGTGATTTCTTCGGGCGCAGCGTCCGGTTTATCTGCTTCCGTTTCGGGTGGCGGTGGCGGAATGTAGCGGATAAATCCTTTTTTCTGATTGGTGTAAACCCGGGCGAGCTGATCGTGAAAGTCGTAGGCGCGGTTAAAAATATTGGGAATGGTCATGGTGCCGTCAGTAGTAATATATCCATACTTTCCGTCTTTTTTTACCCGTCCGAGATTTTCGGAAAACGGATAGGCCTCGTCGTAAATCGGTTGAATTGCCCAGTTTCCATTGCTGTCAATATATCCCCATTTACCATTCTGCTGAGCGGCCGCTAACTGAAAAGAAAAATTAAACAAGCGATCAAATTTTGCCGGAATGATCATCTTTCCCGTTGGGTCAATCATCCCGAACTTTCTGTTTTTTTCGACTACCGCCCGACCCTCCTGAAAACTCTGAGCGGAAGTATAAGTAGGTTTTATTTTAAACTGACTTTGAATCGTTAAAAATCCCCACAGGCCATTAATTTTGGTCGCAAACAAATTGTCTGACATATTGAGCATATAGTCATAATCGTTGTCCACAATAAACTGGCCCCTTTTGTTGATAACACCCCATTTACCTTTAGTTTTTACGGCGGCATAACCCCGGTGAAAAACGTTGGCTTCTTCAAATTTTGGAAACAATTTCCATTTTCCATTATTATCAATATAACCCCACAGACCCCGGTATTTTACGCAGGCAAAACCCTCCTGCATGGGACTCGTCACTTCGTAATCGGGATCAATGACAAAATTTCCGCTGCGGTCAATAAAACCACTTTTAGAATCCATCGTTTTATAATCCGTGAATCCGGCGCTGGCAACATTTTCTGAAAAGGCATCAATAATATGGAATTTGGGCTGAATAAAAACATTTCCGTCCGTATCAATAAATCCCCGTTCCCTGCCTTTTTGAATAATAGCCAGTCCATTGTCAAAATCATTAAAACGGTCAAAGTCCACCGTAAATGCCCAACGATAAGTGTCTTGCGCGAAACCCTGCTGGAAACAATTGAGTAGAAAGAATAAGAAAAGTGTATATTTCATTTTTTTTAATTGTACAGCAAGATAAATAACTTTAGGATGGGTGACAAATTCGAGTATTTGCTGATGAGTAGGGTAGCCTGTCTCCAGCGTATTTTTACGTTCGAAGGAAGCCAACCAGCCAATAGCCAACAGGCGAACTGGCAACACATACTTATAACGCACTAAATTATATTTTGGTAACGATTTATATACATCATTTTTCAGAACCCTTATCCGAATCCGTTTTTGAGGATCATTTGTTGCAATTTCCGGATGCGATGGGTAAAAAAATTATGCGTTACCGAAAATGGGAGGATCGGCACCGCGCTTTGTTTGGTAAAATTATGTTGCGGCGCGGATTAGACGATCACGGTTTAAAAGATTTTAATCTGAAAGACCTTCTTTATAATAAATTACAAAAACCAGCATTGCCGGGCCCTGTTCAGTTTAATATTTCCCATGCCGGAAATGTAGTCGTCTGTGCCTTTAATACGGAAGGATTGATCGGTGTAGACGTAGAGTTTGTCAAACCGGTAACGCTGGAAGACTACGAATTTATTTTTGATACAGATACGTACCGGCAATTGCGACAAGCCCGGGACCAGGAGGGTGCCTTTTTTGAGGCGTGGACCATTCGCGAAGCCATCTTAAAGGCGGAGGGTAGTGGCCTGACGGAAGATGCCAAAAAGATCGTTTATAAAGATGGAAAAGCAAGATTTAAAAATCAGGACTGGTTCATCAAAACCTTTCCGGTTCCCAAACATCACCTCGCGCACTTCGCAACCAACGCTCCGGTAGGGACGCTGAAACTGGTCAAGGTCTGATAGCATTACTCAAAAAAAGAAGCACTGAAATTAAATTATCAGTACTTCTTTTATTCACCAAAGTAACATTCCTTACAGTCCTTTGAGTGCTAGTTTATTTTTAAAAATGGCGTTGTTATCCGTAGTCGGGTTTGTACCACGCTGATAAAGTACGAGCCTGCTGGTAAACTTTCCACTTCAAACTGCCATTCGTTCCATCCCTTTTCAAAAGGTAAAATACCGTTACGGACTACCTTTCCGGTAAAATCAATAATCTGAAAATGTCCGTCTTCCGTTGTCTTATTTTCTGCTAGTTGGTAACGAAGTGTCAGCCGGTCCATCGCAGGATTGGGATAAACGGTCATTTCAAGCTCGTTTCCGGACCAGTTATTAGTTGCCCCGTTATTTACGCGGGCGGCAGCACTGACGCTGGGAATCACAGTAATGTTGGTACCCAGTTCATCCAGACCAGCACAGACACCAGTGATATCGATCAACAGTGCCAGGGTTTCAAAAGTAGTAACGCCCGGTACGATAAAATTCAAATCAAAAAAGTCTGCACTGGAAGCGTCCGTTGTTTCTGCGACCAGCATAAAAATATTATAATCACCTGCTTCCTCTACAATAAAAGCCGGCGCATCTGCCATTTGTACAATTAATTTGTCAGGGCCGAAAGCGGCAAAATAAGTGACTTCATAGCCCACCGGAACAACTGGTGCAACCAGCTCATTGGCAGAGATAAAGGTCAGGAATTGCTGGGGCACCTCCGACTGACTGGCAAATAATAATCCAGGAGCGGCTTCACAGGCGGTATTTTCGATGACGGAAATCTCTACACCCATTGCATCAAGATCGGCACAAACTTCCTGCGTGTTGATTGCTTCGAGTACCTCTGCGGCCGTAGAAACGCCGGGTACAATTGCGGAGCCGTCAAAAAAGTCGGGACTGGCCGGATCATTTAATTCTGCGACCAGTGTATGAATACGGTATTCACCCGCTTCGGTTACGGTAAATAACGGTGCCGGACTGATCATTCGAATCGTCAGTTCAGGACCGGATGTCAGTACATAAACCTGATCGAAATCACCGGTAATGACGGCATCTCCATTGGGAGAGGCGACGATATTGGCGATTCCTCCGGAGAGGGTGACTTCTGCCTGGTCGGTAGACAAGGTGCCCGCGTCGACGGTGCAGCTTGGTGGCATCGGAGCCGCATCGGTATTCTTACGAATAAAAATAAAGTTATCACTCTTCTCGGAACATCCGTCAGAAATCAACCCGCTGGCACGCATACCTACACTAAATTGAATTTCTCCAATGTAAGAATATCCGTACACTAAATATTTTCCTCTTTTTTCGAAAGCAAAATTATAAGTACTATCCACAATGGCGATAATCCGGTCATCCGGGCGCGTAATAACGTAGACAAAATCTGCGTCGTTGTCACCATCATTCGTAAATTGAAAACTGGCTTCGTCGTTATCATCTATAGTAGCACTGGTCTCTCCGTCCGGAAGGCTCACTTCTGTCTCTTCGGTTTGACGACGAATGATTGTGATAAAATTATCTGAAAGGTCAAAGCATTCATCTGACAGTGCCGTATTGTTGAGTTCATCTCCCGTTTCTGCGGTTAGTCGTCCCTCGTAGGAGAGTCCCCACACCCGGCAGTCTCCGGTTCCGGCATCCTCAAAATTGGCGAAACCAGTTTCAGGTAATCCTAAAATAATATTGTTTTCGTCCGTAATGATGTATTGATATTGAACGCCGGAAATACTTGTATTGACAAAACCAACAAAATCATCGCTTCCGTCATCTACGCAAGCATAATCAATCGTAGCGCCATTCTGAGTAGTCACCAAAGCGCCATCTGCCAGGCATCCGCTAATGGAAGAACCAACAGATTTACGAATAGTGATCAGACTGGAACTCTTGACTGCGCAACCGTCAGAAAGCATATTTCCATTAATATTATTACCAGGCATGAGCAGTACATTGCCCGAATAATTATAACCAAAAATAAAATAGGTGCCAGCAACCTGGGTAGCCAGATCAAAAACGCCCGTTTCGTTGATCGCTATTATCTTTCCGCCGTTTCGCTGTAAAACGTAGACATAATTTTCGGAAATTCCGTTTATGTTCGTAGTCATGACCATCGCATTTGCGTTGTCCTCAATTTCTACCAGATTGCTCTGTCCACCGGAGATCAGCATCAGATCGCTTTCCTGAAGTTCACGACGTACGATGGTGATAAAATTTTCGGTCAGGTCAAAACATTCCGTGGCCAGATCTACCGTAGCGGCATTGTCTCCGACTTCTGCGGTTAGATCACCAGTGTAGGAAAGTCCCCAGACGCGGCAGTCTCCGACGCCCGCTTCTTCAAAATCAGCAAAGGCATCTTCGGTGATTCCGAGGATCATATTGTCTTCGTCGGTAATCACGTAAGCGTAGTCGGTCATGGCCAGACTATTGTTGAAAAAAGAGATGAAATCGTCATTCCCATCGTTGACGCAGGCGTAGGCGACGGTCGCTCCGTGGTCGGCGGTAATCTGTCCTCCGTCACATTGAGCGTAGAGGAGATTAGAGGTTGGAATTGTAAAAAATAAGCACAGGATTAGTAGAATTCGTTGCATAACATAGGATTTTAGTAACAATTTTTTAATACGTTCACCTTATTTGTCAGTGACAAATAAAGGGTAGGGATCATTGAACAATTGTTCTCAGAAGTATGTGCTATGTGGCGGTTCTTAGGAGCGGAAGCTGGTGGTAGAAAAGTGGAGAGGATGTATTAAAACAATCAAAAGAAAGGTGATTGTCAGACATCTTTTTTGTTTAGAATCATTTAAAAAATAAGCAGTCAAACGTTATAAGTTATTCTTTTAATGATCAGATAGTTAGTATAAATTAAGTAGTACCAGAACATTCCTTTGTAATCGGAAAACCAGTAGTATTTGCATACTAAGTTAAATTCTCGTGGGATTACGTTGTAAATATAAACAAATATTAATTAAGTTTATAATTAAAAAAGCGACGTAAGAAATAAATCTTACGCCGCTTAATTGAAGCAATCCGGTAATAAAACCGGACTACTTCGTATAAAACAGGCTACTTTCCATAGGGATATTAAGGGGCATTATCTTGTTTATTAAAAACAAAAAATTGATTATCAGTCAATTAGATCCTTAATTTTTGAATAGTAAATGATCAGTCCGTTATCTGTTCAGATGGTCGTTTTACTATTCTCGGTAGGGAAACACGAATTTGGCGAGTTGGTTGAGAATTTGTTTGAAAATTTTTTAAAGAGTTGAAAAAAATAGAATCGTACTTTATTTATTTAACATTCCTTAACCTTTATTAGCACTAAGCGTCTGCCAGAGATAAAAAGTCGCATAGCCACGCCACGGCTGCCAGCTATCTCCCATTTTTCTGACGGTGGTCAAATCCGGTTTTTCGGACAATTGCATCTGTAGTTTGAGTGCATTGTGCAGCCCTACATCTTCGAGGGGAAACCCATCCGGATAGCGAAGACATTTCATAATCACATAATTAGCGGTCCAGTTACCGATGCCTCTGACTTTTATCAATTTCCTTTTGGC
>CAKZUV010000118.1 GCA_937921555.1 uncultured Saprospiraceae bacterium
TGAAAAAGATGGGCGTCAACATGGCCGCAGTTACTCAGGCGACGGACGCAATTGTAAAGGGTTATCCGAAAGTGAGTGGCGGACAACCTTACGCGGCGCGTTCGGTGGGGGATTTACTGACGCGTGCTACCGGACACCTGAAAAGTATGGGGGACGAGTATGTTTCCATCGAACATTTATTGATGGCAATGATCGAAATTTCGGACCCCGTGGCGCAGCTGTTAAAAGACAGCGGTGTGACTAACAAAGGGTTGACATCGGCCATTATCGAACTGAGAAAAGGTAGAAAAGTAGTGACGCACAGCGCAGAAGATTCTTATAATGCCCTGAAAAAATATGCCGTTAATTTAAATGAAAAAGCCAAGGCCGGTAAACTCGATCCGGTGATTGGCCGGGACGAAGAAATCCGCCGGGTGTTACACATACTTGCGCGACGAACTAAAAACAATCCTATTTTAATTGGTGAGCCGGGAGTCGGTAAAACGGCCATCATCGAAGGTCTCGCCAATCGAATTGTAAATGGGGATGTCCCCGAAGATTTACAGGATAAAGAAATTTATGCACTCGATATGGGGGCCTTGATTGCGGGCGCAAAATACCAGGGAGAATTTGAGGAGCGACTCAAGGCTGTGGTCAAAGAAGTGGTGGCCGCCGAAGGAAGTATGTTTTTATTTATTGATGAAATTCATACGCTGGTCGGTGCCGGGAAAGGACAGGGCGCGATGGATGCCGCAAATATTTTAAAGCCTGCTTTGGCACGTGGTGAACTCCGGGCTATCGGTGCGACGACGCTGAACGAATACCAGAAATATTTTGAAACGGATAAGGCGCTCGAACGTCGTTTTCAAAACGTCATGGTCGCCGAACCAAACGAAGAAGATGCAATCAGTATTCTGCGTGGATTAAAAGAAAGATACGAGTCACACCATAAAATAAATATCCGGGACGAAGCCATCGTAGCGGCGGTTCAGTTGTCTACCCGGTACATTGCGGATCGTTTTTTACCGGACAAGGCGATTGACCTGATCGACGAAGCGGCGGCCAGATTGCGGTTGGAAATGAATTCGATGCCGGAAGAACTGGATGAGATCGAACGTAAAATCCGCCAGGTGGAAATCGAACGGGAGGCCATGAAACGGGAAAATGAAACAGGAAAGATTGAGCTGCTGAACGAGACGCTTGCCAACCTGGAAGAGGAACGTAATGCGTTGAAGGCACGCTGGGAAAGTGAGCGGGAAATTGTACTCGGATTTCAGCAGGCCAAAGAGCAGATTGAGCAGTTGCGGCAGGAAGGTGTACGGGCAGAACGGGAAGGCCGTTTCAGCGAAGCCGCCGAGATTCGGTATGGGAAAATTCCACAACTGGAAGAACAAATGAAAGACTATCAAGTTCGTTTGCAGGAGATGCAGGAAAATGACGATCTGATGTTAAAAGAAGAAGTGGACGCAGAAGACATTGCGCAGATTGTGAGCAAGTGGACCGGTGTTCCGGTAACCCGGATGCTGAAATCAGAACGGGAAAAACTCGTCCATCTGGAAGATGAATTGCACAAACGTGTGGTGGGACAGGATGAAGCGATTGACCTGGTTTCGGATGCGATCCGCCGAAGTCGAACCGGACTATCGGATGACAAAAAACCGATTGGCTCTTTCCTCTTTCTGGGAACAACGGGGGTCGGTAAGACGGAATTAGCGAAAGCAATTGCCGAGTATTTATTCAACGATGAAAGTCTGCTGACCCGAATCGACATGAGTGAATATCAGGAAAAACACGCGGTGTCCCGACTGATCGGTGCGCCTCCGGGATACGTAGGATACGACGAAGGCGGACAGTTGACCGAGGCGGTACGCCGGAAACCTTATTCGGTGGTATTGCTGGACGAAATTGAAAAAGCGCATCCGGATGTTTTCAATACTTTATTACAGGTACTGGATGACGGACATTTGACGGACAGTAAAGGACGGACAGTCAATTTTAAAAACACGATCATCATTATGACTTCCAATATTGGTTCGGATATTATCCAGGATCAGTTTGATCAGATCGAAGGAAATAATTTTGAGAAAGTGATGTCAAAAACACAGACGCTGGTATTCAACCGCTTAAAGCAAACGGTTCGACCGGAGTTTTTGAATCGGATTGACGAGGTAGTAATGTTTGAGCCGTTAAGTAGTAAGCACATTCAGCGAATTGTAGAATTACATCTGGAAGGTGTTAAGCGGACGTTGCTGGAAAAGCATGAAATTACCATCGACTTTACGCAGCAGGCAATGGACTATCTGGCCGAAAAAGGATTTGATCCACAGTTTGGAGCACGTCCGATCAAGCGGGTCATTCAGCGAAAAGTACTGAATGTTTTATCAAAGAAGATTCTGTTGCATGAAATTGAGCCGAAGTCAAAAGTGGTCATCGACTCTTTCGGGGAAGGTCTGGTTTTTCGGGGTGTAACAGAAGAAAAAGCAAGTGAGTAAATAAGTTTTCTGATCATTGATCAGATGGATAAGAATCTATAGTTTAAATAGTTTTGAAGCCTTTCTGCGGAGAACCGTGGAAGGGCTTTTTTATTTTTAGTTAAAGGAGTATTTTACGGGCCGTCAGATTTCTGTATAATAGCGTCATTTAAAAACTGCTAAAGACACACAGAATCGGTCCCGTTTTTGAACAACTTTAAAATAAAAATTAAAAATGGCAAAATACGATCTTCAGGATCCCACAGACCTGGACATAATGCGAGGACAATTCAACATGCACACCGCTGATGACTGGCAGGAATATATCGACCTGGGGGAGGAACAAAAAATCGGATATAAAAATATTAAGATATTAAAAACAGCGCAACGCAAAGCTGGTATCGCCAAATATTTAAGCCCCAAAGTAATTGACTGGGTACTCAGACTGGTAGACCAGATAGACGAAGCAGATTTACTGGACGAGGAGGAAGAATAACTCAAAATTTAGCTGGTGTATTAGAGGAAATTAAGAAAATGACCCATCGACATCCATCATTCTAATTCTGATTCCCATTCTTATCCTTATCTTTACCGCATGGATCATTACTCCCTTTTTGAACTCAACGAATATATCCGCAGAATCATCGCGCTCAATTTTCCGACGGGGTTGTGGATCTCCTGTGAGATCGCGCAGGTAAACGAATCCCGGGGACATTATTATTTTAATTTAATTGAAAAAGACGAAACCGATGGAGCCATCATCGCACAGTCGGAGGCGGTGATGTGGAAACGCAGTTACCGGAGTCTTCGTCGTAAAATCGGGAAGGAAATTGACAGCCTTTTACAGAACGGAATTACCGTGATGCTCAAAGTAACGGTTGACTTTCACGAGCGGTACGGCCTCAAATTAACTATCGAAGATATTGATCCCGTCTATACGATGGGAAAGCTGGAACTGCAACGGCGCGAAACCATCGCCACCTTGCACAACGGCGGATTGCTAAGCCTCAACCGGGAAAAATCATTACCTAAAGTGATTCAGCGAATTGCCGTTATCAGTTCCGCAACCGCGGCTGGGTATAAAGATTATCAGGAGCAGCTGGCGGGAAATGCGTACGGATATAAATTTCATAGTACCTTACTTCCGGCGGCTATGCAGGGGCAAAATGCCGTAGCAGAAATTACCAGTCAACTGGAAAAAATTGCGCTGCGTCCCGATCTGTACGATTGTGTCGTATTGACGCGGGGTGGGGGAGCACGACTGGATTTGATGGCTTTTGATCAACTGGAACTTTGTGAAAAAATTGCCAAATGTCCCATTCCGGTTATCGTGGGGATCGGACACGAAGTGGACGAAACCGTCACCGATCTGGTGGCCCATAAAAGTCTGAAAACACCGACCGCAGTGGCGGCATTTATTATTGAAAATAATCTGCATTTTGAAAGCGAACTAATCGACATCGGTCAGTGGATTCAACAAACCATCGGTGATCGCCTCACCAGCCAGGAACAACAACTCCGGGACTACGAACAGCTATTAAGCATTCAACCACAAAACGTACTATTACAAAATTCGCGAATGCTCGACTATCTGGCCGAAGAATTGCCCCGCCTCATTACCCAACAGGTCGGTCACGCCAGTCGTAATCTCAATCAGATCGAACAAGTGGTCGGATTGTTAAATCCAGCAGCCGTTCTGGCACGTGGATACTCGTTGACGATGAAGGATGGACAGTTGGTTAATTCGGCGAAAGCCGTAAAGAAAGGGGACCAGTTACGGACGAAGTTTGGCGACGGAGAGGTGGAGAGTTTGGTGGAGTAGAGGAGGGATTATTCGTCCAGCATGGAATCCCAAAAATCAATATCCAGTTTTTTAATTTCGATGGTTTGTTCAACCTGCATGCCCAACCCAAAATCGTAAAACTTCCGCTTTACTCAATTTGAAATGTTGAGCCAATGGATTGAGAAACGCTTTTAAGGGTAACGTCCCAGCATTATTTAGTAGTTCTAAAACCGGAACTCTTATCTCATCGTGTTTTGGAATTGCCATTTTTTTAACATTAAATTATTTAAAAATATAGCTCTTGTTAAGTTGTCAGTCTATGGACATTGAGTTAGTGACGATCTGCCGACGCAGAACAATTGTTAATAATTTTTTTACGTAAATTGTAGAGACATAAAATGGCAAAAAATCACAAAATTCCACCCCGACCCCGAGGGGAGATTTTATGATTTTTTACCTTGCGGTCACTGATGGAAGACTCAAAACCCAAAACTCACCAACTCAATACCCGTGCTTTCCTCGATTCCAGCCTTTTACGCCTAAAAACTTCACCCCGTCCTCAGCAGCCGGTTCCTCCAACTGCGTACCCATACTATCGTTCCAGCGATTCAGATAGCCGAATAATGCGACCACTCCCAAAATCTCCACGATTTCGCCCTCGTCCCAATGCTTCCGTAAATTTTCTGCGATCTCATCTGTCACTGCGTTGGGAATGGTAGAAGCAGCAATGGCAAAATCAAAGACCACCCGTTCTGCGTCCGTAAACGCTGGATAGGTTTTGTACTCCCAGATATTATTAATCTTATCCTGTTCGGAACCGTACCGCTCCGCCGCACGAATGGCGTGTGCCTCGCAGTAGCGGCAACCCGCCGTCATACTGGATAAATAAGCGAGTAATCTTTTCAGACCGCTGGTTACCCGTCCTTTATTTTCCATGACCGCTTTATTCATTTCCATAAAAGCGTATGCAATCCGCGGCCGGTGCATCATGGTAAATAAACTATTCGGCGTAAAGCCCAACGTTTCCTGGTAAAAATCTGCCATCTCCGCAGTTTCTTTATTCGCATTGCGATCCAATGGAGATACTAATGGTTTTTTCATTTTATATAATTTTAATAATTCGTAATTATCTACCGCTAGTTTGGACGTCCCGTCCAGATACGCGTTCTGTTTGGACGTCCCGTCCAGATACGCGTTCTGTTTGGACGTCCCGTCCAGATACGCCTTCTTGCATAAACAAGAAAAAACGGCAAAAATCTCAAAATTTGACCCCAGCCCCGTAGGGGAGATTTTGAGATTTTCACCTTGATTGCCTTTAACGAAAAGACCTCGCACATCAAACAATCCGCATATTTACACCTCAAAAACGGCCCTCCCGTCCGCTTGCGTGGTTCCTTCCCCGGTCGCGCTGTTGCACCTCGCCCTCCTTTTCAGGATCGGTCAGTCATGCACATCCACACATCAAAAAATCCACACATCCACACATCCGCAAATCCACACATCCGCACATCCACAAATCCACACATCCGCAAATCCACACATCCGCAAATCCGCACATCCACAAATCCGCACATCCTCAAAATCCCCGCGCATCATCATCCCCCCGTACGTCCGCTGCACCTTCCCACCGTCCATCTGCTTGTTTGAGAATTGCTTCCACGCGGCCAAAGTTACCCCTTTGTTTGAGATGGTGTCCCTTTTGAATAAGATTTTTCTCTACGTCAGGAGACAGTTTGATCAATTCGTCCAGCTGGATGGCATCCGGTTTCCACTGATGGTGAAATCGCCCAAGACTAACGGCCTCCGAAAGTGGTTTATCAAATTCGATTACGTTGAGTATAGTTTGGAAAACAGAAGTAATGATCGTAGAACCGCCAGGCGTACCAAGCACCATATAGGTCTCGTTATTTTTGGTGACAATGGTTGGCGTCATCGAACTAAGCATGCGTTTTCCCGGTTCGATAGCATTGGCTTCGTTACCAATCAGTCCGAACATATTCGGGACACCCGGTTTGGCGGAAAAATCATCCATTTCATTATTTAATAAAAAACCAGCACCACTTACGACCGTTTTTGAACCATATCCACCATTCAGCGTAGTGGTCAGTGAAACTGCGTTACCCGCCGGATCAACGACACAAAAGTGCGTGGTTTCTTCACTTTCGACGGGCGTGACGAGTCCGGCACCAATCATTCTACTATCATTGGCCTTGTCAGGATCAAAATCCGCCATTCGGTTTGTCAGATACGCATCGTTCATCAAAGACCGGATCGGGACGGTAACAAAATCGGCATCACCGAGATACATTGCCCGGTCGGCATATACGCGTCGTTCGGCTTCGGCCATGACGTGGATCGCCTCGGCGGACTGAAAACCGTATTCCCGGAGCGGGTAGGGAGCGACCATTTTCAGTAACTGAGAAAGGGCCAGTCCTCCACTGGAAGGTGGCGGCATCGAAATAATAGTATACTCCTTATAAGTACTTTCGAGCGGTTGTCGCCAAATAGCTTCGTAGTCTTTCAGATCCTGGTAAGAAATAATTCCACCTCCCGCTTTCATTTCTGCTACGATCAGGTCGGCTGTTTTACCTTCGTAAAAACCAGCAGTCCCCTGGTTGCGGATACGGGTCAGGGTTTCAGCAAGTTCGGTTTGTATAAGTAAATCTCCCGCTTTCCATGCTGTTTTTTTGACGAAAGCAGGTGTGTTGGTATTCAATTTAATAAAAGCTTCTCGGCTACGGTTGAGTCCATCGGCCTGTTGTTGAGTAATGGCAAAACCGTCCTGAGCCAGTTTAATCGCGGGATCAATCAGGGTTTTAAAATCTTTTAGTTGGCTGTACCGGTCAAAAGCCGCAGCCATTCCGGCCACGGTTCCGGGGACGCCGGCGGCAAGATGTCCGTCGATGCTCAATCGGGGAATTACTTCTTTTTGGTCATCCAGATACATATCACGACTTGCTTTTCCGGGGGCTTTTTCCCGGAAGTCCAGCGTATTCGTAGTTCCGTCGGCCATTCTGACTACCATAAAACCACCGCCACCGATATTGCCCGCCACGGGCAGCACCACGGCTAATGCGTATTGGACGGCAATGGCAGCATCCACAGCATTCCCTCCTTTTTTTAGAATTTCGAGTCCAATATCCGAAGCGAGCGGATGAGCAGTGACGATCATGCCCTGATCCGCAACGGCTGATTTTTGTAAGGGATATGCGAACGGAGCGGTACTTTTGCAGCTAATTACAGTTAAAATAAAAAAAATATATAAAAATCTAAGATTTAACTTCATGTTGGTACGGTAGTTGAAAGTAATATGAAAAATTAATATTTGTTTTTATTAATATTTAATTTAAGAAATATTTGTTTTTGGTATCATATTTGAAAGTATATAAGTATTTGAAAGCAAACCAATAATGAAATTTTAAAATTCATATATTTTAAAATTAAGAACGAACAAAAACACAGTAGAACACGAAATTAGCAAGTTGGCAGTACCACACACGAACACCTGTTGACTTTAAGAATTGGTTATGTATTTTCATGGTTATGTTGTTGTGTCATCCCGAATTTCGGAGATGACACTTTTTTTTTGTTTTCAATCGTTATTAATAATAGTAGAATGGAATTATATTTGTTCATTTTTTAAAAATGCTTATTATGAAAAAACTAATTTTTCCACTGTTATTATTGGTCTCTACGATCTCCTCCGGACAGATTTTCGTCGGAAAAACGGATATTAATGATCGTTCCCTGCAATATATTGAGATTTGGGATAAACCCATAAAATCTATCGGAAAGTCTTACGCATTGGTAGATTATGGTCAGATGTCTGAAAAGGATAATAATTCCAGCTGGAGAATTTCCAATCGCAATGGTACGCCCATCGAATTCAACGGAATCGTAGATGTGCTTAACTATATGTACCGCAATGGCTGGGAAATTATGCATAACAAATCTACGGACGGCTACGAATCTTATTTAATGAAAAGAAGAGCGGGATACGTAGCACCGGACGTGGGGATTTCTAAAATCGAAAAAGAGTAGATTTCTTTTTTCAGAATTGAACGCTTTTGCCGTTTGCTTCCTGTCTTTTTAAATCCAAGAGAATTCTCCGGGGCGCTGCCTCTGATTACCACGTTAGATGGGCTGATTAACTAATGAGCTTGCTCTAAAAAACCACGAAAACAGAAACTCTTAATCATATTTAATAAAAAAAACTATATATTGCGTTCACGATAAAAGATATACACGTTATAGAATCTCTGCGTTCTCTGCTCCTCTGCGCGAAAAACACTTTTTAGAGCAAGCTCACTAATTTACCGATTAACAACGGTGTTTAGCCTTGAGCGATACCCCGGCGGGCTTCATTATCGGACACCCCGTTTTATGTCGAATGTTTCTTCAATATCTACCACGCCATTTAAATATCTTTTCACCGTTAACTGATCGCCCTCGATAGCACATTCCACGTATTTCGCTTCCCGGGCTGCTCCGGTAATGAAGGTTGGTATAAAATCAGGCCCTACATTTCCCACCCCGATAGATTCACCATCCCACGGCAGATAACATTCATCGCAATAATGTGCGTGTCCCGTCAGAATTAGAATGACATTATAAGATTGCAGTAAATCCCAGTATTTTTTACGATCATTTTCAGTCCACCATTCTGCTTCCGGACTAATGGTGCCATCTTCCATCACGCCGCGCGAAAATTTGTCCATTCCGTAATGATGCGCCAGCACGACGGGGCGACCGGAATCTCCGACATTTTTTTCCAGATCATTTTTTAAATAAGTATATCCCCGGAACGGATTTTTTGCTCCTTTGTAGGAAACCGGCTGATCGCCCGGATAAATATTGAGCTGAACAAAATGCACATCTTCCCAGTCCCAGGAATAATGAATATTTGGAAAAGAAGTCTCTACGGCGGGAATCCGTTGCCGCGTCCGGACTTCATCCCAAATCTGAATGGAAGCCGAATCCCAGTATAATTTGTCGCCGGGAATTATTTTATCCAGACCATATTCCTGCGAAGGAGCAAGGTCCACGGGCCCGTCTTCTCCCACGTAACTATAATCGTGGTTGCCGATTCCATCAAAAGCGTACGGTTTAAAACAACGAATAAAAGACTGGTATTTTTCAAATTCGTCCAGACGACTGTTATGGGTAAGATCGCCACTGATAATAACCCCACGGTAATCTCCGCAGCAGAGTTTGCGGGAGATGATGGCTCCAATAGAATCTGAATTTATAACCGAGGACAGGTTGGGATTCATCTCTTCGTAATTATATTGTGGATCGGCGGTTGCCAGAAAACGAATACTATTTGGATCATCAATTTCGCGGGCATGATCGCATTGACACGGACAATCTTCCACGGTTGATTCGGTATTGCGCTGACAAGAAACTCCAATCATAAGCATACCTAGATAAAAATAAAAAATAAACTGCTTCATAATGACAAAAATAACAAATGTATTTGAGGCTGATAGCGTATTTAGAGCTTGTCTAAATTTCTATTAATTGGCTGCAATTGGCAAATTTGGACAAGCTCTTATTTTTTGTTTACTTTTGCTGTCCCCACCAGTTTTTTCAAAAAAAATATCATGAAGAATTCCCTTGCTCGTCTTGTCGGAGCTTACTATAATATGCTTGGACTGATTGCCCGTGAAAAGGCTGCCCAGAAGGCATTTGATCTTTTTTGCCAGCCTCAGATCGGTCGGCTGACTCCGCTGGATCAACAGTTTCTGGCAACCGCCGAATGCACACAAATGTTGTCTTCTCAGAGCGGCCAGATAAAAGCATACGAGTGGAATACAAAAGGGAAGAAAACAATTCTTTTGTTACACGGCTGGGAATCAAACTCTGCCCGGTGGGAAAAACTGATCCGGCTCCTGCTGGAGGATGACCACCATGTAGTAGCTATCGACGCTCCGGCGCACGGCGGATCGGAAGGTACACACTTCAATATGATTTTATACGGAAATTTTATCGACGTGGCGCATCGCACTTTTCAGCCCTATTTTACCGTCGGACATTCGGTCGGTGGTGGTTCGCTGGCTTATTACCTGTCTCACTACGACGGACCTAAACCGGAAAGAATAGCACTGCTCGGCGTTCCTTCGGAACTGGAACAGATGTTACAGTATTATGCGCGGATTATCGGGCTGGGTAGTCGAAACGTGCAATCGCTCCGGGAGTACATTATACTTCACACCGGACGGGCGATCCGGTATTTTTCGGTAAAGAAATTTTGTTTGCAAATAAAACTGCCCACCCTCATCGTCTGCGATAGTCAGGATACCGTGGCAAGTTCTGCCGATAGCGAAGCCTACCATAAAATCATTCCTGTTTCAGAACTGGTACTCACAAACGGACTGGGACACAGCCTGCAAGGCGCAGAAGTTTACCAACGCATCAGAACCTTCTTCCTCAACGTGACTTAGATAAGCAAATTTACTTAAAATAAAAAAGCTGATTTGTTGGATATTGGAACGAAAGTTCTAATATTCAACAAATCAGCGTGCGAGTTACTCCTAAGAGCAACAGTAAAAAATCACAAAATTTTATTCCACCCAAAAGGATAGCTTTCGTAATTTTTTACTTTATTGTTATCATCGATCTGTACACTGACCCCTAAAGCCAGTCCAAATAATTAATCGATTAAACAAATCAACGACCTTCCTGCCGACGCAGGAAGGCAGGTTAAACAACTAAAAACCTACCGTTTTCCCGAAGTCTCCGTCTCCATCTCCTTCGCTTCCGGCAGTAACACAATTTGAATGTAATTATTCCAGTCAAAATACTTGTTGGCTGCCATTTTGATATCGTTACTCTCTAAACTGTTGAGTCCTTCTTCCAGACTTTCGAGTGAAATATTCTTTGGGTCCATGTTTTCAACGTAGGCGTTTTCCAGCGAACTAATCCAGAATCTGTTTTCTTTCAGATCCTTGATTCGTCCCTGCCGCTGCGTCTCCTTAATCTTATTCATGTCCTTGTCCTCGGCGCCGTTCATCTGTGCATTTTTAATATCCGTCATGGCAGTTTCAATCAATTCGTCTACCCGTGGAGGGTCGGCATTGAAAGAAATCGTAACGTTATAGGCAGGTTTTGGGAATTGAAAAGTGTTGCCGCTGACCCGTACACCGTACACGCCACCTTTATCTTCCCGCATAGATTCCCGCATCTTAATTCTCAGAATATCAATCATGGATTTGAAATGATACCGGTTTTCGGGAGTCCACTCAAAGTCTCCGTGAAAAGTAATATCAACGAGTGCCTTGGGCGCTTCTCCGTAAGTTAGGGTTTTCTTTACGACTCCTTTCTGATAATTTACGTTGGTATCTTTCCAGGTTTCCCCTTTGTTGGTCGCCGGAAGGTTGCCCAGATATTTCGCCAGCATTGGGACGGTTTTTTCAGTATCAAAATTTCCAACCAGGAAAAAAGTCATATCACTGGCATCCGCAAAACGTTCCTGATAAATCTGATAAATCCGATCCATATCCAGTTGGGCCATATCTTCGGCCGTTGGGAAACCAACTCTGGGATGATTGTTATATTTAATTTTCAGGGTCTGATCAAAAAAGTAATAATCGGGTTGCGATAGCAGATTTTTATAAATAGCGGTTTGTTTGGTCGCGTAAGAATTTAATACCTCTTTGTCTTTCCTTGGCTTGGTGGCGTACAGATAAACCATTTCCAGCATCGTCTGCAAATCATCCGGTGAAGCACTGCCCCGGAATCCCTGCCGTAAACCACCAATCCACGGATTTAATCTTACCACCTTTCCGGACATTTTTTTAGTTAGTTGCATATTGTCAAAATTACCGGCACCGGATTCGCTGATTACTCTGGCCGCATTACTGGCCTGCTTGTAATCCTGGTCGTTGTAAACAGAATTTCCTCCCGGACTGAATGATCTTAGTAATACTTCGTCATTTTTAAAATCTGTTTGTTTTAAAACAACTTTTACGCCGTTGGCCAGGGTCATTTCCGTAGCGCCAATTTCCGGTATTTCTTTCGTTGACGTAACGGGTTTGGCTACCAGTGTTTCGCCCAACAGTGGTTCGTCGTTCACTTCGTCTACGTAAGCTGCGATTTCCTGTCCCTGCACTTTGGTCAGGAGGCTGCGGATTTCTGCTTCTTCCGGTAGGGGAGAAGCCTCTTTTTCCGGACCAGTGACGACCACCACCCGGTTTTTATCCGTAATCCATTTTTTGGCCAGGTCATTGACTTCTTTGAGTTGAATAGTTGGCAAGTATTGATTGTAGAATTTAACCTCATCTTTAATGGATGGGATCGGATTGTTATCGAGATGGTGATATACGTAGCGCATGGCAAAACGCCGGCTGTCCGTTTTATCTTTTTCTTTAAATGCCTTTTCCATATTGGTCAACAACTCTTCCTTTGCACGTTCCAGTTCTGTGGCCGTAAAACCGTGTCTTAAAACTCGTTCGTTTTCGGTCATGATCACTTCGAGTCCGCGCGCGGCGCCACCTTCGGGTACCATTGCGTAAGAAGAGTAAGTCGCCAGGCTTCCCACGTCTCCGTCGTAACCCGTATAGGCAAAAGAAAACGGAGGGTTAGGCTGCTGAGTAATTTCATTGAGCCGGGCACTTAACATCGTATTGTAAAGACGGTGTACGAGGTTTGTTCGGTAACCAATCAGGTCCGTTACCGGTTCGTATTTATGCTTGTAAACCAATTGGATATTGGTGAAAGGAGCTTCCTTGTCAGAAACAATAGAGACCAGCGTTTCGTCGTGATCAGGAACCGGATACGCTTCGACGGGACGGTTGTTAGCCGGATTTTCTAATTTACCAAATCGTTCTTTGATGTCCGTTTCCATCTCGTCGACGTTGATATCACCAACGACTACCACGGCCATTAAATTGGGCCGGTACCAGTCATTATAAAAACGTTTGACGGTCGCATAATCTGCGTTGCGAATAATCTCCGGTTTTCCGATGGGTAATCGCTGTGCGTAGCGGGAGTCGTTATAAAGGACGGGCAGCCACTGGTTGAGCATCCGCTGGTTGGGACTCAGGCGTGATCGCCATTCCGATTCTACCACGCCCCGTTCTTTGTCTATCTCTTCGTTTTCAAAAGTAACGCCACCGGCCCAGTCTTCGAGTACGAGCATTCCTTTGTTAAGTAAAGCTGCGCTGTCCGTACGAACCTGCAACATATAAACTGTTTCGTCAAAACTGGTATAAGCATTCAAATCCGGTCCGAACCGGGTACCGACCGTTTCGAGATAATCGACCAGTTCACTTTTTTTAAAGTTGGTACTGCCGTTGAAGGCCATGTGTTCTACGAAGTGGGCCAGTCCCTGCTGGTCATCGTCTTCCTGCATGGCACCCGCATTGACGGCGAGCCGCAGTTCCGCACGATTTTCGGGTTTGGTATTTTTTTTAATATAATATTTTAAGCCATTGTCGAGTGTTCCCATTCTGATGTCCGGATCTACGGGAAGTTCCTTTGAAAAGGTTTCGTTTGCCTGGGTGGTTAATGGCTTGTGCATTTTTGGGGAAACTTTTTCGGGGGTCGTTGTGGCGGCGGTCGTCGTTGTTGTGGTTACAGTCGGGGTGTTATTGTCATTGTTTGCTTGTACTACTTTTGCGGTTTTTGGAGTACAGGAACAAAGACCTAAAAGTACAAAAACGGAAAAAATGGAGAGAAACGCTTTAATTTTCATTGAAATAATGTTTTGATTAAAAGGAGGGTTCTATTAGACTTTATTCCAAAATAATTTGTATGCTCCCAAAGGATCTTTTTGTCCAGCTTTTCAGCTTTTTTTTCGTCCATAGCGCGGCTATGCACTCAAAAAAGAGCCTCAATCTGATCAAAAATCTCTATTTGGTATCTCTACAAAACATTATGGAATAAAGTCTATTGTAATTCTTTGAGTCGGGAATATATTTTGCCAGTCTAATGAACAATTGTATTTCCGGATTATTACTCACAGAATAAGATCTAATATACAAAGAATGTTTTATCTATTGGTAATTAACGGATCATCTTAACATTTCTCTTCTATTATAATGGAGGAATCAGTAAAAGGAACATTTGGATTTTATCAACCAAAAATTTTTTTATATTTAGAAATTTTGTAATAAGATTACTAATTTGTTATAGCTGCAAAAATTTATTATGTTTGATGTGAATGTCTGATTTTGAACAATTAACCTCCCGCGTTCTTAGTATCTTTATTTAATATTTTACCAAATCAATAACAACAGAATGAGTTCAACAAAAAAAAATAGCATTTACTTGTTTTTAATAATATTTTTCTTGCCTGCGATTGCGATTACGCAAATTCTGCAGGATGATTTTGAGGGGAACAGCAATATCGCTGCGTGGGTAGGAGACAATGCCAATATCAGTTCCAGTTTTAATAACCCTTTTCCGGAAGGAATAAATACTTCGGCCAAAGTGCTGCGCTACCACGACGTCGGGGGACAATTTGCGAATGTTCGTTTTCAAAATTCAGAAAAAATCAACTTAAATTACAGTCCGGTTTTTACAATAAAAATATACATTCCTTCCAGCGGGATAACAGGAAACCAGAATAATCAGGTATCCTTAAAATTACAAAACGGATCACTCGCCGAACCCTGGACTACGCAATCCGAAGTCGTCAAATCGGTGAGTCTCAATCAGTGGCAGGTTGTCACCTTCGATTTTGCCAACGATGCCTACGCAAGCTTTGACGAAAATTCCAGTGCGCCACGCTACCGGACTGATTTTGACCGGGTACTGATTCAGGTCAACGGAGAAAACAACACGGATCAGGTGGTCGCTTATATAGATGACTTTTATTACGAAACTACCATCCCCGACGATCCGGTTTTTGATCGGTTGGTTTGGTCGGACGAATTTTCACAGGATGGACCGATTGACAATACCAAGTGGTTCCACCAAACCCGGTTGCCCGCCGGCGGAAGCTGGTTTAACGGCGAGGTACAACACTACACCAACCGCACCGATAATTCCGTCATTGAAGATGGCGTCCTGCGGATCATTGCCAAAAGAGAAAACTTCACCGATCAGGGTTTTACGAAAAGTTTTACTTCGGCGAGATTGAATTCTAAATTTGCTGTTCAATATGGCAGAATAGAAATCCGGGCAAAACTGCCCACCGGATCAGGAACCTGGCCGGCTTTGTGGATGCTGGGCAAAAATATTAGTGAAACAGGTGCTTACTGGCAAACCCAGGGGTTCGGAACAACTCCGTGGCCAGCCTGTGGCGAAATTGATATCATGGAACACTGGGGACGGAATCAGAATTTTGTGCAAAGCGCCATGCACACGCCTTCCAGCCACGGTGATACGCAGGACAAAGGCGGGCGAATCATTCCTACCGCTTCCAGCGATTTTCATACCTATAGTCTGGAATGGTCCGCAGAAAAAATGGTCTTCAGAGTCGATGAGGTGATCCACTATATCTATGATCCGGTTGTCAAAACGGCTGCCAACTGGCCTTTCGACGCCGACCAGTATTTGTTAATGAATTTTGCCATAGAACCATCTATTGAGGCCAGTTTTACCGAAGATGCCATGGAAATCGATTACGTGCGGGTATATAAGGAAACTACTGTTTCTACTCTTACACCGGAAAAAAATGAATCTGTTCGTTTTTATCCCAACCCGGTGACCGATGTCCTGAATATCGAATTACCCGAATCCGACGTCCGTAATATCACCCTGGAAATTTTTGCAACCAACGGCTCCCTTTTAAAATCATCTGTCTGCCCGGTAAACGGAAATATCGCCACCCTCAGCGATCTTGGCAACCTCCCCGGTGATATATATTTGGCGGTTTATCAGCTAAATAAAAAAAAATATGTGTTGAAATTTGTAAAAGAATAAACTGAACTACACGGAAACTGGTCCGTTTTAATCGGGTAAAAATGAACTTTATGATGAAAATCGCGTAAAACCGGAAGTTTTCGCGATAAAACAGCATAAATGTTCAGCAGTGGAGTAGAAGTGTAAGCGTAAAATGTAAAGTATTGATTTAAAGGTTGTTACGCATAACTTATTATTTGTTATCGTAAATAATTTCATCAGGGAACTACATTTTTTTGTACCCATCATCGTAATTTTTCCGTCTAAAACGATCAAAACCCTAACTATACAAACAGGGTATTCAGTTTAAATATAAAACACACAAAATGAAAATTTTTAGTATTACCTTATTTTTGGCATTACTTACTTTTAATCTTTCCGGACAATACGCCAATGTTAGTTTTGACCCGGCTATGCGTACTTTTAATAATTTTGAACCACTGCCTTCGGAAGAAGATATGATGTTTACCGGTGCTGTCCCGGTTAATGTAAACGTTGTAGAGTTTCAGTTTTTCAGAGGGAAAAGTAAGGACTTTAAAGATCCGCTGTACATAGCCAACTGGGAACGGGGCGCAGGTGATAAAAGTGGCTCGTTTAAACTTCCCATTAACTATAAGTTAAATGCTAATAAAAAATATGATATCCGCGTAAAATATTTTCAGAAAGTAGAAAACGCGGACCGCGAAAAAATCTACGGAGCACTCAAAAATAATCTCGATGCTTACCTGGGGCAGTCGTTGCAGAGCAGCAGTAAAAAAATAAAATTGACCAAGAGCAGCAAAGAAATGATGAAGGATTTAAATACCATCGTCACTTACGGGCTGCGCGAATATCGTATTTCCAATGGTATTCCTTTTGAAGGTTTTTCTGATCTGGTAAAAGGACAGATTGAAGCGATTGATGATAAAAAACTAAACGAAGTTTTATTTGATTCCAATAATACTTCACAGGCGATGGCTTCCGCCAAATACCGCGATCAGTTGATCAAAGATTTACAAACACTCATTCACGCTGAAGTACGCTTTTTGCTCAATAGTGATATTTCACGTCTCATCAACCAGTATGATATTTCGGATGTAAAAACGGAAAGTAGAAATGGTTATTTTTCTATCAATGTTGGTTACGGTGCCGTATACGTGGACGGAGATGTTGACAATCTGGAATATGGTCGCGCTCCCTACGTCGGACTGGCTTTTCCTTTGTCAACCAGTACGCTCGCTCCCAAATTTTTCCGGAATGCTTCCATCACGCTCGGTATTTTTACTAAGAATTTTAATGACGTCGGAGATCGTGGACCCATCACCGGACCAATCGTAAAAAGACCCATCTACCTGGGACTGGATTATAAATTGTTTCAGTTTATTCGTTTTAACGTCGGAGCGGCAGCACTCGAAGAGGAAAGCGTCAACACCGGAACCATTTCCGGTATAGAAAACCGGGTTTTCTTCCGTCCTTTTGTTGGGTTAAGTGCCAAGATAAATCTTTCTATCGGATTGGATAAATAGTGGTGGACTGGTAAACTTTTTTTCATCTTTTAGATCCGATTAAAATGATAAAGCAAACTATATTTTTTGTAATAATATTTTTTTTAGCCGTGTTTTCTGTCAGTGCTCAACAGCAGAATGCCAAATGGAGTGTTGGTGTTTATTCCGGTATTACCAATTACAGAGGAGATCTCAGCCGTAATTTCTACGATCCTAATGATGCGATTTTAAATGTTTTTGATAACACCGATTTCTTGTCTTATGGAATTTCTGTTGGTAAAAGTTTAGGCGACAGCTGGTCTCTGCGGCTGATGGCTTCACGGGGAGAATTCAGGGCCAACGACCGTGGGGTAGACTGGAATAACGAACTGGTAACGGACAGCGATAATTTTTCCCGTTCGCTGAATGTTCGTACCGAACTCAATGACCTTAGTCTGCTGGGGGTCTGGTCTATGGCCAACGATAAAATCCTGCCCGAACAAGTTTTTCTCGCTCCTTACTTCGTAGTGGGTGGTGGTTTTTCAAGTTTTCAGAATTTCGCAGATCTCTACACCGAGAGCGGAGACCGTTATTATTACTGGAATGATCAGACAATTCGCGACGCGGTACAGGATGAAACAAATACCGGAAATATCATCGAACAGGATGGCATCTTTGAAACGGATCTGGAACCATTGAGGACAGAAGGAGTTGATTACAGAAATCGTTTTCTGCACCTTACCGTAGGTGCAGGATTAAAATTCCGTTTGTGCAGACGAATGAGTCTGAATATTGAATCTTTATTCCGTTTTACCAATACCGATTATCTGGACGATGTTCGTGGAAATTTTTTAACCAGTTTCGATTCTCCCGAACAGGCCTACGCGGCCAACCCCGCTTTACGCGAGTCTTTAAATCGTGGCAATACGGATGATAAAAATGACCGGCTGCATCTGACTACCGTCAGTTTGCATTATAACTTTGGCAGAATGTCCAAACCGTTCGTCGCTCCGGCAATCCTGATCGGAGACCTTTACGACACGGATAAATTTCAGAAAACCAATACGCTGCCCAGCAGCACCGATACGACTTACCAACCGATCAGTGTGATACCCATCATTGATCTCGATAGCTTACTGGTCTTGTCTGACGATGATTATATGGACGATATTGAAGAAATTGATATTCCTGAAATTGATATGACCAATGACGATACCTTACAGTGGACGGTTGATTTATCTGCTGACAGCGCACTGGTTCAGAATAGCCTGCCCGAAGGAATTGATACCTTTTACCGGGTGGTGACGCCGATGGATTCTATTTATTATACCGACGAACTTGAAATCGATGCGGGACTGGCGGACCGGGTGGACACCCTGACACGAATCGGAGATGTTTTATTTACTGAAAATAAGAATAAGTGGGAACCGCTCGACGGAGAAGACTGGGAAAGCTATAATGACTTTTTACTGTCCTCGCAATTATCCGATACGACCAACCTGCTGGTAAATATTCCAGCGGATACCACGACATATCCAGTAGTTGACCATGGTGGAATGATTGATTTGTCTACGACGACTGATTCGCTCACCGAAATGGACCGGATCGCGATCTCTAATCCAGTCATTGAAAAACCACCATTGACCATTGAAAATACCATCGTGGATACCACCGAGATGCAGATAATTGACAATGCTCCGCTTCCGCCTTCACCGGCTCCCGTGATTATTGAAAATGAACGGGAAGTGATCATCTCTTCCGATCCGCGTACCGATTCACTGTACTGGCAGGTAAGTCAGTTGTCTTCCAATATTGCCAAACTGAGAGAAGAACAAAGAAATGACCGGGAGATGAACGATGTCGTTGTGAACCAGCGACTGGCGGTCGTCCAGGCAGAACTGGATAGTTTGCGGACGGCGCAGGCCAGAAATAATAATGAATTGAGTGAGCAGTGGCGGGCTGATTTTCAGTTGGCCATGACCGAAATTGAAAAGCAGATTCAGGCCACCAGAGATCCGGTTAATGCCAATATTACCAACGACAATTCGCAGGCCGAAATCGACGGAATGCGCCGGGAGATGGAATCCATGCGCAACTATTTAATGACCAATAATCAGCAAACCAAGGATCGTTCGGAACTGGAAGAATACAAAAGACAGCTCTGGCTCTACGAGATTCAGTCCCGGAATATGAAGGAGAATACTCAGGAAAGACAAAAGCTGGAAGCAGAAATCAACAACCTGAAAGAGAGTATCAACCGCCAGCAGGAAGTGGCCGTAACGACCCAACCCGCACCTGTGGTTATGCCCACTCCCGTCAATACTCAGGACCGGGAAGAAGTAAAGGCACTCAGATCAGAAGTCGCAAATCTTAACCAGGGTATGGCGGAGATGCGAAAATTATTGGAGCAGCAAAATAACCAGAGCAGTGCAGCTTCTAACGCGGAATTACTGGCCATCAAAGCAGAAATTTCCAGACTGAGTAATTCGGTTAATTCAAATACGAATGCCAGCGAATCAGCGGTAATCGCTCAGTTGAGAGCCGAACTGGCCGCTACCAGAAAACAACTGGCAGATCTGTCAAACAGACCGGTTACCACGCCAACTCCGGCACCGCCGACCATCATCACCAATACCGTAGTGCCGTCATCACCCACTGCGCGTGAAGCGATTGCTGGCCGGGAAAAACAACTGGTATTCTTTAGCCTGGGAGCTGCCCAACTGGACGCTCCGTCTATGCAGATTATTCAGTCGGTTGCACAGATTATGAATCAGTATCCCGAAGTATACGCTGAGCTGGAAGGATTTACCGATCCAAGCGGAAATACGGCTACGAATTTGATCCTTTCGGGAAAAAGAGCTACCGCCGTACAGAACTTTTTAGTACAATATGGAATTGCCGCCAACCGACTCATTACGATACCACGGGGAGAAGATCCGACGAGTAATGCGACCTACGGCAGAAGAGTGGCCATTAAGTTAAATGTTCGGTAAAAAATAATTAAAAATTTATTTGATTTTACGTGATAATCTTGAAATTTAGTATTTATTTTATGAAAAAATAACCCATTGGCAACACCTAAAACAAATGGTAAAATGAATAAACCAAGAGTCGTCAAAGATTATGAAAAACTAGAGGAGTCAATCCTTGAACAAATCAAACTGAATTATCCCCGCGGATTCGAAAGGAACTTAATTACCTTTAAAAATGCGGCCGGTAAATTCGTCAGTGCCCTGCCGTTTGAGACGGAAGAAAAATATTATCTGGTACGTATGACCCGCGCCGAAGCACAGGATATTATCGACGATGATGACGACTACGATGAGGATGGAAATCTACGGGACGACATTAAGGAAGCGTACGAAGAGAAACACGATGATATCTCCATCGAAGGCGAGGAAGTACAGGAAATTGCAGACGATGGAATTGATCCGACGGACGATTTGTAACCAGTTTAAAAAATAATTGGGCCATCTTCCACTTGCTGGAGATGGCTCTTTTTCTTGGAAGCACCCGCCGGGAAGCCATCCATTTTCCGTCTCTTTTTCTATTGCTGACCCTTTTACAAAAATCTTACTTTGGATTCTATCAATCCATAAATGATGCCCAAAACTCAACGAGCGAAGCGCCTCAAC
>CAKZUV010000119.1 GCA_937921555.1 uncultured Saprospiraceae bacterium
TTAATTTCAACAAAGAAAAGGCTTTTTCGCTTAAAAGATTTTCCTTTGTGAAAATTTAAAAACTACTACGACTTAATCGTATAAAGCTATCACGACTTAATAAGATAATTTTCTATCACGACTTAATAAGATTCGACAAAACTCAAAACCCAAAACTCAAAACTCAAAACTCAAAACCCAAAACTCAAAACCCAACATGAGTAACCTCTTAATTCAAAAAGCGACCATCATTGATCCGGACAATTCCCACGATGGAAAAGTGCGGGATATTCTGATCAAAAAAGGGAAAATAGCCGAAATTAAAAGTCGGATTGAAGCGCCCGCTAACGTTAAAAAACTGGACGCCGAGGGAGCCTGTGTTTCTCCCGGATGGATAGATGTGGGAGTGCAGACGGGCGATCCCGGATTTGAACACCGTGAGACTTTACAAACCGTTTCGCAGGCAGCGGCAGCAGGAGGATTTACCGCCATCGTCTGTCAGCCCAACACCTTGCCAGTTATTCATTCTAAGTCGGAAGTTTTATATTTACAAAACAGGGTAAGTAAAAATTTGGTAGAAGTTTTTCCCATCGGGGCGATTTCTTACGAGTGTAAAGGAGAGGATCTGACGGAGATGTACGATATGCATAATTCCGGCGCGGTGGCTTTTTCAGATGGGAAATATCCGATTCAAAGTGCAGGATTGATGCTTCGGTCTTTGCAGTACGTAAAAGCCTTTAACGGATTGATAATTAATCATCCGCAGGAAGACAGTATCAGCAAAAATGCGCAATTGCACGAAGGTGTCGTGAGTACAACCCTGGGGATGCCCGGGTTTCCGGGGATCGCCGAGGAGCTGATGTTGCAACGGGATATTGACTTGTTGGCGTACGCCGATTCCCGGTTGCACGTAACGAATGTTTCTACGGCGGGTGGGGTAGCGTTGCTGCGGGCGGCCAAAGAACAAGGATTAAAAATTACAGGTTCAACGCCCGTTTTGAATTTGATATTTGAGGATACATCGGTCGAAAAATTTGATACCAATATGAAAGTATTGCCACCCTTGCGGGAAAATCCGGATCGAAAGGCATTACTCAAAGGACTGAAAGACGGAACGTTAGACTACATCACCTCCAATCATATTCCACTGGAAGAAGAAGTAAAAATGGTAGAATTTCCTTACGCAAAATTTGGTGCTATTGGTCTGGAAACCGTTTATCCACTTTTAAATACTTATCTGTCCAAGCAATTTTCCGCTGCTCAAATTGTGCAAATGCTGGCGATCAATCCACGTAAAATTTTACAGCTACCACGACCCCTGATCAAGAAAGGCAGTCCCGCCAATCTGACCATCTTTCATCCCGGTCTGGAGTGGACTTATTCCAAAGAAAATATAAAAAGTAAATCCCGTAACTCTTCTTTGCTGGGTAAAACTTTTACAGGTAAAATATTGGGAGTGGTCAATAATGATAAAGTGGAGATTTTCTAAGAATTTCATCCAATAATCGGGTACTTGGGAATGGATATTAAACGGTAAGCTCACTGATTTACCGATTAACAGTGTTTAGCCCTGAGCGATATCCCGACGGCTTGCCTCGGGAAGCTTTATTCCTTTTTCAACCACTGATTCGCATTATTATTTACTCCCTATCGTTAAAAAAGGAATTTTAGTCGATTTTTTTGGGTAAGCCCGTTTTTGGTTATTACATTTGGAAAAGTATTTTACAAATTTATTAATCAAAACAATATCTGTATGAAAACTTTAGACGACGAAAATTATTTAGTTGATCCCGCCTCCGTTTCTCCCTGGCCGGTCGCCATCCGTTACGGACTAATCGGAGGATTGATTTATTGTATCTATGCGCTGGTTGGAAATATGTCCGGTCTCACGACCGGTGGACTCGGTTTTGTTGCTCAAATGGTATCTTCCCTGCTGGTATTGGTGATAGCCGTAGCCCTCATTGTTTTTCCGGTAAAACACCACAGAGACAAAGAATTGGGGGGATACATTACGATTGGCCGGGTGATTATGATCGGATTTGTAGTAACAGCTATCTCGATGGCCATCTCAATGGCTTTCAATTATATTTACATGAATTTTATAGATCCGGGTTACATAGATTCGGTGCTGGTCAGTATGGAAGAAATGCTGGAATCAATGGTTCCGGAAGATCAGCTGGAACAGGCGCTGATTGATGCCAGAGCAAGACTGGAACCAGCTTCCATGGCACAAACTGGAGTGATCACGACGTTGGTTATTGGAATAATCGTTTCTGCCATCGTAGGATTAATCATGAAAAAAGATCCGCCACGCGTGTAGCATTACAGAAAACGCCGGAAACAGACCTGATACAACCAAATTGTGTCAGGTTTGTTTTTTATGTTTATTTTGCTTTGGAGTTTACCTTAATTTCGCACAATCAGAAAATCTGGATAGACTCTTAAACACTTGGAAAAATTAAATGATAAAATGAATAAGAGAAAATATAAATTAAGTATCCGGTATGGGATTCTGGCGGGTGTTTCGGTCATCTTATATATGCTGGTTTTTTACTTCTATGATGTAAAAGTGATGCTCGGTCCCAGTGTATTCTGGAGTACCACGTTACTTTTCGTGGCCGGGATGTTTTTTGCGGCCAGGGAAGAGCGGAAAGTCAGAGAATTTATGACCTTTCGGGAAATATTGCCGGTGGCTTTTGTAACCTATCTGGTAGCGAATCTGTTTTTCTTTGACTTCCTGTATATCATGTTTAATTTTGTGGATCCGTCACTGCCGGACCTGCAGCAACAAGTCAGCCTCGAAGCGGTGAAAGATTCATGGATTGCGGACCAGATGGCAGAAACCATTGATGAAATAGAAATGACAGAAGCAGAATTTACCCTGGGACAGGCGATTTTTGGTTACATCCGGAGCGCAATTTTCGGTTTTCTGCTTTCGTTAATGATAGCAGGGGTTACCAGGAACAAGTAGGTAGGGTGTTCAATTAACCGAATAAACTGCTGGTCTTTCCCTGGAACAAACAGATTGCAATTTTTTAAATTTCACATTTAAATTTATTTTTATTGTTCCTTTTTTTGCAGAAAAAAAACGAAACCAAAAAATCTGCCGCCTGTCGCATTTTTCGAATTCGGCACTTCTAATAAAAT
>CAKZUV010000120.1 GCA_937921555.1 uncultured Saprospiraceae bacterium
TACGATTCTATACTTCCTCTTTTTGCCTCACTCTGCATCAACAAAATGGTCATTATACACAGCATAACTCCCATTTTGCTTCTTTGATTGAGGCAAAAATAGTTCGCCTAGAATCTGCACTTATTTATTTGCCATTCCTTATTTCTTGTTTCCTTTCTCGTAATCAGCCAAAAATTTCTTAAGTCCGATATCGGTAAGCGGATGATTTAGCAATCCAATGATACTCTTCAACGGACAGGTAACGATGTCCGCTCCGGCCAGTGCACAATCAACGATAGATTTGGAATTACGAATGGAAGCCGCGAGAATTTCGGTTTCGTATTGCTGAATTTCGTAGATATCGGCGATGGTTTCGATCAATTGGATTCCGTCCCAGTTGGTATCATCGATCCGACCGACAAACGGGGAAAGATACGTAGCACCTGCTTTGGCAGCGAGGATCGCCTGACCAGCAGAGAAGACCAGGGTGCAGTTGGTACGAATACCATTATCCGAAAAATAGCGAATCGCCTTGACTCCTTCTTTGATCATGGGAACTTTCACGACGATATTCGGGGCAATCTTTGCGAGTTTTTTACCTTCAGCAACGATTCCTTTGTAATCTGTGGAGATAACTTCCGCACTAACATCTCCCGCCACGATATCACAAATTTTAGCATAGTGCTTATTTATTTTGGCAGTTCCGGTAATACCTTCTTTGGCCATCAGCGAAGGATTGGTGGTAACTCCGTCCAGGATACCAAGGTCTTTCGCCTCCTTGATGTCATCGAGGTTGGCCGTATCAATAAAAAATTTCATATTATGAGAAAATAAAGGGTGAAAGGGAAAAAAAGGGGTGAGAAATCATATCACACTGCTACGCGCTCCTACCCTTGCTGCATTTCTGCCCTGGGGGAATTCAGAGGGAGCTAGTTGTATGACCCTCACCGGCTGCAAAAATACTGTGATTTTGGAGAAATGCAAGAGATTGGGAGGATTTATTTTGTGTTTGTTTCGGGAAGAGATGTTGAGCGGAATAACGAGTGGCAGGCTTTTTACAATTTCTCAATTTCCGCTTTTGACAAATTGGTGTACTGCATAATCTTTTTTAGTGGCTCTCCATTCATTTTCATTTCTCTGGCGATTTCGATATCTTTATCTCCGCTACATTCATTTCGTCCCTCTTCCCGACCTTCCTCTCTGGCTGTATCGATCATATTTTTTAAATCTCTATAAAATTTCAACCTTTCTTCGTAAGCATTCCTTTCTTACGGACTGAATTTTGCAATTTCTGTGGCTTCAAATAATTGTTCGAATATTTTGGCTGTGTCTGGTCCAAACAGTCTCTTGACACCAAAATCGGTTATTTGATTTTTATTCTTATCTTTTAAGGAGCTCATTGTTTTTTAAGTTTGCTTCCCTTCTAAAAATAACGATTTTTTTAGCCCTTATTCAAACTGGAAGTTATTCTAATTCCGGCAAGTCTTCTTCTTCGATTAGTAATTTTATACTTCTTGCCTTTCCTGCTTCTCTTTCTATGAAACCTTTACTTTCCAGCATTTTCAACATGCTATTTACACTCGCCGGATTCGTATTAAAATATTTTTGAAAATCTAAATGAGCTGGTGATTGATCATTTAATTTTCTGTAATAGTAAATAAAACTTAAATACTGTCCTTGTTTTTTTGTGTAGTTCATTTTATAACTTTAATCTCCAACCAAAGGCCATTCCTTCAAATTCCAAGTAGCCCACACTGTACCTCCACACCATCATCTGATAAATCAGCCCATACCCATTTGTAACGGCATTTTTTACGTTGGTACAGTGAATGCTTATCCTCCCGGTGATAATAACATACCAAACCGATTTGCTCCAAAAATTATCTAATTATAAAATCAGAAAATCCGCATATCAAAAAATCAAAAAAAATCTCAACTCTTAACAATCTCCACAATCTCCAACCCATATCCCGTCAACCCGACCCGTCGCTTCGGATTTTTGGTAATCAACCGTAATTTTGAAATATTCTGATCACGTAAAATCTGTGCACCAACACCGTAATCTCTTTGATCCATCGCGTTCGGTTTGGTCGAGGCCTTTTCTGTTTCTGACTGATATTCTTTCAGGCGGGAGATCAAGTCGTGGCCCTTTTCGCCGTGGCACATGATGAGCAGCAGGCCTTTTCCTTCTTTGCTAATCAGGTCGAGCGAGCGCTGCACTTGTCCGGCGTGATCGTCAAACAAGATACCCAGAATATCTCCGGAAGCACTACTGGAATGGACCCGCGTCAGGACAGGTTCGCCGGTTTCCCAGGCGCCTTTGCGCAGAACCAGGTGGACATCATTGGTGGTGGACTGGCGGTAAGCGATAACGTCAAATTCTCCGTAGGCAGTCGGCATTTTTACCTGCACTTCCCGGTGGACAATTCTTTCGGTACGCATCCGGTATTCGACCAGATCTTTGATGGTAATTATTTTCAGATTATGGCGATCCGCAATTTTTCGCAGCTGTGGCAAACGGGCCATCGTGCCGTCTTCGTTCAGGATTTCCACGACAACTCCCGCCGGAGCAAATCCAGCCATCCGAGCCAGATCAATCGTAGCCTCAGTATGTCCGGTACGCCGCAATACCCCACCCGCTTTTGCCCGCAAGGGAAAAATATGGCCCGGCCGGGCAAAATCAGAAGGTTTTGTTTTCGGATCAATCAATGCCTTGATGCCCGTGGCCCGGTCGTAGGCAGAAATGCCCGTGGAACAACCCTGACCGATCAGATCAATAGAAACGGTAAAAGCGGTTTCGTGGAGGTCCGTATTCTGGGCCACCATCATGTTGAGTTGTAACTCGTCCGCTCTTTTTTCTTCGATGGGCGTACAAATCAAACCCCGTCCGTGGGTAGACATAAAGTTGATAATTTCAGGCGTCACACAGTCGGCGGCGCAGATAAAGTCCCCTTCGTTTTCGCGGTCTTCGTCGTCGACAACGATGATTACTTCTCCCGCTTTGATGGCCTCGATGGCCTCTTCGATCGTATTAAGAGTTAATACTTCTTCAATTTCTTTTTGTTGGTTGCCAGACATTGGTTTTGATTCCGTTAAGGTATTTAAAAAATCCATGTAGTAATGCTAAGTTCATGAACACAAAGTAACGCAGGTTTCGCAGTGGTTTTAAGTGGATATTACATTTCCATAATATCAAATCTATCACTGGCAGAATGATCCATACGCTTATCTGAATTAGCAACAACCCAAGGTAGAATAAGTTGCCGGCCAACGTCAGAATTGTACTGCTGATAAATGCAAAGATAATAAAAAATGGTCCTTTCCACCGGAGGATTTTATGGGAAGTAAAGGCAAAGGCCAGCGGCCCGTCTCCCGACCAGAGCAGATGTTTAAAGGTTTGCAAATTCTGGAAATTACCGGCACCAATCCGGGCTTTACGGCGGTATTCTTCGCTGATTTCGTCCGAGCTGGATTCGTAGCAGCGGGCTTCCAGATCGTTGATCGCTCCTCCCCCCTTTTCGAAAACTTTCATTGCGATATAAAAATCATCGACCAAAAATTTTGGGGGAACGGGCACATAAAAACTGCTCCGCAACAAATAACAGCCTCCGAACGGACCGATCATGCGCCGCCATAATATGCTTTCCCGGTGTTTTAGCATTACTTCTCCGGAGACGTACTGCCCTTCGGAAACCGCAATTCCGGCGGCCCCGGCGGGTTGGCTCTGTAGGTGTGTGTCAACGAGCGCAATTTTCGGGTCCCGCAGGTGACGAACCAGATTGCGCAGGGTATCCGGGAAGAGCATCACGCTGGCATCGGTCATCAGAAAAAGCAGATCGGAAGTCAGTTGTTGTTCTTTTTTTACGGCGGCAACGAGGCGGTTGATGATGCGGGGTTTGCCGTTGCGCTCGGTGAAAGCGTGGAGCTGAATGCGGGGATCGGTCGCGGCAAATTTCTGAATGATTTCGTTGGTCCCGTCGGTGCTGTTGTCGGAACCAATGAGTATCTTTATTTTATCCGGCGGATAATGGAGTGCCTGCAGACTTTCCAGTTTCTGAGTGATAACAGCGGCTTCGTTGTAGGCAGCCATGAGGACGATTACGTGAGGGGCATCGTCCTCTGTGTAGCAGGCGTGCGTCGGCAGTACTTTTCCTCCCGCCAGGATTTTTAGTAACAGTGGATAGAAAACATAAGTATGCGCCATGGCAAAGGCACAGGACCAGAAAAGGAAGGACAGGAAAAGGAGCAAGGTGATGGTGTTATAAAGTCATTTTTCCTAGAATTAGTGAACAATCAATATTGAATATTCGATATCCAATATTGATTTATTCTTATTAATTGCTGCTGCTACTTGGCCGATTTATGGGTTCCGTCGCAGAAAGGGGCATTGTTTGTCAGTTTACAGTTGCAGATACCGGCAGTGCGGTCTTCGGGGACGGTAAACATTTTGGGGCCAATGCCGCTGCCTTTGTGTGATCCGTCGCAAAAGGGTGCCTTGGAGCTGAATCCACACTGACAGTAGGCGTAGGTTACTCCTGCTTTTAATTCGCAGCGGATCGGGCTGAGGGTGGTTGTTTTTTCTTTATCAGACATATTTGATGATTTTTTTAATATTTAAATTTATCATTGGAATACATAATGCGACCACGCTGTGGTCGGTCGTTTTGACGTTGACATAATTTACAGCTTTGCGGTTATTCTGTCTCTCAATGTTAGCATCTTTTAAGGATGCAGGTTTATTGGGATAATAGAATAATCAGTCTTAGGAATGTTAAATAAATAAAATACGATTCTATACTTCCTCTTTTTGCCTAGAATCTGCACTTATTTATTTGCCATTCCTTAGCGTTTAAATAATGACTGGCGTAAAATTACGAGAATTAAGGAGAAATGAAAATTAGTGATGATTTTTGGATGAATTTTGTAAAGAAACGTCCTTTTTATCGCTTTTTTTCAATTAAAACAGGGGGAAAAACAATTAATTATTTCATTTAGTTTTTACATGATTTCAAAAAAATGGGAGTTCCTGCGAAAAAAATTACACGTTGACAGTGCTTTATAAAACAACAAAAAGAATATATTATAAATTAAATTTTCACATTATTAAAATTTTGTCTTTGTTCCAGGAAAGAATACCCCTTATTATTGTAGTGTGAAGAGCAGAAAGGAGGCAGCCGTAAGGAAATCGGCCCTTAATTGTATATGTTCATGGGATTATAATTTGTTGTAGTAGTCGTCTAAGCCTCGAGCCTAGACGACTTTACATTTTTAGGGAAGAACGGTTGATCATTTTCAGTGGGTGTAAGTGGAAACATTTTGGCGCTCTGCTTGTTTAGATCTTTGATTAAACCTACATTTGCAGCAAATTCAAAAAAACAATGGCAACCGTAAAATTTACTTTTGAAGACAAAGATATTCAGCCCGTAACGGTTGAAAACGTCTTAAGGGGACTATCTATTTTAGAGGTAGCAGAGGACAATCATGTTCATCTAAATCATAACTGTGGGGAGGTTTGTGCTTGTAGCACCTGCCACGTATACATAGAAAAAGGTCAGGAGGCGCTGGAGGAAATCTCGGATAGAGAGGAAGATTTTATAGACCGGGCCATCAACCCTACCATCGACTCAAGACTGGGATGTCAGTGTGTCATCCTGGAAGACGACGCAGAAATCGAGGTGAAAATTCCCGACCAGAAACAAATCATCGGTCACGAACACTAATTTTTACCAATCATCATCATCTAACTTCATTTACACGATTTTCAAATTAACATTATGGGTTTTCAGGATATAAATGATCTACCAATCGAATGGACCGACCACGAGGATATTGCGATGGCTTTGTACGATCGCTTCGGCGACGAATTTACGGAAGGTAAAATTTACCGGATTCGTTTTACCGACTTGCTGGAATGGATTTTAGAGATTCCTAACTTCGAAGGTAAACGCGAGGATTCGAGCGAGGGACACCTGGAAATGATTCAGGCTAAGTGGGTGTACGAATGGCGGGATGGGAATAAGTAGGTTGCGCTGCGCGTGTTGGCGTTGGCATTGGCGTTGAATCGCTTCGCTTGTTGAGGTGTTGAGGCGCTTCGCTTGTTGAATCGTTTTTAACGTGTAAATCTTTTGACGTAAAAAATCCGGGCGTTTTAACTTGATGTACGATCTACTTTGAAAAACTATTTTATCACGGAAGAATATTGTTTAGAATCAAAAACGATTCAACAAATCAACGCTTCAACAATTCAACAATAATTGAATTTCCTGGAAAAATTTAAACTGGTTGATACTTTTATCTTCGACGTCGACGGCGTGCTGACCAACGGCGAATTGCTCATCCAACCGGATGGTGCTTTGTTACGCAAAATGTTTGTTAAGGATGGTTACGCGTTGCAGCATGCAATCAAACAGGGTTATAAAGTTGCAATTATCAGCGGTGGAAAACCCCTCGGCGTGGAACAACGACTGGCGGGTTTGGGGATTCAGGATATGTTTTATAATGCTAAAAACAAGAAAGAAATATACCTCGACTACGTTGAAAACAATAAACTCGACCCGGAAGGAATTGTTTTTATGGGCGATGATATTCCGGATTACGAATTGATGCGCCTGGTAGGAATTCCCGCTTGTCCTAACGACGCGGCCATCGAGATTCAGGAAATTGCACAGTATGTTTCTCCCTTCAATGGTGGTCAGGGTTGTGTACGGGATATTATTGAGAAAGTACTGCGATTGCACGGACGGTGGATGGATTGAATTTTTGATGTGGAGATGTTCGGATGTGGAGATGTGCGGATTTTTTAATGCGGGGATGTGCGGATATGCGGATTTTTTTGATTTGTAGAATTGCATAAAAATGATCCACAAATTCATACACTCATACGTCATTATTCACACATCAATTAAACGAATCCGCAAAGCAAAATAACCTATAATTGTACCCCAATTCTGAAACGGAGATTTTGAGTTTTTTTCCCGGTCTATTATTAGCAATAATTAAATCAAAAAATCCGCAAATACAATAATCAAAAAATCCGCACATCGGATAATCCGCATATCAACAAATCTGCATATCGACAAATCCGCACATCAAAGAATCCACACATCAAAAAATCCGCATATCGAATAATCGGATAATCCGCATATCGACAAATCCGCACATCCAATAATCAAATAATCCGTCTATCTTTGTACCATGTATCTTTTCCGACTTATTCGCTGGCCGAATCTGGTAATTGTGCTGTTGACGCAATACTTGTTATACCGTTATGTTTTGGTAACGCAGCTGGAATCCGCGAATTTCTCCCCTACGCTCAACATGCTGGATTTTTGTGCATTAACTTTGGCTACCCTATTTACGGCTGCCGCCGGTTACGTCATCAATGATATTTACGATCAGGTAATTGACGCTTTGAATAAACCTGAACGGATGATTGTGGGGAAACACCTTTCAGAAAAGGCTGCTTATCGGTGGTATATTGGATTTATGCTGGCCGGACTGCTTTGTATTAATTGGCTGAACACCCGTACCGGAGCCTGGTTTTGGTTGCCTGGATATATTCTTGCCAACCTGATGATGTACTGGTATTCGCGGAGCTGGAAGAAAAAAATCCTAATTGGCAATTTTGTAGTTGCTTTGTTTTGTGCCCTCGTAGCAGTTGTCGTGGTGGTAGGAGAATCGGGGTACTGGCCGGATTTGATGCAGGAAGCACCGGTTCCGTATATCAACATCATCGGTACTTTTACGGCTTACACGACCTTTGCTTTTTTGAGTACGATGTACCGGGAAATTGTCAAAGACATGGAGGATGTTTACGGAGATGAGGTGGACAACTGCCGGACGCTGCCAATTGTTTTTGGTATAAAAAAATCAAAAACGATTGCGGCTTTTTTTGCGATTAGTTTATTGCTGACTACTATTTTCGGTGCCTACCTTTTATATATCACCGGGCGATTTGTACAACTGGGATATATTCTGGTGGGTGTTGTTATTCCAATCAAAATTTCTTTACTCTTGCTGGGAAAAGCACAATCGGTCCGGGAGTTTCACCAGTTGAGTACCCTGACCAAATTAATCATGCTGGGCGGAATCTTGTATTTGTTGCTGGAGGTTTGGGTAGGATAAAACGTGGTTTTTACCCCCAAAAATCAACAGCAAAAATCTTTTATTTAAAAAAAGTTCGACTTTTTTTATGGAATTTCGGCATCCCGAGCATCTTAGTAACGACCTTTAAGCAATCGGTACGATTTTCTGATTCGCCGCAAAGACGTTTGCGAAAAAATTAGGGTCTTCTCTCCCTGGGGATCGCGTCCTGCGGTCCGGTCTGGATGGCCACTGCATTGCCTCTTCTCAACGCAGCGGCCAGGAGCGAGACATTGGGCCTCGCACAGGGGGTGGGAATACAAACCCGCCCTGCGGGTTTGCTATGTTTACATCGCTCGGTTTCAAGCATTCCGGAAAATGGGTGATATTGCGCTACCTCTTCCATCGTACTGGTTCTTTACCCGATTTTAAATTAATGCTTACTTTTGCGGTTAGGAATGTTAAATAAATAAAGTACGATTCTATACTTCCTCTTTTTGCCTCACTCTGCATCAACAAAATGGTCATTATACACAGCATAACTCCCATTTTGATTCTTTGATTGAGGCAAAAATAGTTCGCCTAGAATCTGCACTTATTTATTTGCCATTCCTTAACTAAAAATCAACTTCCGCTACCTGCCAGAGTAGCTTTAATTCAGAATATTATCATCATGAAAAACCTGCTCTCCAACCACCAACTCATCCTCGCATCTAAATCGCCCCGCCGCAAAGAACTGCTCGAACGCGCCAACATTCCGTTTACCATCCGAACGCTCGACGTCGAAGAAATCTACCCGGATACGCTGCCAAAAAACGAAGTTGCCGAATATCTCGCCGTTTTAAAAGCCGAGGCCGGACGACCAAATATGGCTGACCATGAAATTATTTTAGGAGCAGACAGTATTGTTATTCTGAACGACACCATCTACGGAAAACCCAAAGATGCGGAGGATGCCCGGCATATCTTACGGCAATTATCGGGAAAAACCCACGAAGTAATTACGGGTGTCTGCCTGCTTTCCAAAAATAAAAAAGTGAGTTTTAGTGCCGTTTCCAAGGTATGGATGGAGGAATTATCAGAAGCGGAAATCCAGTATTACGTGGAGACATTTCAGCCTTTTGACAAGGCGGGGGCCTACGCGATTCAGGAGTGGATAGGGCTTTGTAAGATTAGCAAAATCGAGGGAACTTATAGCAATATTATGGGATTGCCGACGGAAATGGTGTACCGGGCGTTGGGAGATTTTGAGGGTTAAAATTTTGAAATTTTAATCGCTAAAACGATAATTTCTTTCCAGTCCAAATTGGAGACTCAGACCTATACAACAAATTATTTTTTTCATTAATTGATTCATTGTTTAAAAGCAATGATATATCAAAACAACTCAGTTGATCTTTCGCTTCCCGGACTTTGTCACCTGCCTGATAATTACCAGCACGACTGCTCCCACCGTCAGGTAAAATCCCCGGTCATCATAAGCAGTCTGAATGATGATTCCGGCGATGGCCATTAATACGGCAATCAGACCTATAATTCCAAACTTACTCATCTTATTTTTTTGTGGTTGTTTAGTATATAGTTGACGAGTTGGTTTCAGCATATTAATTTTTAAGCTCTGAGTGGATTCTTAACTTTTTTCTGTTCAACTTTTCTTGTTTCCTCATCTCTCGAAATGATGAACTCCTGTTTCTTTATCATCAGCTTCCACCATATTTCAGCTTTTATCAAATTACCAGAATGCTTTTCTAACCGGTAGCTTAATTCAATATTTGGCTCTTCCTTATCATTTATAATTCTACTCAGTTTAGTATAATGTATTGATAAATCTTCGGCAATCTCTTTTCTGGTCTTTTTAATAATTCGAATGTATTCTTCCAGGTACCTTCCGAAGGTTTTTTGGAAAGAGAAGTTTTGTTTCTGTACATAGTCTACCATTTGAAATCTCAGTCTCATCACATCCGATAAAATCTGATCTTCCTCAGATGTTTCTCTCAGTTTTTGCATTCTGATACGCTTCATCTCTTTCGCTAATTCTTTTCCTTCTTTATCACTAAGATCAGCAGGAATCATCATTGAATCAGCAATTTCATCGTCTGTATATTTTTTTCTTAACCTCTCATATATTTCGTTATATTTCATTTTATAAATATTTTTGAATTAAGTTAATCGCAGCTTTTCTTTCTATGGCCAGTTGTCTCCCATATTGACTAAATCCGTATTTATTTATATATAAATTAATCAATTCGGTCTTGGGAGTAAGTGAAGTAAATCCCAGATATCCCTTCTCAAATGCAATTTGAATAGCAAAGGCTATAAGACATCCGGCGACCCTATCAACTTTCTTTTTTTTACCTTTATTATCATTAGAATTTTCGATCAAATTGATATGAATTCGAAGTTCTTCCGTAATGTCCACCATAGAAATTAATCCTAAAGCTTCACGACTTTCATCATTTAATCCTATAATTTGAAATACATTGACTTCCTTACTCCAATCGAATTGAAACTGATTTGACTTAACTATTTTTTTTAAACTTTTCTTATCAACCTCAACAATTTCTGCCTCGAACTCCTCTTTACTTTGCGTGTGTAATAGTTTCATAAATGCAAAAATTATTTTACTAATATCGTAAAATAATTTGATAAAAACAACAATTCATTCATTTGATAACTTGAATTTAAGTAAGAACATGTTTAAATTTCTATTGCCAGATAACCAACGCTTTGTGAATCTGACTTCCTAAAAAAGAACTCATTATTTTTTAGTTCCTCAGAACCACATATCATTGATGATCATGCTAAACTAAACGACCACCTACTAGAAGTAGGTGGGTTTCTTTCACGCACGACTAGAAGTCGTGTTTTGTATTACTCAAGCAAAAAGTTGTCTTGAGATTTATCTGAAGGTTTCCTGTGGTGTTCAAGATATTCTTGTACCATTT